>NZ_RCNY01000017.1:58325-217735 GCF_004307635.1 Pseudomonas sp. Sample_22
TGCTCTGCGTGGGAATGAATCCCGTGACGCTCCGCGTCACAGGTGGACGCAGAGCGTCCATGGCGGCATTCCCACGCAGAGCGTGGGAATGATCAAAAGAGAGGAAGAAACTGGCGGCTGCACTTCACAGCCCGGAAGCGAAAGCGTTCATCGTTGAGAAGTACAAAGGCGCGGTAGTGCCGGCGTTCTGATCTGCGAGACACACAACGAATGTGCACGCCTGATCGTTCCCATGCTCTGCGTGGGAATGAATCCCGTGACGCTCCGCGTCACAGGTGGACGCAGAGCATCCATGGCGGCATTCCCACGCAGAGCGTGGGAACGATCAAAACGACTCCTAGTCGAGCCCCGGAGCCCACCGTCTATAGATCCGAAAAACTGTAGGGCTGGAGCTCGGCGATTTGGGAGAGAAGGGTGAGGTGTTCCACCGCCTTCACTTTCTCAAGATGATCGAGGGTGTCCGGGCCGCCGAACATTAGGGCTGGAACGAAGCCGTACATTTCGTCGTGGCGTAGGGGGCCGAGTTTTTTCTTTGCTGGTTTGAAGAGGTCGCCATAGTCGTTGGAGTCCACATTTCTGGAAAGTATGAAGGAGCGAAGTGCCTTGTCCATTTCATCCTCTGCATAAAGAGATGTTCGGGCTGTATAGCGTGAAAGGACACTCGTGATCTTGAGCGAAGCTCCCGTTTTTTCACCCCAAAAGTAAAGATCGCCAAAAGCACCGCGAGCAATTAAGTGGTAGTTGTCAAACTGTTCAAACTTTGTTCCTTCAAGCCAGGACGCCACCACTCCTTCATATTCTTGCGGGTTTACAAGCCAAAGGATGCCGTCCGCGTAACCGCACCAGCCATGTTCGTCCCAGTATTCCAGCAGTTGGTTCGGAAGCTTGCCTCTATAGCGTTTCATACTCGACGCCGGTACCTCCCGACGATCAACGGGTCCACCAAATGTATCCAAAAAAATGGAAAAAATCTCGTCCATTTAAAATCCCTTGAAATTCACCCAGCCGAGCAGAATGCGTGCCTAGCTTTTACAGATCCGAAAAACTGTAAGGCTGAAGCTCGGCGATTTGGCTCAGAAGTGTTAGATGTTCCACCGCCTTCACTTTCTCAAGATGATCGAGGGTATCCGGGCCGCCGAACATCAGCGCTGGAACGAAGCCGTACATCTCGTCGTGACGCAGGGGGCCGAGCTTTTTTATTGCTGGTTGAAATAGGTCGCCATAGTCATTTAACTCCACATCAATCGACAACAGGAAAGACTGAAACCCCTTATCCATTAGGTCTCCGGTATATATAGACGTGTGTGTAGAATAACGAGAAAGATGGCTCGTTATATCAAGTGAAGCACCCGTTTTTTCTCCCCAGAAGTATAAGTTGCCAAAGGCACTACGGGCAATCAAGTGGTAGTTGTCAATAGCCTCAAATTTCGTTCCTTCAAGCCATGATGCTACTACCCCTTCGTATTCTTGGGGGTTAACTATCCAAAAAATTCCGTTGCCGTAACCGCCCCAGCCGTGCTCGGCCCAGTACTCCAACAAAATGTTAGGGAGTTTGCCTTTATAGCGATCGATACTGGATGGGGGCACTTCCTCTCGACCAGTTGGCTCTCCAAATTTTTCTATAAACCTAGCGAAAACTTTATCCATGTGAGCTTTCCTTATTTGTTAGCATTTATGTAATTTAACATTCAGGAATGTTTTATCCCTCATTGATGCGGGTATTTTTTCAGCCGCACCTTTTAAATTTTCAATTTTTTTCTTCCATTGCGGGCCTATACTTGAGTTAACTTGCCTGTCCCCAAAGTCTGTAATGATGTCTTTGCCTCCTGCGGTTAAATCGGGATTATGTAGCCCCGCAAGATTTGCCATGGTTATTTTTGCTTTTTTGATGGCGGCCTCTTCCGCATCAAGCATATCCATCGTTTGTAAAAAATCTTCAGTGAATCTTTTTTGTAGATTAATTTGTAGAGTTTTGCGAGCCGTTTTCGCAGCCGCCCTACTACGCTTCACCGGATTAGCAATATTCTCCAAATACTCATCAACCGTCAGCCGATTCAGCCCGTCTTCTTGTCCCTTCAACTGCCGTTCGAATTCTCCGATTTTAGACGCTGGCAGCTTGTCCGCTTTGAAGCATTCGACTTTATGAAGCGGCATCGCGTTCGGCTTGTCACTGGGCGGGTTTTTGTCTTTGTTTGGTGGGTGATTTGCCGGTGGCGCAGGGTCCTGATGGCTGAGAGCGCCCCGGTGCGGTGCTGAGGTTTGCAGGTCTGGGCGTTTTTTCAGGGCGTCTTCGTGCTTGAGCATCCATTCGCCTAGTCGCGCGCCTTTGGGGCTGGCTCGCATCTCCTGGGCGAGGACGCCCGCATTGCCTCGACCACGGGTGATGTGAGCCACGATGGCGCCCAGCAGCAGGACGACAACCTCCACATGGCCACGTGCAATCTCTTGGGTGGCGCTGTATCGGGCAGATGAATCATCCGGCCTGAACGGGTCTAAACCTCCCTCACTGCGTGGGCCGTTCCACGCGATGTGGATGCCACGCCAGTAATTGTCGCCAATGCGTGGCAGACCTTCGGTGAAGAACTCGGCAATGGACGTCAGGCCCAGTATGCCCAATATCCACGTGCTGACTTGCAAGCCCATCGCAGCGCCAGCCGCGCCCATCGGGATGGCGCCTACACCTCCGAGGAATGCACCGGTCCCTGCGCCGATAGCCCCACCGATCAAAACACTGCCGGCAACGATCATCGCCATTTGAGCGACGACTTCGATCAACTCGTTAAGGACGCTGGCGATATCGATGTCAGCGAAGCGTTGTCTCAATAAGCGAGCCGCTTCCCACTCAGCCTCAATGAAGGCAGACCTGACGCTGTTGATCCGACGGATATTGAGCGAGAGGGAGGGAGCGGGTTCGTTAAAGTGAGTGCGATACCGGGCGCCTCCCTGGTAACCCATCTCTCGAGTGATTCGGTTTTCTATCTCGTGCCACGTAGGCACCATGTGCCATAAAAACATCAATTGTCTCCCTGACAATTCGCTCCTTGGATGACTCATCAAGTTGTACTTGTGCAAAGTACCGAGGCACAGGTGGACCGCATGACCCAAAAGATCAAATCGGACGCGTCCTACACGCGTTGCGGAAACAGGGAAGTTAACTGTGTTGGGTTTTGTGCTCCCAACTGTGTGCCGGGCGCCGGAACGAGAAAAACCCCGAAGGTGAAGAACACACCAATCGGGGTTGTTAATTGCTTGATTAGTTAACAGGTCATCAAGTTACCAAGCGGTGTCTGGATGCACAAACTGGTCGACGGCGTAACCGCAGACAATGGCGCTCTTGCCTGTCTTACATGACTGAAGGATCAGTCGCACCTAAGTGGCGAATCCTCCTACAGACATGTTCTTCGTCAACAAAGTAAGTTCTCGACCCTTGAACGGAAGCGCGTTTGCTCAACACGGAGTCGAGACCTTTGCCCAGAATTCCAGCTGTAGATTGGCATCAGGTTGCAATAAAACTTGTGCACGCAAGTTGTAAGTTCATATGACCTATTCCAGCAAGCTTTCGGCGCATTACCTTGATCTTGCCAGGTCGCCAGTGTTCGCAGAGAAATTCGCAGGCGATGATGCCCGTTATTCAAGTGAATACGAGGCATTGGAAAGTGAGTTGGGTAAAGCCCAATCCATGCATGAAAGCGGTCAGATCGACTGGCTGATGATCCGCGAAACCAGCGAGAACGTACTTCGCAGCCATTCCAAGGATTTGCGCGTTGGTGCTTGGCTGACCTGGGCGCTCTACCAGGGTGAATCCTTCCCGGGTCTGCTGGCCGGTCTCGGTTTACTGCATCACTTGTGTGAAAACCACTGGGCCGAGATTTACCCGCAAAAATCCCGCACCCGCTGCGCTGCCATCAATTGGTTGGTGCCGCGTCTTGAGCAGGTGTTGAACGAAAACATCGCGATCAAGGAGCAACTTCCGCTGTTCCGCCGTCTGGTGGAGCATCTGGAAGGCCTCGACGCTGCTTGCACCGAGCAGCTGGGCGACGAAGCCCCGTTACTGTTGCCGATCTCCCGTCGCTTGAAAAACAGGGTCCAGCGTGCCGCCGACAATCAACCGGAACCTGGTGTAGTGAGCGCCGCGATGGCCCAGGTCAAGCAGGCCGCCACACAGCTATTCACCCCCGGCGCACCGATCGATAACGAGAAAGAAGCCCACAAGGCCTTGCGTGCCCAGCAAGAAAACGCCCTCCCTTTGTGCGCCTGGTGGCTCAAGCAAAATGCCACTGACCTGCGCGCGCTGCGCCTCAATCGCACGCTGCTTTGGCTGCCCATTGAAACCTTGCCAGAGCGTAATGCCGATCAAATCACCGTTTTGCGTGGCTTGCCGGCCGACAAGCTAAAAACCTTTCAAGACCATCACGACCAAGCGAAGTACGCCGACCTGCTGGTCGGTTTGGAGGCAAGCCTGGCGAAGGCACCGTTCTGGTTCGACGGTCAGCGAATGGTTTGGGAGTGCCTCCAAGGCCTTAATGCAGAAATGGCCATGCGCGAAGTGGAAATTCATTTCGCGCTGTTGATTCAGCGCCTGCCAGCCATTATCGAATTGCGTTTCCATGACGGCGCACCGTTCGCCAATCCTGCCACCCGCGCCTGGATCAGCGCCTTCGTGATGCCGCATTTGCAAAACCCCAGCGCGCCGCGCAAGGCCGAAGTCGTCGACACCCAGCCTGCCTGGGAACTGGCGCTGGAAGACGTCTTGCCGATCCTGCACAAGGACGGCCTCAAGACGGCGGTGCAAATCCTCAAGCAGCACATGCAAAGCGCCCAAGGTGGGCGCGTTCGGTTTTTCTGGCAGTTCACCCTCGCGCAGCTGTGCTTCAAGGCCAGGAAATACGAATTGGCCAAGACCCAACTTGAAAACCTCGACCAGACATTACGCGATGCAGGCCTGCAAACCTGGGAGCCGGCACTTGCGCTGCAAGTGTTGCAGTTGCTGCACAGCTGCTGCGAGTTGTTGCCGCAGAGTCATGCGGTGCGCGAATGCAAGGAAGAGATTTATCGCAGGTTGTGCCACCTCGATCTTGAAGTGGCACTCGACTAGGCCTCCGGGCCAAAACCGCAAGGAGAATAGCCATGGCCAAAGAAGGCTCGGTAGCCCCAAAGGAACGCATCAACGTAACGTTCAAGCCCGCCATAGGGGGCGCTCAGGAAGAAATCGAATTGCCGCTCAAACTGGTGGCGATCGGTGACTACACCCAGCGTAAGGACGAGCGAAAAGTTGAAGACCGCAAACCGATAAGCATCGACAAGATGACCTTCGATGAGGTGCTCGCAAAGCAAGAGTTGCAGGTCACCTTGAGCGTGCCGAACCGGCTTCAGGACGACGGTACTGAAGAGTTGGCCGTGGGTCTGCGCATCGGCTCGATGAAAGACTTCAATCCGGCCAGCCTGGTCGAACAAGTCCCGGAACTGAAAAAACTGATGGAACTGCGTAACGCGCTGGTGGCCCTCAAAGGCCCGCTGGGTAACGCGCCTGCTTTCCGTAAAGCCATCGAAGGTGTGCTTGCCAACGACGAATCCCGCAGCCGCGTATTGGCCGAGCTGGGACTGGATGCCACAACCGAGCGAGCCTGATCTCACTGCCGCCAAGGAAGCCACATGAGTACCCATGCAGCACAACAGCAAAACACCGAGAGCCGTGAAAACAGTCTGCTCGACAGCATCATTGCCCAAACCCGCCTGACCCCGGACGATGAGGCCTATGACATTGCCAAGCGCGGCGTGTCGGCTTTTATAGAGGAGTTACTCAAGCCAAAGAACAGCGGTGAACCGGTAAAAAAGGCCATGGTCGACCGAATGATTGCCGAGATCGATGCCAGGCTTGGCCAGCAGATGGATGAAATTCTTCACCACCCGGACTTCCAGTCTTTGGAGTCTTGCTGGCGTGGTTTGCAGTTGTTGGTTGATCGCACCAACTTCCGCGAGAACATCAAGATCGAGATCCTCAACGTGTCCAAAGCCGACTTGCTGGACGATTTCGAAGATTCACCGGAAGTGATGCAAGCCGGCCTCTACAAGCACATCTACACCGCGGAATATGGTCAGTTCGGTGGCCAGCCCGTCGGCGCAATCATCGCCAATTACTTCATGTCCCCCAGTTCACCGGATGTGAAGTTGATGCAATACGTGGCCAGCGTTGCCTGCATGTCCCATACGCCATTCATTGCCGCGGCCGGTCCGGAGTTTTTTGGTCTGGACAGCTTTACCGGCCTGCCGGACCTGAAAGACCTCAAGGATCATTTCGAAGGCCCGCAATTCGCCAAATGGCAAAGCTTCCGCCAGTCAGAAGACGCCCGCTACATTGGCCTGACCGTGCCGCGCTTCCTGCTGCGCACCCCCTACGACCCGGAAGAAAATCCGGTCAAATCGTTCGTCTACAAAGAAACTGTCGCCAACAGTCATGAGCACTATCTATGGGGTAATACGGCATTCGCATTTGGCACCCGGTTGACTGATAGCTTTGCGAAGTTTCGCTGGTGTCCGAACATCGTCGGTCCACAGAGCGGCGGTGCGGTTGAAGATCTGCCGTTGCATCACTTCGAAAGCATGGGCGAAATCGAAACCAAGATTCCAACCGAAGTGCTGGTGTCCGACCGTCGTGAATTCGAGCTGGCCGAGGAAGGCTTCATCGCCCTGACAATGCGCAAGGGCAGTGATAACGCCGCTTTTTTCTCCGCCAGTTCCGTACAGAAGCCCAAGCACTTCGGCATCAGCGCCGAAGGCAAGGTTGCCGAACTGAACTACAAACTCGGCACGCAACTGCCCTACATGATGATCGTCAATCGGCTGGCCCACTATCTGAAGGTTCTCCAGCGCGAGCAACTGGGATCGTGGAAAGAGCGGACCGACCTCGAGCTGGAACTCAACAAGTGGATTCGCCAGTACGTAGCCGATCAGGAAAACCCGAGTGCCGAAGTGCGCGGCCGGCGACCACTGCGGGCGGCTCAAGTCACTGTCAGCGATGTGGATGGCGAGCCCGGTTGGTACCGCGTCAGCCTCAACGTGCGCCCGCACTTCAAGTACATGGGGGCCGACTTCACCCTTTCTCTGGTTGGCAAACTGGACAAAGAGTAGGCGGAACTGACCCATGGCCGGATACGGCAGCCTCTTCGAACGCCTGAATGGCGATGCAGCCAAACGTGATGGATGGAGTCTGGAAAACTCTGCCATGGCGTCCGTGGCTGCTCATCTGGCCAAGATGCTCAGCACCCGTGCAGGCAGTGTGCAGACGCTGGCAGATTACGGATTACCGGATCTCAATGACATGCGCCTGAGCCTGCACGACTCCTTGAATCGCGCCCGTTTGCACATCGAACGATTTATCGAAGCCTACGAGCCGCGATTGAGCAATGTGCGTGTGTACTCTCAATTACAGCAACACGATCTGCTTCGTTTGGGCTTCTGTATTGAAGGCTTGCTGGAGGTCGATGGTTTCAAGTGTCAGGTCAGTTTTGCCGCCCGCTTGGATGGCAATGGTCAGGTCATGGTGAGCCAATGATATCTGGAGCTCGCCATGTCATTTAATCACTACTACCAAAGTGAACTCACCGCGCTTCGCCAGTTGGGTCGTCGATTTGCCGAGCGCAATCCGGCATTGTCTTCTTACCTGGGGCAGACCGGGCAAGACCCTGATGTGGAGCGTTTGCTGGAAGGTTTTGCCTTTCTGACCGGACGTTTGCGACAAAAGCTCGACGACGAATTGCCTGAGCTCAGCCATTCGTTGATGCAACTGCTATGGCCCAATTACATGCGGCCGGTTCCGGCCTTCAGCATGTTGCAATTCAGTCCCCTGGCACGTTCGGAGCCTGCGTTGACGGTTGCGCGCGACACGCCAGTGGAGAGCGTACCGATCGAAGACGTGCGTTGCCGTTTTCGCACGTGCTATGCCACCGAAGTGACAGCGCTGGATCTCGTTGGGTTGAGCCACTCCGTCAAGGGTGATGGTTCGCTGTTGAGCCTGCGGCTGCAATTGACGGCTGACGGTCATCTGGGCGAGTTGCAGTTGCGCCGCTTGCGCCTGCACTTTGCTGGCGAACGTTACATCAGCCAAATGCTGTATCTGAGCCTTTTGCGGAATCTGCAAGGTGTCGAGTTGATTCCGCTGGATGGGACGGGTGAGCCGCTTGTCGGGGCCAATGATCTGCCAATGACATTGCAGCTAGCAGATGAGTGTGTGCAACCGGTGGGTTTTGCCGAAGGCGAAGCGTTGATGCCATATCCGCTGAATACCTTCCGCGGTTATCGCTACCTGCAGGAGTATTTCGCTTTTCAGGATAAATTCCTGTTCGTCGATATCAATGGTCTCGACCTGCTCAAGACCTTGCCTGAAGAAAGCATCAAGCAAGTGCGAGGTTTGGAGTTGCGCTTCGATATTCGCAAAAGCGCATTGCAACGACTGCGTCCGACCCTTGATAACGTGAAGCTTCACTGCACACCCATCGTAAATTTGTTCAAACACGATGCGATGCCGGTACGACTCGACGGCAAACAGGATGAATACCTGCTTTTGCCTGCCCGGTATAACCAGCAAAGCTGCGGTGTGTACTCAGTGGAAACCGTTACCGGCTGGCGGCCGGGTGGATTGGGTTATCGCCAGTATGTGCCGTTTGAATCGTTCGAGCATGATCCCAGCTTCGATGTGCCGACCCGGCGGCCGCATTACAGCGTGCGCCAGCGGCCGTCCTTGGTGCACGACGGCCTCGACACTTACTTAAGCTTCGGCACGCACCCTGCCGACGTGCAGGAAACCCTTTCGATTGAGCTGGTCTGCACCAACCAGAACCTTGCGCGCAAACTCAAGCTCGGTGACATCAATCAAGCCTGCGAACGGACACCTGAGTGTTTGAGCTTTCGCAACATCACACCGGTCACCGCGTGTTTTGCGCCACCGCTCAATCGGGACTTTCTCTGGAAGTTGATCAGCAACATGTCGCTCAACTACCTGTCCCTGGCGGACGTCAATGCACTGAAAGTGATTCTCCAAACGTATGACTTGCCCCGCTACTACGACCAGCACGCTGAAAAAATCAGCAAGCGACTGCTCGGTGGGCTGAAGTCGATCAAGCATCAGCACGTCGACAGATTGCACCGAGGATTACCGGTTCGGGGTTTGCGAACGGAGCTGACCATCGATCCGCAAGGGTATATCGGCGAAGGCGATCTGTTTGTGTTCGCCTCGGTCCTCAATGAGTTTTTTGCGCTTTATGCCAGCCTCAATTCGTATCACGAGCTGCGGGTCATCAGCACACAGGGAGAGGTGTACCAATGGCTACCCCGCATGGGTCTGCAGCCTCTCCTTTGAGTAGGCTGAGTCAAGTCATACGCGAGTATTCGCTGTTCCAGGCGGTGCTGGCCGTCATGGATCGGCTGCGCGAGGCGCACCCCTGCATGAGCGAAGAAGAACTGTACGAGCAGTTGGAGTTCCAGGCCAATCCAAGCTTGGGTTTCCCGGGCAGTGACGTCGACCGCGTGGAGTTTTTTCAGGAGCACGGGCAGTTGCGAGCGCGATTGCGTTTCAACCTGATCAGCCTGACAGGCTCCGGTTCACCCCTGCCTGCGTTCTATGTCGAGCAGGCCTTGGGTGACAGCGAAGACGGTAACGCGACTCGCAGCTTCCTCGATCTTTTTCACCATCGGCTGCAGCGATTGATGTTGCCGATATGGCGCAAATACCGGTATCGCGCCGGCTTCAAGAGCGGCGCCATCGACCCTTTTTCGGCGCAACTGTTTGCTCTGATCGGTCTGGGTGGAGCTGAAATCCGCAAGGCTGGCGAGCTGAACTGGAAACGTCTTTTGCCCTACCTCGGGCTCCTCAGTTTGCGTGCCCACTCGGCAGCCCTGATCGAATCCGTGCTGCGTTATTACTTCAAGCACGCCGAGATTTTCATCGAGCAATGCGTTGAGCGTCGCGTCGACATTCTGCATGAGCAACGCAATCGCCTTGGTCGTGCCAACAGCACGCTGGGCGAGGATCTGGTACTGGGCGAATACGTTCGTGATCGCAGCGGCAAGTTTCGGATTCATATCCGTGAGCTCGACTGGCAACGCTTTCATGAATTTCTGCCGGTCGGTTTCGGCTATCAACCCCTGTGTGCACTGGTTCGGTTCACCCTGCGAGATCCGCTCGACTACGACATTCGCCTGCTGCTGCGCCAGGAAGAGATCCACGAATTTCGCATAGGCGAGCGGAGCGCCTGCCGCCTGGGGTGGACCAGTTGGGTAGGGCGTGAGCACGCCGACGGTCTTGTGACCCTGGGCAGCAACATTCATTAAGGACGTGACTGATGATCAACGTGGACCTGCAACAACTCATTCAGGCGCTGGACGCCCAAAGCCGCCGTGATCTGGAAAGCGCTGCCGAACGTTGCGTCGGACGTGGCGCCGGCAAAGTGCTCATCGAGGACTTGCTTCTGGCCTTGCTGGAGCGTCCGCAAGGTTTGCTCGGCCGTGCATTGCAAGACGCTGAAGTCGATGCGGGGGAGCTGATCAGGGCTTTGCATTTGCCGGCCGAGCATAGCGCTTCACGCAACCCGGTGTTCGCTCCAGAGCTGGTGCAATGGCTGCAGGATGCTTTGCTGGTGGCGAATCTCGAATTGGGGCGCAGCCAGATAGACCAGGCCGCGCTGATTCTCGCACTGCTACGTAATCCAATGCGTTACGCCGGCAGTCGTTATCAACTTTTGCTCGCCAGGCTGAACGCCGAGCGGCTGAGGGAGTGTGCGTTGTCGGAGCAACCGCAGCACGCCACCAATCACATAGCCAAGGGCGGTGAGTCACTGTTGGAGCGATTTACCCATAACCTGACTCAGCAGGCCCGTGACAACGATCTGGACCCGGTTTTGTGTCGCGACGATGCGATCCGCCAGATGATCGACATCCTCGCCCGCCGCCGTAAAAACAACCCGATTGTGGTGGGTGACGCGGGCGTCGGTAAAACGGCTGTCGTTGAAGGTCTGGCCTTGCGAATCGTTGCCGGTGACGTACCGCCGGAGTTGCGCGGTGTCGAGTTGATGTCGCTGGATATGGGCTTGTTGCAAGCCGGTGCAAGCGTAAAAGGTGAGTTCGAACGGCGCCTCAAAGGTGTAATCGATGAGGTCAGGGGATCGCCCCGACCGATCATTCTGTTTATCGACGAGGCGCATACCCTGATCGGCGCTGGCGGCACTGCCGGTGGCTCCGATGCGGCCAATCTGCTGAAGCCGGCGCTGGCCCGAGGCGAATTGCGAACCATCGCGGCAACCACTTGGACCGAGTACAAAAAATACTTCGAAAAAGATCCTGCACTGGCCCGCCGTTTCCAGCCGGTGCAATTGCTTGAGCCCTCCGTCAGCGAAGCCGTGACGATTCTTCGTGGCCTCGCCGTTGTGTATGAAAAAAGCCACGGAATCTATTTGCGCGATGATGCCGTGGTGGCGGCCGCGCAATTGTCTGCTCGTTACCTTACGGGCAGGCAGTTGCCAGACAAGGCGATCGACGTTCTCGACACGGCATGCGCCCGAGTCCGTATCAGCTTGGCCGCTGCCCCGCAAAGCCTGCAACAGTTGCAGGCCGAGCTGGCGGAAAGTGAGCGAAAACGCCAGGCGCTACGCCGCGATGCCGAAGCGGGTGTGTTGATCGATCATCAATCCTTGCACGCTCTGGAAGCGCACCTGCACGATCTCGAAGTGGAAACAGCAGCGCTGCAAACCCGATGGCTCAAGCAGGTCGGCATGGCCGAGTCTGTGTTGAATCTACGCCGGCAACTGTTCCAGGCGCGGGCTGCGATTGGCATCGACGAGGGTGGCGAATGCTCCGAACGGCACGCCGATGAAATCCAATGTGTGGCGACGTTGGAGGCGGCTCTCACTGAGTCTCATCGTGCTCTGATCGAAGCGCAGGGCAATGAACGACTGGTGAGTTTTGAAGTGTGTCCGCGCCTGGTAGCCGAAGTGGTGAGTGCTTGGACCGGTGTGCCTCTTACGCAGCTGGCCCGAGAGCACAATGCCAAGGTCGCCGGTTTTGCCAATGACCTGCACAAGCGTATTCGTGGTCAGGAACCCGCCATTGAGGCATTGGATCGTGCAATGCGCGCAACGGCTGCCGGGCTGCACAGGCCAGACACACCGGTAGGTGTGTTTCTGTTGGTAGGTCCGAGTGGTGTCGGCAAAACCGAAACTGCGTTGGCGCTCGCAGACCTGATGTATGGCGGTGATCGTTTTATCACCACCATCAACATGTCTGAATTTCAGGAAAAACACACAGTTTCGCGCCTGATCGGTTCGCCCCCCGGTTATGTCGGTTACGGTGAAGGCGGCATGCTCACTGAAGCAGTACGTCAGAAGCCGTATTCGGTTGTATTGCTGGATGAGGTCGAGAAAGCCGATCCAGACGTCCTCAACCTGTTCTACCAGATATTCGACAAAGGCGTGGTCAACGATGGTGAAGGACGGGAAATCGACTTTCGCAATACGCTGATCCTGATGACCTCGAATCTGGGCAGTGAGCAGATCAGCGAGCTTTGCAAAGATGCCGGGCGGCCCGCCGCACAAGTGTTGGAGCAAGCCATTGAGCCTATCCTCAGCCAGCATTTCAAACCGGCATTGTTGGCGCGCATGCGTGTCGTGCCTTATTACCCCGTTGGCGGGTCGGTACTGCGCGAGTTGATTGAAATGAAACTCGACCGTTTGGGCGAGCGCATGCACCGTCGCAAGCTGGGTTTCACCTACGGACAAAGCCTCGTCGATCACCTGGCCGAGCGCTGTATTCAAAGCGACAGCGGTGCGCGCTTTATTGACCACTTGTTGGATCTGCATGTACTGCCTCGAATAGCCGATCGTGTACTCGATTCGATGGCTACAGGACAGTCCCTCAGGCATGTCCATGCGACGCTGGATGCCGATGCCTGTGTTGTCTGCGAGTTTGTCTGAAATGGGGGCGATGCTCGCGAACCTGAAGCAGCCGTTGGTGTACGCCGAGGCCCTGGTGGAGCAGTTCTCCGGGTTGTCACGGGCGGCAGATGGCGACGAGTTGCTGGGGGATTTCTTGCGCGGGGTCACGCAACTGAGTGGTTGCGAGTTGGCGCAGTTATACCTTCTGGACCCGACTCACAACGCCCTCGGGCTCAACAGCGAGTGCCTCGACGGAATTCTGCAACCCCGGGCCGGCTCGAGTTTGCAGGCGGATTACAGTGATCGAGCATTGCTGCACTTTGCGCTGCGCCAGAACCGCGTGGTGTGTCTCGGTTCATTGAGCGACAGCCTGCATGACACGGATTTCCTGCCGTTTCAGCCCAGACCCTGGCAATCGTTGTTGTGTGTGCCGTTATTGAATCAACGAAAAGCGGTTGAGGGTTTAGTGCTGTGTGCCAGCCATCGATCGATTGAACTGCAGGGATTCGCCGGCTCCCTTGGTCAGTTAGGAGCGTTCGCACTGCGCCAGACACAACTGTTGCAGCGCTTGCGCCAACCTGGCGGCAACACGCGGCCTGTGCCGGTCAGTATCCCGAATGCCAGTGGTTATGGACTGATCGGTAAAAGCCCCGCCATGCGTCGCACCTATTCCCTGATCAACAAGGTCGTTCATAGCCCCTATACCGTACTGTTGCTGGGTGAGACCGGTACCGGCAAGGAAGTAGTCGCGCGAGCCATCCACGCGGCTGGGCCTCGACGCACTCAGGCATTCATCGTGCAGAACTGTGCGGCATTCGCCGAGACCCTGTTGGAGAGTGAGTTGTTTGGCTATCGCAAAGGTGCGTTCACCGGCGCCGACCGGGATCGTCCCGGCCTGTTCGATGCGGCTAACGGCGGCACCTTGTTTCTTGATGAAGTCGGCGACATGCCGTTGTCTCTGCAGGCCAAATTGTTGCGGGTTTTGCAGGAGGGAGAGATTCGACCGTTGGGTTGCAACGACACCCATAAAGTCGATGTGCGGATTATTGCGGCGACGCACCGGGATTTGTCGTTGTTGGTCAGCGAAGGCAAGTTTCGCGAGGACTTGTACTACCGCCTCGCGCAGTTTCCGATCGAGTTGCCGGCTTTGCGCCAGCGTGAAGGCGACATTCTCGACCTGGCTCGTTACTTCGCGGACAAGGCTTGTGCACTCCTGCAACGGGATGCGGTGCTTTGGTCCGATGCGGCGCTTGGCCATCTGGCTGCATATACCTTTCCAGGCAACGTGCGTGAGCTCAAAGCAATGGTAGAGCGAGCCCTGCTCTTGTGTGACGGCGGCGAATTGTTGCCGGGGCATTTTTGCCTGCCCATGGGCCTGCATGCTGAAGACAAAAGCCTGCACCTGCGCGAACGGCTGGCGCGATTCGAACGCAACCTGATGATCGATTGCCTGCGCAAAAACCACGGTAATCAGACGCGCACCGCCCGTGAACTCGGGTTGCCGCGCCGCACGCTGCTGTACCGGCTGGGGCGCTTGAACATTTGCGCTGGGGATCTCGATGGATAGCGCGCCGTCACGGTTGCCGATTCGATTGCCTGCACTCACTTTCTTTTTCAGTTCTTCGGAGACTCCGCATGCCTGTTCGCTACTGGCCTGCCGTCTTGCTGACTTTCGTCGTTGTAAGCGGCGTGGTTGGTTGCGGTGGTAATTACAAATTCAACGACAACACCTATCGCCCCTTGGGTGATCCGCATGCGGCCCATCGCGGCCAGTGACTGCAAGGAGCATCAACAAGATGGAGCTGGTTCTCGAAATACTGAGCAGCAAGCAGTTCGTACCGACAGATTTGTGCCAGAAAACCTTCACCCCGTCAGGCGGAATGATCGGCCGAGGTGAGGATTGCGACTGGATCATTCCGGACCGCAAGCGTCACCTTTCCAGCCGACACGCCTTGATCAGCTGCCGCGACAATGCGTTCTTCCTGACCGATATCAGCAGCAACGGTATTCAGGACTGCTCAACCGGTACACAACTGCCCAAAGATAAAGCGATGCCTATCGAAACCGGCAGCGTTTATCTGCTGGGTGATTTCGAAATCCGTGCGCGACTCAATGACTTGTCCACGGCATTTGAAACCCAGGCCAGCAGGCCGCGAACGACAGCCAACATCATTCCTGATGAAGTCTTCCTCAATTTCGATCCGTTGAGTGCCGTGGATCAGCAGCAACGTGTTGCCTTCGACTTGGACGAGTTCACGGCTCTCGATACGATTTTTCAGGAGCCGATGCAATGTGCTGACTTTGCACGCATCGACATGGAAAACATGAGAGTGCCGCAGTTGGTTGATGCCCCTCAGGCATCTGAACCGCTAACGACTCACAAACCTGCCGAGCGCCTGACTGAAGATTTCTAGAAGCGTTTTGGTACTGCGCTGGGCGTGGAGCTCGACGGTCTCGAGACTGGCGCCCGCGAAGCGTTGGCCTTGAGAGCCGCGCAATTGCTCAAGCAGAGCATCGGTGGCTTACAGCAAAGCCTGCGCACCCGCAACGAACTGAAAAACGAGCTTCGGCTGGCGCAGACGACATTGCAGGGTATCCATTCAAACCCGCTCAAGTATGGGATCGATACCGAAGAGCTGTTGGGCATGTTGCTGGCCAACAAGTCAGGTCAGTTACCGGCAGATCAAGCCATCTCCCGCGCTTTCCGCGACCTTCAGGCGCACCAGGTGGCTTTGCTCGCCGCCAGCCGCGCGGCGGTCAAGGGTGCCGTAGAACATTTTTCACCGCAGCAACTGACGCTTCGTTTCGAGCGTGAAAGCAAGTCATTGCTGGGAACCTCTGGCAGTCGCTGGAAAGCCTATGGCCGTTATCACCAGGCGCTGCTTCAGGATGGTGAATGGACTGAACGTTTGTTGGCCCGTGACTTTTCCCAAGCCTATGAAGAGCAGATTCGTTTGATCTCTACCCTCCACAACGACCTTCAGGGATGACAGGCATGTTTCGGCGTTCGACTGTTTTTATCAAGGCGCTGACCGCGCTGACCGCGCTCATGCTATTGACCGCATGCGCTTCGCTATCACCGTATTCCTCGTTGTCGAAAATCAATCTGAAGCTGTCCGCGAGTGACCAGCTGAACCCGGACATCAACGGTCGTCCTTCACCGATTGTCGTGCGTCTTTTTGAGCTCAAGCACCCGGTTGCATTCGAGAGTGCCGACTTTTTCAGCCTCTATGAACGAGCCGCGAAGTCCCTGGCCCCGGACCTGGTGGCAAGTGAAGAGTTGCAACTGCGTCCCGGCGAACATCATGAACTCAAGCTCAGCGTGCAATCGCAAAGCCGTTACGTAGGCATTCTCGCCGCCTACCGCGATCTATCGGAAACCCGATGGCGCTACACCGTGCCAATCACAACGGGAGGCGTCACCCACATCGACCTGACTCTTGATCAGGCCGGCATTCATGGCAGCAGCGAAGCGTTTGTACAGGCGGACAATTGAGCATGAACTTCCATAAAGTCATATGGCAGGAGGGAATGTTGCTGCGTCCGCAGCACTTCCAGCACAACGATCGATATCTGGACCATCAAATAAAGTCCCGCACTCAGTTACTGGGAAGTTTCACCTGGGGGTTCCTGAGCCTGGAAGTTGATTCGCAGTTTCTCAATATGGGCAAACTGGTGGTCAACCGTGCCTCGGGAGTCCTGCCGGATGGCAGCCTTTTTGAAGTGGGTGGCAGCACTCAACCGCTGGTGCTGGATGTTCCTGTGAATACCGGCAATACAGCGATTTATCTGGCGTTGCCTCTGGTGACCGGCAACCACATCGAAGCCCGCCGTCAGGAGCAGACGGATGTGTTGGCGCGATATGTCGCGTATGAGCGTGAGGTTGCAGACTCCAATGCCGGTGACGGTGGTGCAAGCCAGGTCAAATGCGCTCGCCCAGACTTTCGCTTACTGCTTGGCGAGCAGCAAGACGATCAGGGTTTTGTGAGATTGAAAATCTGCCGGGTCCTCGACACCACGCCCGACGGGGTCATCAGTCTCGATCCGGATTTCGTACCGACATACATCCAGATGCACTCATCGAGCTACTTGCTGTCGTGCTTGAAAGAGGTGATCAGCATGCTCGGCCACCGGGGTGACACCCTTGCTGAAAGGATCCGTTCGAATGGGAAAGTGGGAGGTGCGGAGGTCGGCGATTTCATGATGCTGCAATTGATCAATCGTACTGAGCCGTTGTTGCGTCACTATCTCAGTCTGCAACATGTTCATCCGCAGGAGTTGTATTGCACGCTATTGACCCTGCTGGGCGAGCTGGCGACTTTTTCCAGCGACAGTAAGCGTCCGCGAGCGGATATCCGTTATGAACACAGTGACCAGGGTGCGAGTTTTCGCAGGCTGATGGAGGCGATCCGTCAGGTGCTGTCGATGGTGCTGGAGCAGCATGCCATCGAGTTGCCGATGCAGGCGCGTCAGTACGGGATCATTGTTTGCCCTCTGCATGACACCCAATTAGCGGGTTCGGCTTCGTTCGTGTTGGCTGCCAGTGCCGACTGCGACAGTGAAGAGCTGCGCCATCGATTGCCCGCGCACCTCAAGATCGGCACGGTTGAGAGCATCCGCCAATTGGTCAATCTGCATTTGCCGGGTTTCAAAATCAGACCCTTGCCCGTGGCACCGCGTCAGATCGCCTTTCACGCGAACAAAACCTATTTCATTGTTGAACTCGGCTCCGAAGACCAGGCACAACTCGAACGCTCTGGTGGGTTCGCGTTTCACGTCAGCGGTGAATTCGCGGAGCTGGAATTGAAGTTCTGGGCCATCAGGAATTGAGCGACATGATCAAGGACATGCAATACGCCCAGGATGACAAAACTGTCCTGCTTGACCGTCTCGGCCGTGGCCCGGCACACGGGCCACTGACTGATTCGGTGGCCCCACCGAAATTCGAGCAACTCGAAGACCGCATGATCTACGCCGCTCGGCAGGCGCCGCAGGACACCTTCAAAGTCAGCCGCAACGCATTGGTGGCGTCGGCATCATGCCTGCTCTCGGAAGTGGTGCGGCTCAAGCATTGCGCTAACGGTGAAGACCTGCCCAACCTCAATCGGCGGTTGAGCGCGGCAGTGGAGCACTTTGCGGTCAGCGCATTGCGTGCCGGTGTCGAAAGCAGCCAGGTTTCAACTGCACGTTATGTGCTTTGCACGGTGGTGGATGAGGCGGTGGTGACGACTGCATGGGGCAAGGAAAGCGAGTGGTCACAAATGAACCTTCTCAGCAGGTTTCACAATGAAACCTCTGGTGGTGAAAAATTTTTCCAGCTGCTTGATCGATTGTCGAAAAACCCGGTCAAGCACCTGTCGTTGCTGGAACTGATGTACCTGTGCCTGTCGCTGGGATTCGAGGGTAAATACCGAATTCAGGCGCGCGGTCTTGTGGAACTTGAAAGTCTTCGTGATGCGCTTTTCCGGCAGATTCGCCTGTTGCGTGCAGATGTTCCATACGAACGGGCAACTCGCAGCGACGGCAACGATGAAGGCAAGCGGCAAAAACTTATTCATACCGTGCCGTGGTGGATGATGGCGCTGATCACCGTGATTTGCCTGATGGTGATGTATTCGGGATTCGCCTGGGTCTTGAGTGAGCAGCGAGCTGTCGTTTTGCAACCGCTCCAGCAAATTGACCAGGCCGCGATTCGATCGCAGCTTCAACCATGGAAGGGCCGCGAGTGATGACAAGTTTGTTCGCAAAAGCCGGCGCCTTTCTGCGCAAAACCTGGGTGTGGAGTCTGCTGTCGGTTCTGTTGGCTGCACTGCTGGTCTGGTATGTCGGGCCACTGTTGGCGATAGATGATTTCAGATTCTGGGAAAGCCCGACGTCTCGCTTGCTGAGTATCAGTGTGATGTTTCTGGTATGGGGGCTGACCATGGTTTACGTCAGCTGGCGCAGCGGTGTCCAAAAACAAGTCGAGGGGCGCGAGCAGGGCGTGGATCGTGCGCTGATCGAGCAGCGAATTGATGAACAGCGCCGGGATCTGAGAGCGCGGTTCAAGGACGCGGGTAAAATTCTCAAGACATCGAGTTTCTATCGCAAACACAGCGAGCGGGGGCGACGCGATTTGCCGTGGTACTTGCTGATCGGCCCTCAGGGGAGCGGTAAAACCACACTGTTGAATGTTTCCGGGCTGGAGTTTCCCTTCAACCAACTTGATCGTAAATTGATTGATCAGCCGCAGGAGGCACGCCCTTGCGACTGGTACTTCGCCGAAAGCGGCGTACTCATTGATACGCCCGGACGCTACCTTACCCAACCGGATGTCGACGTTGATGCTGACGGTTGGGTTACGTTGCTGGGATTGTTACGCAAGCGCCGCCGGACCCGCCCGCTCAATGGTGTTCTGGTCACTCTCCCGGTGCAAATGCTCCTTGCTCATGACTCCGAAGCTCTTCAGATGCTGGCGCGTAATGTGCGTGCACGTTTGCAAGAGGTGCAGCAAAAGCTGCATATCGAGCTGCCTGTCTATCTGGTTTTGAGCAAGGCGGACCAGCAGCCTGGCTTTGATGAGTTCTTTGATCAGCTGACTCGGGATGAAAGTGATCAAGTTCTGGGTGTGAGCTTGAGCAAAGATCCGGGCACGGCTGATCCGAGTGCAGTACGTATGGAGTTCGAAGCGCTGCTGCATCGGCTCGATGGCCAAGTGATCATGCGCATGCATCAGGAGCGCGACCCTCTTTGTCGAGGTCGTATCCTCGACTACCCGCATCAACTGGGATTGGTCGGCGAGGGCCTTTGCCAGTTCATTGAAATGGCCTTGCGCAGTCAGGGCGGAAGTACATTTCGCGGTTTCTACTTCACCAGCGCCACTCGATCAGCAAAACCGCTTGCGTACGGTGGCGTGAACAACGATGGAGCGGCTTCGCTCGTTGGTTATCCACGGTTCATCAACCCTCTGTTCAACCAGGTCATTTTTCCCGAGGCAGATTCTGTACAACTGGACAAACGTGAGCGAAACCTTGTTTGTTGGAGGCAGCGAACGCTGTACATGTCATCGCTCGCGGCGCTGAGCCTGTTCGGTTTGTGGTGGGCCGGCGGGTTTTCGGCCAACCATGAGCGACTGGAAAGCCTGCGTACACTGGTGCAAACCTGGACACATCAGCGATCGGCGTTGACCCCTCAAGATAACGTGCTGTCGGTTCTGCAAAACCTTGATGCCATTCATGCTGCGTCTCGGGTATTCCCAATCGCCAGCGACGTTTCATACCTGGAGCGTGGTGGTTTGTATCAAGGCGAAGCTGCCAATCCAGTGATCATGAAAGCCTACGAGCGTGAGCTGGAATCGCACCTGCTGCCATCGGTGGCGTCGCTGTTGGAAGATCAGATTCGCAGCCGCCCGGTGGACCGTGAGCATTTGCTCAATAGTTTGCGTGCATACCTGATGCTGAGTCTCAACGATCGCCGCGACACGGTATGGCTGAAAGATTGGATAGCCAGCGATTGGTCCCGCCGGTACCCCGCAAACAACTCCGTGCAAAGCCGCCTGGAAGGACATCTCGAACGCTTGCTGAAGCAACCATTCAGTTTCCCGCTTAACGATTCATTGATCGTTCAGGCGCGGCAAATACTACGCAGCGAATCCATGGCCAACGTGGTTTACCGGGCGCTTCGTGATCAGGCTCGAACGCTTCCCGAATACCACCTGGATCAACATTTGGGACCACAAAGCGATCTGTTGACGGGTAGCCATGCCACGATCCCCGGGTTCTACACCCTGAACGGATATCAGCAGTATTTTTCGGTACAAGGTAGCGCGCTGGTCACGAATATTTTGCGCGACAACTGGGTGTTGGGTGAGAGCTCGCAGGTCAGTGCCATGGAACTGCGGCGCTTGAGGGTCGAACTGGAACAATTGTATTTTCGTGATTACGCCAACGTCTGGGGCGATGCCATCGGACGGATCGCATTGGAACCAATTGATGACGCCGCGGGCGCTGCCGAACAGTTAGCCAGCATGACGTCTGCCAATTCCCCTGTGCTGCAGCTGCTGGTGCAAATTCGCGAGAACACGCGCATTCCTTCGATCGCCGACAGCCTGGATGAAGCGGCGACATCAGCGCCAAAGCTTACGAGTGGTAATTTGGGCAAACTCGCTGCCGCCAAGGTTCCGAAGGCTTCCGGGACATTGGTCGGTGATTTGCCCGATACGGCGAGAAAGGCGTTGCAACGTCGTTTCGAACCCTTGCATCGTTTGCTGGATGCCAACAACGGCCCGAGTGCTGAATTGACTGCGGTACTGCACGCGCTCAATGAGCTACAGACGCAGTTGGCGAGTCTGGCTCGGGCCGGCACTCCGGACCAGGCGGCTTACGAAATGGCCAAGGCACGCATGGGTAGCCAGCGAGACGCGCTGAGCATTTTGCGAACGGCATCCGGTCGTTTGCCGCGTCCGGTCGGGACCTGGTTCAACACGATTGCCGAAGACACTTGGCGTCTGGTGCTCAATGACGCTTATCGATTCGTCAACCAGCGTTATCAGACTGAGCTGTACAACTTCTACGGCAAGTCGATTAACAAGCGATATCCATTCAGCGCCCACAGCTCCAGTGATGTGGCGCTCAGCGACTTTCGCGAGTTCTTCAGGGCGCAGGGCCTTGTCGACAGTTTTTTTGACAATTACATGCGTCCATTTGTGAGCGGCGTGCCGGGTAGTTATCGTCTTAAAACCGTTGATGGACAATCACTGCCTATCTCCCGGGTTTATCTCGATCAGATGGCCTCTGCACACGTGATCCGCCAGAGCTTTTTTGCCGAAGATCCTTCCGAACCGCAAGTACGATTCAAGCTGGAACCTTACTCGCTGGATCCCGCCATCAGTCGTGCCGAGTTCAGGTTTGGCGACAAGACCATGGAGTACCGACATGGGCCGATCATCGCAGCCTCATTCAAATGGCCTGTCGATGCCGAAGATGGACGCACAAGCCTGGTGCTCGACACAATGGTCGGGCGTCCGATAGGGATCGAGAAAAACACGGGACCCTGGTCGTTGTTCAGACTGCTGGACCTGATGCAGACCGAGTATCTGATCGGTCGTGATGTGCTGGTACTCAAAGCTGATCTGGGCGGGCTGCGCGCCAACTACCTGCTCATGAGTCAGCGCGCACCTAATCCGTTCGACATGGGTGTGCTCCGTACTTTCCGCATGCCGATGCAACTCTGATGTCGAAGAGTGGCGTCTGGCGCAGTGTTTCGCGCACCGATCCCGGGAAAACCCGAGCGCGCAATGAAGATGCTTTCCTGGATGATCCGGACAAGGGTTTGTGGGTCGTCGCTGATGGAATGGGCGGGTATCAGCGGGGTGACATTGCCAGCCGGTTGATCGTCGCCAGCCTCGCCGAATTGCCGGAGCGCAACGATTTCGAGGAACGGGTCCAAGGAGTACGTCAGTGCCTGCTGTGGCTCAATCGTCGCTTGAGTCAGGAGTTGACCGTGATTGCCGGGCGTCATGACGACACCATCGGCAGCACCGTGGTGGCGTTGCTGATCGAGGGCACCCGCGCCGTCTGTATCTGGGCCGGTGACAGTCGTTGTTATTTGTGGCGCGAGCAACGGCTGTATCAGTTGACCAAGGACCATTCGCTGCGGCAGCAACTGATCGACGAACAGAAAATGGACGACCGACAGGCCTTGGTTCAACCACACTCGACCGCGTTGACTCGTGCAGTAGGCGCCAGCGAGCATCTGACCCTTGATGTGCTGGAGTTTGTGGTGCATCCCGCCGATGCGTTTTTGTTGTGCAGTGACGGTTTGTATCAAGGCTTGAGCAGTGAAACCTTGGGCCGTGCCTTGGACCGTCCCACGCCGGGGGCCGCGTTGGCGCACTTGTTCGAGCATGTGTTAGACGGTCCGGCACGGGACAACCTGACCGGCGTGGTTATTCGCCAATGAACGAGGTCGGGGAGAATATGCTGGGCGGGCGATATTACCTCGAACGTCTGATCGGTGCCGGCGGGATGGGGGTGGTGTATCGCGCACGGGATTTGTTGCAGGAACAGTTCGGTGATCCCGAGCCCCATGTCGCGCTGAAAATGCTCAGCGATGAATATGCCGATTGCCTGGACGCCAGTGCCCTGCTTTTCAGTGAGTTTGCCCTGACCCGGCGTGTGCAACACCCCAATGTGCCCCGTTTGTTCAGTTTCGAGGTGGATACCCGGCAAAAAAGGGCTTTCATTACGATGGAGCTGATGCGTGGCCTGACCCTTGATAAATTGCTTTGCGAGCGCCCCTTGGGATTGCCGTGGTCAGAGCTGCAAGGCATCGCGCTTCAATTGCTTGATGCATTAGCCCATGCCCACAGTCGTGGCGTGCTTCACGGTGATATCAAGCCGAGCAATGTGATGCTCAGCGAGGAAGGCGTTCGGTTATTCGATTTCGGTTTGGGGTTGGCCGAGGAGGGTGTATTGCCCGGTCTACCAAAACTGAGCCGTCATTGCTTGCATGCCTGGACCCTTGGTTATGCTGCCCCGGAATTGCTGGATGGCTCACCACTGACGGTCAGCGCCGACGTCTACTCGGTGGCGTGCGTGATCTATGAGCTGGCATGTGGCAAGCACCCTTTGCGTCGAGTGCCTTCAAATCAAGCCCGTGATGCGGGTTTGAAAATCGAGCCTCTACGTACCAGGCATCTGCCCAGACAGTGTTGGACCTCCCTGAAAACAGCATTGGATCTCGACCCTTCGCAACGCCCTCTCTCGGTGTCCCCACTGCGTCAGGCCTTTGCTGGTGCCCGTGATTCAACGTTTTTACCGGCGTGGAGAGGAAAGTTTTTCAAAGGGTTCCGCCAATGACTTGGTAGTCATCAACGCCAAAAACAGGCTGATCTTCTTCCAACGTATCGCGATAGTGGTGTTATCACCCAAAATCGCTACACTGCGCCAGCCGTTCATTTTTCTTTTGAGGCTTGCGCATGAAATTTCGTTTTCTGTTGTGGATGATGGGTTTGTTGATGGGCAAGGCCAGCCGGACCAACCCTGCGTTTCAGCAGCAGTTGGGTGACAAGGAACTGGTGTTTCAACTACAGACCCTGGACGGGAAAGTGGCGCGGCATTTTCGCGTGAAGGACCAGCGCATCACCAGCCAATCGGGTGTGCACGCCGAGCCTGCTTTCGCCATTGCCTTCAAAGACGCCGCCTACGGCTTCGCCACGATGCAAGCGAAAAACAAGCAGTTGGCGTTCATGACAGGGATTCAGGACAAGTCGATCCAGATCAAGGGCAACCCGGCGCTGGTGATCTGGTTTCAGGGGCTGACCAAGTATTTGAGGCCGAAGAAGGCGAAGGCTTGAAGGCACAAGGTCTTGAGGTCTTGCGGGTAGCTCCAGCGAGAAATATGCGTGAGGGTAGTCCGAGCGCCTGGTCCATCCATCGGTGTTCGAACTGAACAATCGCTCGCATCAGTGCGAGCCGTGGACATGACGCGAGCACGATCAAAGCCGCCGTTGACCAGAGACTGATATCGGCCAGAAGCCGACTATCGTGAGAGGGGGCGGCTGTTACAGGTCTGCCGAATTAATATGCTCACTGTAATACGTTTCGTTTGATCCCACAGTCATGCATTGGACAACAGACACTGCCGACGCCCACCACGGTGCGCGTCGACAGTGCACATCTCAATTGATGTGGTTGCCCACTACTTCAACAATTCGCTGAGCGATATGTTTGACATGGGTCTCTAGCGCAAAGTGACCCGTATCAAGCAACTCCACCACCGCATTCGGATTGTCGCGCGTGTAGGCCTCAGCCCCTGGCGGAATGAAGAACGGGTCGCCCTTGCCCCAGATCGCCAACGTCGGCAACTTTGTATCGCGGAAGAACTGTTGAAACGCCGGATACAGCTTCAGGTTGTTCTGGTAGTCGTAGAACAGGTCCAACTGAATGTCTTTGTTACCCGGCCGTTCCAGCAACAGCGCGTCCAGATAGTAAGCCTCGGGGGCGATGAGATCCGGATTGCTCACCCCTTCCACGTACTGCCAGCGGGTGCCTTCCAGATGCAGGATGGCATCGTTGATCACCTGCCGATTGGTCGGCGACGGGTCTGCCCAATACTTGCGGATCGGTGCCCAAGCCTCCCCCAGACCTTCGAGATAGGCATTGCCGTTCTGCGAAACAATCGCGCTCACCCGCTCCGGATAGGCCAGCGCCAGGCGCAGGCCGGTAGGCGCGCCGTAGTCGAAGAAGTACATCGCATAACGATTGAGTTCCAGCACATCGACAAACTGGCGAATCGTCTCGCCGATGGCATCGAAGGTGTAGCGGTAATTGCGCTGCGCCGGAACCTCGGTGAAGCCGAATCCCGGCAGATCCGGCGCGATCAGCCGGTACTTGTCCGCCAGCAGCGGGATCAGGTCGCGGAACTGGTGCGACGAGCTGGGGAATCCGTGCAACAGCAGCAGCACTGGTGCATCCGGAGCGCCCGCTTCTCGGTAGAAAACCTCGACGCCATCGGCTTCGACGGATTTGTAGGCAACCTGGATATGTTGAGACACGGTCATGGCTTAGCCCTCATGTAACTTGTCAAATTGAATTTTACCGGTTACCGGAATGTATTCTGCACAAAGCATGTAACTAGTCAAATAATTTTTATAGGTTACAATCTGCGCATCGGCTCAACCGGACATTGTCATGACCGCCTCCCCCATCGAACCGCCCACACCCCTGATACTGGCCGACCATCCGGCGCTGGACCTGTTGAACACACAAATGATGGTCGACGGTCAGCGCCGCGATCTGCTGACCAGCGATGCCGACGCGGCGCAGTGGCTGGAGCAGATCGGCTTCGGACCGGCGGATGAAATGGTGGTGGGTGACGGGCAATTGCTCGCCCGATTGCGCACGTTGCGCGACTGCATCGAAGACCTGCTCGCCGCTCGCCGGGAGAATCGCGTGGCGGACCCGTCGGCACTCAATACCTTTCTGCTGCAAGCGGTGCCGCAACTGGTCTGGGAGGAAGCGGGCGTCCCGCTGCTCGATCGCTTCCGACAGGCTGACGCCACTAACCAACGCCTTGGCCGCCTGGCCTACACCGCCGCCGAGCTGCTGGCCGAAGGTGATTTCAGCCTCGTGCGCAAATGCGAAAGCGCGGACTGTTCATTGATGTTTTACGACCGCACTAAGTCGCACAAACGACGCTGGTGCAGCATGGCGCTGTGCGGAAACCGGCATAAGGTCGCCGAGTTCCGCAAGCGGCGTCAGGGGGGAGCGGACTGAAGTTGGCGAGGCTGTCCGATCAGTGCAGATGCTGTCCGACCCATTGGGCAACGGTGAAGACTGTCGCTCCCACAGGCACTGCGCAAATCCTGTGGGCGCGTGGCTTGCCCGCGTAGCTTTTAAGGCTGGGAAAATTGCGAGGCGAGTTCGCGCAGCAGCACTTCGGCTTCGAGGACTTTGCTGACCACGTCGTTGGCCTTGTCGCGGCTCAGGCCGAGGCGTTCGAGCAGGGCTTCGGGGATGTCTTCGTCGGGGCCGGAGCCGATGCCGCGGCTGCGCAGCAGGCGTACTGCCAGGCACACCAGGTTCGGGTACTCGGCGTAGTTGCCGTCGTAGGCCGGGTCGTGCTGGAAGCGTAGCGCGGTGGCCAGTTCTTCGGGCATGTCCCAATAGCGCATCAGCCACGAGCCGATCTGTTCACGGCTGATGCCCAGCAGGTGTTGTTCGATGTAGCTGTGGCACAGGTGCGGGTTGACCTCCAGGTGGCGGCAGATCAGCGAAAAGTGCGGCGGGAACACGTGGGCCAGCAGCAGGTAGCCGAAGTTGTGCAGCAGGCCGGCCAGGTAGGTCAGGCCGGCTTCCGGGCGCTGGGCGCGTGGCATGGCGCGGGTCAGGCCTTCGATGACGGCGGCGGTGTAGATCGATTGCTGCCAGTACGGCGTGCTGTGTTGCGGGCGATCTTTGGGCAGGCTCAGGGTTTTGCCCAGGGCCAGGCCCAGCGCCAGGTTGATCACCAGATCGAAACCCAATACCCGGACGATGGCGTCTTCCACCGAACGAATCTTGCCCGGCGAGGCGTAGTACGGCGATGCCGCCCAGCTCACGACTTGCGCGGCCAGTGCCGGGTCGGTTTCGACCACGCCGGTGATGTCGTCGATGGTGGCGTTGGGGTCGACGCGCAGCTTGATGATTTTCTGCGCGGTTTCGGCCAGTGGCGGAATTTCGATGGTCGCTTCCAGGCGTTGCTGGATGCGTCGCGCGGTGAACGCTTGAACGGCCTGGGTGATTTCCTCGCGGTCATCGTCGGGGCGGTCGAGGTTCGGGCGGATGCTGGTCAGCGCTTCGCCGAAGTTGGCGGCGCTGGCTTTGCTGAGCATGGATTTGAACGCTTCGCTGGAGATCTCCAGCAACACGCCCGGCTCGCCGGAATTGACCAGCAGGCTCGGCTCACGCAGCAAGCTTTCTTCGTACAGGCAGGGCGAGGTAGTCAGTGATGGCAGGCCTGGCAGCAGGCTCAGGCTGTGTTTGCCGAGCATTTTTTCCAGGCGCTCAGTCGGTACGGCCGTGAGGCGGCGACCGGTGAGTTCGGTAAGGCGATTGAGGTCGAGCAACTGATTTTGCGCAAACAGCACCATCAGCGTGCCAACGGCGTCATCGAGCAGGACGGCTTGCACCTTGCGCGCCGGATTCAGGCCGTGATGGTCCAGGACCTCTTCATAGGCAATGCCCAGCTTGCCTAGCAGCATCCGTATAACCGACGGTGCGTGCGGAAGTTCGGGAGCGAGGGCTGCGTCGGTCATGGTCTGGATCCAGTTCAAAACAATTGCAGGAGTATAACCAGCTCTGTAGGAACGAGCTGATAGAAACTGCGACGGTGCTCACACTTGGCCGTATTGCTGCCCGTGACGCAGCCAGCGGTCGAGGAGCGGGCTGACATGGTCGGGCCAGCGTTCCAGCAGGGCTTGAGCGGCATCGCGCACCGCGGGTAGCAAGTCGGCATCACGCATCAGGTCGGCGACCTTGAATTGCAGCAGGCCCGTCTGCCGCGTGCCGAGCATTTCGCCAGGCCCGCGCAGTTCGAGGTCTTTTTCGGCGATGACAAAGCCGTCGTTGGTTTCGCGCATGATGCCCAGGCGCTGGCGCCCGATCTGTGACAGCGGCGGATGGTAGAGCAAAACACAATGGCTGGCCGCGCTGCCTCGGCCCACGCGGCCGCGCAATTGGTGCAGTTGTGCAAGGCCCAGGCGCTCAGGGTTTTCGATGATCATCAGGCTGGCGTTGGGCACGTCCACGCCGACTTCGATAACGGTAGTGGCCACCAGCAGTTGCAGGTTGCCGGCCTTGAACTCGGCCATCACTGCGGCTTTTTCCAGCGGCTTCATGCGGCCGTGAATCAAGCCGACCTTCAGCTCACCGAGCGCGGCAGTCAGGTCCTCGTAGGTGGTTTCAGCGGCTTGGCAGGTCAGCTCTTCGGATTCTTCGATCAGCGTGCACACCCAATAGGCCTGACGCCCTTCGGCACAAGCGCTGCGCACCCGTTCGATGACTTCGACGCGGCGGGTATCGGTGATCAATACGGTGTTGACCGGAGTTCGACCGGGCGGCAATTCGTCGAGGATCGAAGTGTCGAGGTCGGCGTAGGCGCTCATGGCCAGCGTGCGCGGGATCGGCGTGGCGGTCATGATCAATTGATGCGGGCACATCCGCCCGCCGACGCCTTTCTGCCGCAAGGCAAGGCGCTGTTGTACGCCGAAGCGGTGTTGCTCGTCGATGATCACTAGCGCCAGGTTCTTGAACTGCACTTCGTCCTGAAACAGGGCGTGAGTGCCGACCACCATCGGCGCGCCATTGGCGATTTTTTCCAGCGCGGCGACGCGGTTTTTGCCCTTGAGCTTGCCGGCCAGCCATGCGACCTCGATGCCCAGCGGTTCGAGCCAGCGCTTGAAGGTGATGAAGTGTTGCTCGGCAAGAATCTCGGTGGGCGCCATCAACGCGACCTGATAACCCGCTTCCAGGGCTTGCAGCGCAGCGAGGGCGGCGACCACGGTTTTACCCGCGCCGACGTCACCCTGAATCAGCCGCAACATCGGCTCGTGCTGGCTGAGGTCGTAGGCGATTTCGTTGCCGACCCGCTGTTGGGCGCCGGTGGGATTGAAGCCGAGGTTGGCCAGGTATCTGGCGGGCAGCCGGGTGGCTTTGGGCATCGCCGGCGCACGCAGCGCACGCATGCTTTCGCGCAGACGTTGCTGGGACAGTTGATGGGTCAGCAGTTCTTCAAAGGCCAGGCGGTGCTGCGCCCAGTGATGACCGAGGGCGAGTTCGTCGACATCGGCATCGGCCGGTGGGTTGTGCAGGTAGCGGATCGCGTCGGCCAGTGGCGCCAGTTGATAGTCCCGGGCCAGTTCGTTGGGCAGCCAGTCGGGCAGGCTGCTGGGGCCGAGCAAGGTCAGGGTTTGCATGCACAGTTGACGTAAACGTTGCTGCGTCAGGCCCTCGGTGAGCGGGTAGACCGGCGTGAGTGTCTCGTCCACGGGCGGCGGTTCGTCGCCGGTGATGGCGCGGTACTCCGGGTGATAAATTTCCAGTCCCGATGCGCCGGGGCGTGCTTCGCCGTAACAGCGAACCCGAGTACCGCGTTTAAGCCCTTCTTTTTGCGCATTGCTGAAATGGTAGAAGCGCAGGCTGAGCCCACCGGTGCCGTCCTGCAGGCGCACCACCAGGCTGCGACGGCGGCCCATGACCACGTCGGCGCCGCTCACGGTGCCTTCGACCACCGCATCCTGGCCGGGGCGCAATGCACCGATCGGCACCACGCGGGTGCGATCCTGGTAGCGCAACGGCAGGTGAAACAGCACGTCCTGAAGATTTTCCAGACCGACCTTGGCCAGCTTTTCGGCCATGGCTTCACCGACACCCTTGAGTGCCGTCACCGACACTTGCGACAACTCGGTCATGGCGTTGGCTTAACCGGCCGTTACCGGTGCAGCGGGTTTAGCCACCGAGCACAGGCGAATGGAGTCAGCGAGAATCTCGATGGCCTTCGGACGCGGGAAGCTCGCGCGCCAGGCAATGGCCACGGTGCGGAAAGGCACCGGAGCCGACAGCGGTCGAACTTCGATCACCCCAGGGGCGTAGTGGTGACTGTCGACTGCCGACAACGGCAGGATCGAGATGCCGAGACCGGACGCGACCATGTGACGGATGGTTTCCAGGGAGCTGGATTCGACCGTGGTGTGCTTGGCACCGTCGTTGCCCTTGGTCAGGGTCGGGCAGGCCTCCAGCACTTGATCACGGAAGCAGTGGCCTTCACCGAGCAGCAGCAGGCTCTTGTCGTTGAGCAGGCTGGCGTCGATGGATTCTTTTTGCGTCCATGGGTGCTGAGCCGGCATCAAGACATAAAACGGTTCGTCATAAAGCTGCAACGTCAGCACGTCGGCTTCGCTGAACGGCAACGCGATGATGATCGCGTCGAGTTCGCCGTTGCGCAGCTTGTCGCGCAGGACGTGGGTGAAATTTTCTTCGATGTACAACGGCATCTGCGGGGCGACCCGGTGCAGTTGCGGGATCAGGTGCGGGAACAGGTATGGGCCAACGGTGTAGATCGCACCGACTTTCAACGGCGCGGTCAGCTGGTTTTTGCCGGCTTGCGCCAGTTCGCGAATGCCCTGGGCTTGTTCCAGTACCTTTTGGGCCTGAGCCACAATGCCTTCGCCAACCGGGGTCAGGCGCACGGCGCTTTTGCTGCGCTCGAAAATCAGCACACCGAGTTCGTCTTCAAGCTTTTTCACGCCCACCGACAGGGTCGGTTGGCTGACGTGGCAACGCTCGGCCGCGTGGCCGAAGTGCTGCTCTTGGGCGAGGGTAACGATGTAGCGTAATTCTGTAAGAGTCATAGCAAGCGTCCATGAAGTTGCGAGCCAAGCATACCGGCTGCAATCGATAGACGCACGTTATCAGACAGTATGTGCTGAGTGACACCGGGCAATGCGTGTTTGCCGTTTCCAGATATGCAAAAGGCACCTTTCGGTGCCTTGCAGGCTGGTTTGAGCCGATGAGCGCGGGGAAACGTTTACCGTCGACGTTTTTCCAGCGAATAAACAAACGGAGCAACGATTTCGATGGAGCCGTTGTTCAGCATGTCGGCCGGTGGTTTGGGCAGCGGCTGGGCGCGGCGGATCATGTCCAGGGTAGCCCGGTCCAGATCGGCGTTACCGGAGCGGCCCACCAGTTCGAACGACAGCACGTTGCCTTCGGCATCCACGACAAAGCGCAGACGGTTCAAGCCTTCCTTGCCCCGCGATTGCGCGCTGGCCGGGTACTTCTTGTACTTGGCCAAGTGCGCAAGCAGAGTGCCTTCCCAACTGGCCTTGGCCGCCACTTGTGCGGGTGACGGACCGGGCGCCGGTTGAGCGGATTTCTCCGTAGGTGCCTGGGTCGGTTGCGCGTCGCTCGGTTTTTCCTCGGACGGTTTTTCCTTCGGCGGCTCAGGCTTTTTCTCCACCGGCTTGGGTGGTTTCGGCTTGGGCTTGGGCGGCTTGGGCTTGGGTACCGCAATCTCGGCTTTGGGCGCTTCGGCCAGCTTCGGGATGGGCAGTTCTTCCACCGGTGCTGGTGGCTGTGGCGGCGTTATCACCTTTGGCGGTGCCGGCGGTGGCGGGGCAGGAACCGGCGCCAGCTCGACCATCATTGCCTGCGGCGGCAGTTCGATGGGCGGGCGGGCGGTCCAGTTCAGCGCCAGCGCGATGGCCAGCGCGTGAACACCCAGCACGATGGCCAGGCTACCGCTGTAACGCGTCAACTTATGGCGCGTCTCGATCATTTTTTGGCTGCCGTCTCGAGTCCGACCAGGCCGACCTTCAGATAACCGGCCGAGCGAAGGTTGTCCATTACGCTCATCAGATCACCGTAATCCACGCCTTTATCGGCCTGGAAGAAGATCGTCGTGTCTTTCTTGCCTTGGGTCTTGGCGTCGAGGGTGGCGCCAAGGGCATCGGCTTTCACTTCGTCGTCGCCGAGGAACAGCCGTTGGTCGGCCTTGACGCTGAGGAACACCGGTTTCTCTGGCCGCGGCGCCGGTTTGGCGGTGGAGGCGGGCAGGTCGACCTTGATGTCCACGGTCGCCAGCGGCGCCGCCACCATGAAGATGATCAACAGCACCAGCATCACGTCGATGAACGGCGTGACGTTGATTTCGTGGTTTTCGGCCAGATCGTCGTCTGCGCCTTCTTTCAAATGCAGGCCCATGGCCGATTACCCCACTTTCACCATGTGCGGATGCGAACTGCGCTCAGGCTGGTGATCGAGGTCGCGGCTGACCAGCAGCAGGACTTCTGCCGAAGCGTCGGACACCTGCGCCTTGTAACCGGCGATGGAACGCGCAAACACGTTGTAGATCACCACCGCAGGAATTGCCGCAACCAGGCCGAGTGCGGTTGCCAGCAAGGCTTCGGCGATGCCGGGAGCCACGACGGCGAGGTTGGTGGTCTGGGTTTTAGCGATACCGATGAAGCTGTTCATGATGCCCCACACCGTACCGAACAGGCCGACAAACGGAGCGGTGGAACCGATGGTGGCGAGAACGCCGGTGCCGCTGCTCATGTTGCGGCCGCAAGCTGCTACCAGACGCTCAAGGCGGAAGCTGACGCGTTCCTTGATGCCTTCTTTCTCGCGGCTGCTGGCCGACAGATGCATTTCTTCCAGGGCATCATGGACCAACAGGTTGGCGAGGGTGCCCGGCTTGGTCGCAGAGGCGCTGGCTTCTTTGAGTGTGGTGGCTTTTTTCAGGTGGGCGATTTCGCTGCGCAGACGACGCTTGGCGCCCATCAGCTCAAAGCCTTTGGCAATCCAGATGGTCCAGGTAATGATCGACGCGATGGCCAGGCCAATCATCACAAGCTTCACGATGATGTCGGCGTTTTGGTACATGCCCCATGGCGACAGGTCATGCGCCATGCCCAGGCTGTTGTCGGCTTCGAGGACTTCAGGGACGTTTTCGCCGAGCGCTTGCGAAGCGGCTGCTGGCTGGGCCGGGTCGATCGCGACAGGCGCGGCGTTTTCGGCCGGGGTGGATGCGGCGGCGGCCGGGGTGGCAGGCGCTTGTGCGTCTGCGAAGGCGGCGGTCGGCGCCAGCATCAGGCTGAGCAGCACGGCGGCCACTGCGCTCCAGGCGCGAGGTCGTTTGGTTGGCGAAGCGGGGAGTTGATTGCGTGTCATGCTGGCCGGACCTGAGAGAGAAAAACGGGTCATGTTCTTCCAGGCCTCGAAGGGCCGAGAACAAAAGTGGCGTGCATTATTGCAAGTAATTCTTGTTAACAAAAGTAATAGAGTAACTTTATTTACGTCCCGCGATGACTGGTTGCCTGGTCTTTCTTGAGTGAGATCGCAACTACTTCTGTAATTTTCAGCGCATATTGGCGCTGGTTGTTGACGTAATGTGAACATTTCCGATTTCCATATCGTCCCGGTTGTGGCCGTCAAAAAATGAAAACCGAAGTTTTTGTCCGGGCCTGATTTGGGGACGAGGTTTCACCGCGCAAAAATTTGCACACAAAAACGCGCATATTCCGTCGGCGGACGGGGAAAGTCTTGGTTGTTATGGCGCGTTTGTTTTCCGCTCCCGATCTGGCAGGTGCCGTCTTCAGGCGAAAGAAACACCTGAGCCTGCCAGCAGCTTTATTCAAATGCAGGCCATTTCAGAAACTCCTGATATACCGCTCATCCGCTTCCTGATGAAATAGCTCTCCAGGATCTGCATTGCGCATCAAGCACCAGGAGGGAGTCAAAGTGAGTTATCTAAAGAATTTGTACTGGAAGCGCTGGATTAGGGGGCGTAATTGCAAGCTCGCCGGCGGATTGAACTCCCTGAGCAAAAAGACTGAATTGATCCTTGAGGACGGCGTTACCTTGGGCAGGATTGATATCGATTCACCACGTCTCGATATTGGCGCCCATACCTACATTCGCAGCGGTGGTCATCTATTGCTGGTGTCGTCGATCGGCCGTTTTTGTTCTATTGGTTCGGGGGTGATCATCGGTCAGGAAAAGTACACGCACCCTACTGGGTGGTTGAGCTCACATCCCTTTCAGTACACCGCATCGCCGCTCGCTTACCAAGCCAGGGCTGAAATGGCGGAGGTTGGCCATGACGTGTGGATTGGTCACAACGCCATGATTCTGGAAGGGGTGAAGGTTGGAACGGGCGCCGTGATTGCCACGCGCGCAGTCGTGGCTGAGGATGTGCCGCCCTATGCCATCGTCGCAGGCGTGCCTGCCAAGGTTATCCGGTTCAGGCACTCGCCAGCCTTGGTTGAACGTATGTTGGCGAGCCGGTGGTGGGATATTGACGTTGCAGCGTTGAAGCAACTATCACTCGACGAACCTTCGGCGTGCCTGGAGCAGTTAGAGCAAGTTACGGCTTCGAACGCGGCGCGATACCAAAAAATCAGAGTGACCAGGCGAGGCTGTCAGCTGACCGGCTAAAGCATTTAATTCATGCCCTCCCGTTTGATCCGGCGGATCGTCGACAATAAAAAAGGGCTACCCGACGATTTGGGTGGCGCTTTCTATACCCAGCGATCGAAGGTAGAGCGAAAGATGGAAAGCTTCTCGCAAATGTCTTCTGCGCTGAGCAGCCGTGTGCTTGCGTCCGCTATCCGGTTCACCAGGTTGCGTTCTTTGGAGTCATGTAAATGACCCATATCTTTTTTTCCTTCATTGCTAGCCGCTCGTCCATTGCCGAGGCTAGTCTGTGCGTTTCCAAGGGGAGTTTTTCTGATGTCCGCGCCTTCTGTTTTGATCGCCGGTTGCGGTGATGTCGGCAGCCGTCTCGCCACGCAACTGCTGGCTGGCGGGTGGGAGGTCCATGGGTTGCGGCGTGACGTTTCGCGCTTGCCCGAGGGTGTCATCGGCGTTGCCGGCGACCTGTTCAATAAGGACTGCCCGCAGACCTGGCCGGTCGGTGCGGTGGATTACGTGGTCTATTGCGCAGCCGCCACCGATCACGATGAGGCGGGCTACCGTGCCGCTTATATCCAGGGCTTGCAGCATGTATTGGAGTGGCTCGACGATTATGGGCAGGTGCCCAATCGCCTGTTGTTCGTGTCCAGCAGCAGTGTCTACGGCCAGCAGGCGGGCGAATGGGTCGACGAGACTTCGCCGGCCATCGCGGCTGGTTACTCTGGGCGAGTGATGCTCGAAGCCGAACAGATCGCGCTCAACAGCGGCATTCCAGCCAGCATCGTGCGTTTGACCGGCATTTACGGTCCGGGTCGTGAATGGCTGCTGACTCAGGTCCGCCGCGGGTACCGGGTGGCGGTCGATCCTCCGCTGTATGGCAACCGGATTCATGCCGATGACGCCGCTGGGTTGATGGCGTGCCTGCTTGAGGCGGATCGGCGCGCAGTGAAGCTGGATGACGTCTACATTGGCGTCGATGACGCACCGGCAGCGTTGGCGGATGTCGTGGGCTGGTTGCGCGAGTATCTGGGTGTGACCGAATGGGCCGATGATGCCAGCGTGCGGCGCACGGGCAGCAAGCGCTGCAGCAATGCGCGGGCGAAAGCGTTGGGCTGGACGCCGAAGTATCCGAGCTTTCGTGAAGGTTATGCAGCCATTCTTGAAGGCCGCAGCTGACTTCCAAGCGCCGTAAACACCTGTGGGAGCCGGCTTGCCCGCGATGGCGGTGTAACAGTCAACCAAGATGTTGAATGTTATGGCCTCATCGCGGGCAAGCCCGCTCCCACAGGGTTATCAATTGGCTTCAAATCCGGATTACTGCTTCTCGAGCAACCACTTGCGATCACCCGGTGTGAACTGGGGCATTTCATCCGCCTGCGCGGTGTTCACGGTCTGGAAGATTTCCAGTTCTTTGCCTTTGCGGGCAAAGATCCAGGCATTTCCCTGGCCGTTGAGTTGCAGCCACATGTTGTCGTTGCCGCCGCTCATCGATGCGCAATCACCCGCCAGACACAGGGCATAGCGGTCACTCCCTGGCAGGCCGGTCACTTGGCCGTCGGCCTGGAACTGTACGGTATTGCCTTCACCGGGGCCGCTGACGACTTTCCAGCTGCCGCCCATGTAGGCTGAATACAGCGCGCGTTCAAAGCTGGCGCCGATCGGAGCGCCATCCGGTACCGGAATCGACGCACGGTCGAAGACCTGGGCCGGTTCGTTTTCGCTGGCGGCCTGGCTCAATTGTTTGCCGTCGCGCTTGAGCTCGCTACCGGAGCTGCCATAAAAGTCGATTTTCCAGGCGCCGGACTCTTCGCCGAGCAGCTTGCCGTCGACATTTTCAAAACCATTGGTGTAGCGGGCCTGGCCGGCCTTGGTGTTGACGTCCCATTCCAGGTTCGGGCCATAGGCCTGGAGCGCTTCACGCAGGGGAACGCCTTTGGATGCAGCGTCAATCGCCACCTGGTTGATCCAGGTGCCGCTGATATCACGGTCGGCAGGGTCGCTGGCACATCCGCCCAGGAACAGGGCGAGCAGCGAAAGAGCAAGCGCTTTGCGCATGGGTGGAATCCTTTCAAGCTTCTTTACAGCAGAGCCGTTGGCGCAGCCATAGGCTGCGCCGCACGCATTACTCGATGACCAGGATGGCATCCATTTCAACCTGCGAACCCTTGGGCAGGGCTGCTACGCCGATAGCGGCGCGAGCTGGGTACGGTTGGTCGAAGTATTTGCCCATGATCTCGTTGACCTTGGCGAAGTGGCTCAGGTCGGTGAGGAAGATGTTCAGCTTGACGATGTCCTTGAACGAACCGCCGGCGGCTTCAGCCACGGCTTTGAGATTCTCGAACACCTGGACGGTCTGGGCTTCGAAGCCTTCAACCAGTTCCATGGTCTTTGGGTCCAGTGGAATCTGACCGGACATGTAAACGGTGTTGCCTGCCTTGATCGCCTGGGAGTAAGTACCGATGGCGGCCGGGGCCTTGTCGCTGGTGATAACGGTCTTGGTCATTGATGACTCCTTGTAAGAGGTGGCAACGTTTGTGCGCTATGCACGCATGCGGGTGATGCGAATCACCCCGGTGAGGGCACGCAGTTTCTTGATCACGCGGGCCAGGTGTACACGGTCGTGCACGCTGACCACCAACTGGACCACGCTGATACGACCATCGCGTTCGTCCATGCTGATTTTCTCGATGTTGCCGTCGGCCGCGTTGACGCTGCTGGCCAGCAGCGCGATCAGGCCACGCTGGTGTTCCAGCTCCACGCGCAGCTCGACGTTGAATTCGCCGGTGACGTCTTTGGCCCATGACAGCTGGATGCATTTTTCCGGGTTATGACGGATTTCGCTGATGTTGCGGCAGTTGTCCAGGTGCACGACCATGCCTTTGCCTGCGGACAGGTGGCCGACAATCGGGTCGCCCGGGATTGGCGTACAGCATTTGGCATAGCTGAGTACCAACCCTTCGGTGCCACGAATTGCCAGCGGACCTTCCGGGCTTGGCAACTGTTCGCCTTCGCCGAGCAGTCGACGAGCCACCACATAAGCCATGCGATTGCCCAGGCCAATGTCTTCCAGCAAGTCTTCGATCAGTTCCTGGCGGTATTCAACCAGCATCGCCTTGACCCGCTCGGCCGGGATTTTCTCCAGCGAGCTGTCGAAACCGTTGAGGACCTTGTTCAGCAGGCGTTCGCCCAGGCTGATGGATTCGGAGCGACGTTGCAGCTTGAGCGCATGGCGGATGTGTGTCCGCGCCTTGCCGGTGACCACGAAATTGAGCCACGCCGGATTCGGCCGCGCGCCGGGCGCGCTGACGATCTCGACCGTGGAGCCGCTTTGCAGCGGTTCGGACAGCGGCGCGAGACGGCGGTTGATCCGGCAGGCAATGCAACTGTTGCCGACATCGGTGTGCACCGCGTAAGCGAAATCGACCGCCGTGGAGCCTTTGGGCAGCTCCATGATCCGGCCTTTGGGCGTGAACACGTAGACCTCGTCCGGGAACAGGTCGATCTTCACGCTTTCGATGAATTCCAGCGAATTGCCCGCACGCTGCTGCATTTCCAGCACGCCTTTGACCCACTGGCGAGCGCGGGCGTGCGTGCCTTTTGGCTGCTCGTCGCCGCTGGATTTATACAGCCAATGGGCGGCGATGCCGTTGTTGGCCATTTCTTCCATTTCGCGGGTGCGGATCTGGATCTCGATCGGTACGCCGTGCATGCCGAACAGTGTGGTGTGCAGCGATTGGTAGCCGTTGGCCTTGGGAATCGCGATGTAGTCCTTGAAGCGACCCGGCAGCGGTTTGTACAAATTATGTACAGCACCCAGCACGCGGTAGCAGGTATCGACCTTGTCGACGATGATCCGGAACGCATAGACGTCCATGATCTCGTTGAAGGCCCGACGCTTGCCGCGCATTTTCTTGTAGATGCCGTAGAGGTGTTTCTGGCGACCGCTGACCTCGCCCTGAATGCCGTCGACGGCCAGGCAATGGCTGAGGGACTCTTCGATCTTGTTGACGATTTCCTTGCGGTTGCCCCGGGCGCGTTTGACGGCCTGGTAGATCCGCGCGGAACGCATCGGGTGCATGGCCTTGAAGCCGAGGTCTTCGAATTCTATGCGGATGGCGTGCATGCCCAGCCGGTTGGCGATGGGCGCATAGATCTCCAGGGTTTCCTTGGCGATGCGCCGGCGTTTTTCGCCGGACAGCACTTCCAGCGTGCGCATGTTGTGCAGGCGGTCGGCCAGCTTGACCAGGATCACGCGAATGTCACGCGCCATGGCCATGGCCATTTTCTGGAAGTTTTCGGCCTGGGCTTCGGCTTTGGTCTCGAAGTTCATCTGGGTCAGTTTGCTGACCCCATCAACCAGTTCGGCCACGGTTTCGCCGAACTGCGCTTGCAGCGCTTCCTTGGCGATACCGGTGTCTTCGATCACGTCATGCAGCATGGCCGCCATCAGGCTCTGATGGTCCATGTGCATGTCGGCAAGAATATTGGCCACGGCAAGAGGATGCGTGACATACGCCTCGCCGCTACGGCGGCGTTGGCCGTCGTGGGCTTGTTCGGCGTAGAAATACGCTCGGCGGACCAGGTTGACCTGGTCTTTGCCGAGGTAGGTCGATAAGCGATCGGCGAGGGCGTCTATGCTCGGCATGATGTCTCCTGCCGTAAGCTGTGATCCCGCGCCGTGCTACGTCGACCAGGCATAGGCTTAGACGGCCTCGTTGGACTCGTCCTCGAATGCAGCAAAAAGCGGTTCATCTTCAACGATTTCGGCTTCAGCGATAGCTGCGTAGTCGATCAGGCCTTCAGCGATTTCACGCAGGGCGACGACGGTAGGCTTGTCGTTTTCCCAGGCTACTTTCGGCTCTTTGCCGCCGGTGGCCAGTTGACGGGCACGCTTGGTAGAGAGCATGACCAGCTCAAAGCGGTTATCCACGTGTTCTAGGCAGTCTTCAACGGTTACGCGGGCCATGGTCTTCCTCGTAGCAAATGCAATATGCGCGCTGCCCGGATGGGCGAGCGGACTCAACAGTTTAAAAAATCACCAGCGATTAGGGAAGCGCTGATTTTTTGATCAAGCCCTTCAACGCGCTGCAAGTGCCAATGTAAAGCCCTTGCAGCGGTTTTGGGAAGTGCTCTTTAACCGAGCAATTCAGCCAGCAATTTGCCGTGGCGCTGTTGCTGACGCTTCTGAATCAGCTGATTGGCGCGAAAAATCGCCTTCAGATCGTGCAGTGCGTGGGCGAAATCGTCGTTGATGATCAGGTAGTCATAGTCGACATAGTGGCTCATCTCGCTGACGGCTTCGCGCATCCGGCCATCGATGATTTCGTCGCTGTCCTGGCCACGATTGGTCAGGCGCTGATGCAGGGCTTCAAGTGACGGCGGCAAGATGAAAATCGAACGGGCCTGAGGCATCAGCTTGCGCACTTGCTCGGCGCCTTGCCAGTCGATTTCCAGAATCAGGTCGTGCCCTTCGTCCAGGGTCTGCTGCAAGTGGCTCTGCGAGGTCCCGTAGAGATTGCCGAATACTTCGGCGCGCTCGAGGAAATCCCCGTGTTCGATCATCTTCACGAACTCGCTGCGCTCGACGAAGTGATAGTTCACGCCGTTCACTTCACCGGGGCGCATGGCGCGGGTGGTGTGCGAGACCGAAACGCGAATTTCCGGATCGGCGTCGGTCAGGGCCTTGACCAGGCTGCTTTTGCCCGCGCCCGATGGGGCGGAAATGATGTAGAGGGTGCCGGTGCTGTGGGTCATGTCGGGGTTGCCTTACTCAATATTCTGCACTTGTTCACGCATCTGCTCGATCAACACTTTCAGGTTGACCGCCGCTTGGGTGCTGCGCGGGTCGAAGGCTTTGGAGCCCAGGGTGTTGGCTTCGCGGTTGAGCTCCTGCATCAGGAAGTCCAGGCGCCGACCGGCGGCGCCGCCAGACTTGAGTACACGACGAACTTCGATGATGTGAGTGCTCAGGCGATCCAGTTCTTCGGCGACGTCGCTTTTCTGCGCGAGCATGACCATTTCCTGCTCCAGACGCTGTGGGTCCATCTCGGCCTTCATGTCGGCGAAACGATCAAGCACTTTCTGGCGCTGGGTGGCGAGCATTTGCGGAACCAGTTCACGCAGGGTCACCACGTCTTCTTCAATGGACGTCAGGCGCTCATTGATCAGCCGTGCCAGCTCCGCGCCCTCTCGCTCGCGTCCGGCCTTGAGCTCTTTCAGGCCCTGGTTGAACAGCGCCAGTGCCTGGGCATTCAAGGCTTGCGGGTCGGTGGCGTCACCTACAAGTACGCCGGGCCAGGCCAGGACTTCCAGCGGGTTCAGTGCTGCCGGGTTCTTGATCAGGCTGGCAACGGTCTCGGCGGCGGCGACCAGTTGTGCGGCGCGTGCCTGGTCGACTTGCAGCGGTTTGCCGGTGTTTTCTTCGGTGAAGCGCAGGGTGCATTCGAGCTTGCCCCGGGATACACCTTGGCGCAGGGCTTCACGGACGGCACCTTCGAGGTCGCGAAAGGACTCCGGCAGGCGCAGGTGGGGTTCCAGGTAGCGGCTGTTGACCGAGCGCAGTTCCCAGCTCAGGGTGCCTTGGACGCCGGCGCTTTCGACGCGGGCGAAGGCGGTCATGCTGTGCACCATGGAGGTACCTCGCAGTGCAGATCGGCGCGGAACTGATGTTCAGGCAATCCGATATCAATGAATTAAAGCCGACTGGCAGCAAAGGCGCAGGATTGTAGCGCAGTGGCGCCAATGCGCCCAAACACACGGAGTGACAATCGGCTGCAGGTCGTCGGGCACGGGCTGTTCAGAGCCTTCGCTCGTCCGAGTAATTTTTTAGAAGTGCCCAGGCGTGGCTGGCGGCTCTATAATGCTTCGCAGTTTTCCGTCCCCGTACAGGTATCCCTTATGAAACGTCCAAGTGGTCGCGCTGCCGATCAGCTCCGCTCGATCCGCATTACCCGCAACTACACCAAACATGCCGAGGGATCTGTACTGGTCGAGTTCGGTGATACCAAGGTCATCTGCACCGTCAGCGTCGAAAACGGCGTGCCTCGCTTCCTCAAGGGCCAGGGCCAGGGTTGGCTGACCGCCGAGTACGGCATGCTGCCACGCGCCACCGGCGAGCGTAACCAGCGTGAGGCGAGCCGCGGCAAGCAAGGCGGCCGTACCCTGGAAATCCAGCGCTTGATCGGGCGTTCCCTGCGTGCTGCGCTGGACATGTCCAAGCTGGGCGACGTCACCCTTTACGTTGACTGCGATGTGATCCAGGCCGATGGCGGTACCCGCACCGCGTCCATCACCGGCGCCATGGTCGCCCTGGTCGATGCCTTGAAAGTGATCAAGAAGCGCGGCGGCCTCAAAGGCGGCGACCCGCTCAAGCAAATGATCGGTGCGGTGTCGGTCGGCATGTACCAGGGCGAGCCAGTGCTCGACCTTGATTACCTGGAAGATTCGGCGGCAGAGACCGACCTGAACGTGGTGATGACCAGCACTGGCGGGTTCATCGAAGTTCAGGGCACTGCCGAAGGCGCACCGTTCCAGCCGGAAGAATTGAATGCCATGCTGGAACTGGCGAAGAAAGGCATGAACGAGATTTTCGATCTGCAAAAGGCTGCGCTGGCAGACTGACCGGACCGAAGTACACAAGGAGGACGCCATGAGTGAAGAACAACAGCTGCTTCCCACCCCGAGCAAAGAAGTTCGGCAGTGGGCAATGTTTTGTCACTTGTCTGCCTTGTTGGGGATCTGGATTCCGTTCGGTACCCTGATCGGCCCGTTGATTCTCTGGCAGATGAAGCGTGAGATGGACCCGTTCGTCGATGCGCAAGGCAAGGAGGCGCTGAACTTTCAGATCACCGTCGCCATTGCTTCTGCCATTTGTTTCCTGCTGATGGTGGTGATTGTCGGGTTCTTCCTGTTCGGTCTGGTGGCGATAGGTGCGTTGGTACTGACGATTATCGCCGGGGTCAAGGCTAACGAAGGGTTTCCGTATCGGTATCCGTTTACGTGGCGGTTGATCAAGTAAGCCTGTAGATGCTGTTAGCGAAATGCCCCGACTTGTCGGGGCATTTGCGTTTTTATTATCAAGTTACTTGTTCTTGTAATCTGCGCTTACTTCTTTACATGTTTGGTCACAACTGCAAGACATCAGCTCTTCCCGCATCCTTGGCAGTAAGACTTTACGATTGTTAAAGTTGTCGCACGAAATACCTCTGAGAAATATTTCGATATATTCAGGCCATTGACGGATCCTGAAAGTAAAAGCAATCAGTGTTGAAAACAATCAACCTGTTCAATAGGCGTGTCCAGGTAAACAGTTCGCCTCTGAATGAAAACCCAAGATTATCCCAATGGTTCAACTCGATTTTTATGGAACACTTGTCGCCGCTTCCTTGGTTCTTTTGCTGGGGCGCGGGCTCGTCACACGTGTCGGCTTTTTGCGCGCTTACAATATTCCTGAGCCTGTAGCAGGCGGCTTATTGGTAGCCTTGGTTCTTTTGGTATTACGATCGCTCGATATGGAAGTCCGATTTGATACCTCGCTACAAACGCCATTGATGTTGGCGTTTTTCGCCACGATCGGGTTGAGTGCAGACTTCGCCAGCCTGAAAAAAGGCGGACGCATAGTGGGAATGTTTGTATTGGCGGTCACCGGCTTGCTGGTGGTGCAGAACGCCATGGGCATTGGATTGGCAACGGCTTTGGGGCTCGATCCCCTGATGGGGCTGCTGACAGGCTCGGTGACGCTGGCGGGTGGTCACGGTACCGGGGCTGCATGGGGGGCGACGTTCAGTGAGAAGTACGGTCTGGCTTCCGCCTCTGAACTTGCGATGGCCTCCGCGACGTTTGGCTTGGTGCTGGGCGGTTTGATTGGTGGGCCGGTCGCTCGCCTGCTCATCAAACGGACTCAGGTGCCCGGCTGCCGCGAGCAAGACAAGCCGCGGATGCCAAAAGGCTTCGAGCAACCGAACAAAGAACGCTCAATCACCCCGTTTTCCTTCATTGAAACACTCGCACTGATCGCGGTCAGCTTACTCGCGGGCAATCTCCTCAATGGCATGCTCCGCGAAACCGCATTTGAGTTGCCGACGTTCGTCTGCGTATTGTTTGTGGGTGTACTTTTACGAAACGGGCTTTCAGCGTTGGGCTTGTACCAGGTGTTCGAGCGCGAAGTCTCTGTGTTGGGGAATGTCAGTTTGTCGCTGTTCCTGGCGATCGCGCTGATGTCACTCAAGTTGTGGGATCTGGCGGCACTGGCCTTGCCGTTCTTTATAATTCTGGCTGCGCAAACGATGGTCATGGCGCTCTTTGCGATATTCGTAACATTCAGAATCATGGGCAGTAATTACGACGCGGCCGTGCTGGCGGCAGGGCATTGCGGCTTTGGATTGGGTGCAACACCAACTGCCATCGCCAACATGCAGGCCGTGACACAGCGCTATGGACCTTCGCAAATAGCGTTTCTGGTTGTGCCGATGGTGGGGGCTTTCTTTATCGACATTATCAATGTCATCGTGATCAAGTTGTATCTGGCGCTGCCGTTTTTCGGCGCTGCTTGAAGTACCGGTCACTGAGCACCGCCATAAAAAATGCCCGTATCCTGCGATACGGGCATTTTTTTATCTTCGAACAACGTCGAACTTCATTGTCAGCGACAAGTGTTTAGATCGTCAGCGTCCAATCGTAGTCCACGATCAGCGGCGCATGCTGCGAGAACCGTGGCTGGCGCGGCAAGCGTGCGCTGCGTACGAAGCGGCGCAGACCCGGGGTCAGCAGCTGGTAATCGAAGCGCCAGCCGAGGTTGAGCATTTCGGCCTGTTCGTTGTCTGGCCACCAGCTGTACTGGTCACCTTCACGGCTGACTTCGCGCAGGGCATCGACATACCCCATGTTGCCGACAATCTCGTCCATCCAGGCCCGTTCAGGCGCCAGGAAGCCCGGAGATTGCTGGCTGTCGCGCCAGTTCTTGATGTCCAGCTTCTGTTGCGCCACATACAGCGAGCCACAATAAATGTACTCGCGGCGTTTGCGCCGTTGCTTGTCCAGGTACTTGGCGAAGTCATCCATAAGCTTGAACTTTTGGTTCAAGTCTTCATCGCCGTTCATGCCCGATGGCAGCAACAAGGTTGCAATACTGACTTTGTCGAAATCGGCTTGCAGGTAGCGCCCGTAGCGGTCGGCCGTCTCGAAACCGAGACCGCTGATGACAGCCTTCGGTTGCAACCGCGAGTACAAAGCCACGCCACCTTGGGCGGGGACTTCGGCGTCGCAGGCATAAAGGAAGTATCCATCCAGTTGGAAGGCTGGATCGTCCAGTTCAAAGGCGGAGGCACGGGTGTCCTGCAGGCAGATGACGTCGGCATTCTGTGCTTGCAGCCAACTGAGCAAACCTCGCTCGACTGCAGCCTGAATACCATTGACGTTCACACTGATGATCCGCATAAATGGCCCCAAAAATCGCGTGCGTGTATGATACACGGCGTCAAGCTAATTAGCTAAATCCGTGGTATTTGGGGTTTTTTTCATGCAAGCGTATCAGCGCGATTTCATTCGTTTTGCCATCGATCGCGGCGTTTTGCGCTTCGGTGAGTTCACCCTGAAGTCCGGGCGTACCAGTCCTTACTTCTTCAATGCGGGCCTGTTCAATTCAGGTTCGGCCCTAGCGCAGCTGGGTCGTTTCTACGCCGCTGCCATCGCCGAAAGCGGTATTGCGTTCGATGTTCTGTTCGGTCCTGCCTACAAAGGCATCCCTTTGGCGGCGACCACTGCCGTGGCATTGGCCGAGCATCACAACCGTGACCTGCCATGGTGTTTCAACCGCAAGGAAGCCAAGGCCCACGGCGAGGGCGGCAGCCTGGTCGGCGCGCCTTTGACCGGCGATGTGCTGATCATCGACGACGTGATCACCGCCGGCACCGCTATCCGCGAAGTGATGCAGATCATCGCTTCCCAGGACGGCGCCAAGGCAGCTGGCGTGCTGATTGCCCTGAACCGTCAAGAACGTGGCAATGGTGAGTTGTCGGCGATCCAGGAAGTCGAGCGTGATTTCGGTATCCCGGTGATCAGCATTGTTTCGTTGAACCAGGTGCTGGAGTTCCTGGCCGATGATCCGCAGCTCAAGCAGCATTTGCCGGCGGTTGAAGCCTACCGCGCGCAGTTCGGCGTCTGACCACAATCCCCCCTGTGGGAGCGAGCCTGTGTGGCGAGGGAGCTTGCTCCCGCTGGGCTGCGTAGCAGACCCAAAAAGTTTGTGAGTGCTGCGCACTCAAGCGGGAGCAAGCTCCCTCGCCACAAAAGGTGGATTGTCGCAGGGATTGCAGGCAGAAAAAGACCCCGCTCAGCCAGGCTGAGTGGGGTCTTTTGTTTTGAGTCGTCAGCGCAGTTTTCGCCATTTTCCGACCAGTTTTAATGCCAACCCCAGGTTGAACAGCGCAAACACCAGCAGTGCCACGACGACTAACACGTAAAGCGTTCGGTCCACGTTGAAATCCCATAGATCCAGCGTGCTGCTTCTCATGATCCTCACGGCGGCTGGCAAGTTGACGTAAAACAGCGCCATGAAGGCGCACGTCAGCGGTACGGCGCGGCTAAACAAAACCCCCAGCACTTTCCCCCGGCTGCGTTTTCTGGCCAACGGGCCTGACTCTTTGTCATCCAGTTCCAGCGCCTCATGCAACCGTGGCCAAGCCAGGTTGAACATGAATGTGGTCAGGGTCAGCAGCAAGCCGCTGACCGCGACAATGTCACTGAACGGCATTGAGCCTCAGGGTTTGGCACAACAAAGCGTGGGAGTCTTCGCTGATTTCGAACTGCCCGGCACTGCCCTTGCGTTTGGTAATGGGTTTGAAGGTCGGCTCGTTTTGTGTGATCAGCATGTTCAGCTCATCGCGAATCACGTCTGAACTGATCACCACCAGATAAACCGTCTGCGCATGCTCGGCCGTTTCGATCACTGATCGCATGCTGTGCTGGAGGATCTCGTCCAGTTGATTGCGAAACCGTGAAACCGTGTTTTTCAACAGGGTTTTACTCTGGCTCTGCGTCAGTTGGAAAATCGTCGATATCTGCGATTCAGTGGGCAACGTTTGCCCGAAGTAACTTTGAATCAGGTAGAGCAATCGATCCTGCTTGGCCTCATCGGCCCTGCTGGGCATGCCGCCTTCGACCAGCATCTTCAGGTATTCGGTCAGGCTCGCCTTGGCTATTCGCTCCAGGGCATGGGCGATTTCGCTGTCGGAAATCCTCAAGGTCTTTTTCACCGGCTCCTTCTGCTCGAGGTTGAAAGCCTGGGCATCGATCGTGAACGAGATCTGCATGGTTCAGACCTCCGTGATTACTTGGCAGGCTCGTTTGGGTACGGATCTGCCACGGCATCACCTTGGCCAGTCAGGATGTTCCAGCCATTGAGTACGTGGGTCCCTGGTTGGAAGTCCGGGCACGGTGGAAGAGAAGTCTTTGATTGATTGCTGTATTCGCGCCCGCAATCTGCGCATGCGTAGGTGCCTGCTGAAACGTCGCTGCCGTAGGGAACGTAGTCTTTTTGCATGGGGAAGATCTCCTGTGGATTCAGGGAAGATCGTATGCAGATTGTTTCTTTTGGGATGTCGGACGTTTCGCTTATTTGCGTCGGGCAATTCCTGTAGGCATAAAAAAGATCGCAGACTTGTTCAACTCCTACGGAAGTTTCGTACATCCGAAACCATCCAGTTGGAGCTGCCGCAGGCTGCGATCTTTTTCGTCTTTATTGATCAGGGACGCTTGCGATTGCTGATCAAGGTGCCCACGCCGGTATCGGTGAAGATTTCCAGCAGAATCGCGTTCGGTACGCGCCCATCGATGATCAGCGAGCTGCCCACGCCGCCCTGGACGGCTTCCAGTGCGCAACGGATCTTCGGCAGCATGCCGCCGTAGATGGTGCCATCGGCGATCAGATCGTCGACCTGTTGGGTGGTCAGGCCGGTCAGGACCGTCCCCGACTTGTCCATCAGGCCGGCGATGTTGGTCAGCAGCATCAACTTCTCGGCTTTCAGCGCTTCGGCGACTTTACCGGCCACCAGGTCTGCGTTGATGTTGTACGACTCACCGTTGGCGCCGACGCCGATTGGCGCGATCACCGGGATGAAATCGCCCTTGACCAGCAGGTTGAGCAGGTCGGTATTGATGCCGACGACTTCGCCCACATGGCCGATGTCGATGATTTCCGGCGTGGTCATTTCCGGGGTCTGGCGGGTGACGGTGAGCTTCTTCGCACGAATCAGCTCGGCGTCTTTACCGGTCAGGCCGATGGCGCTGCCGCCATGTCGGTTGATCAGATTGACGATGTCCTTGTTGACCTGGCCGCCCAGGACCATTTCCACCACGTCCATGGTCGCGGCGTCGGTGACGCGCATGCCGTCGACGAAATGGCTTTCGATCGACAGGCGCTTGAGCAGGTCACCGATTTGCGGGCCACCGCCGTGAACGACCACCGGGTTGATCCCCACGGCTTTCATCAGCACGATGTCGCGGGCGAAGCCGGTTTTCAGCTCCTCGCTTTCCATCGCGTTGCCGCCGTATTTGATCACCAGCGTCTTGCCGACATAGCGGCGAATGTAAGGCAGCGCTTCGGACAGGACCTTGGCGGTGTTGGCGGCGGCTTCGCGTTCGAGGGTCATTCAGGGCTCCGGGTGAATCAGAACGGTAGTTGGAGATCAGGTGCAACGCGCTTCAACTGGACTTTGAAAACGTCCTTGATGCGCGAAAGTTCTGCCTCGTCATCGGCCTCGAAACGCAGTACCAGCACCGGTGTGGTGTTGGAGGCGCGAACCAGGCCCCAGCCTTTGGCATAGTCGACTCGCACGCCGTCGATGGTGGTCAGGTCAGCGCCTTCGCCCCATTGCGCGTCGTGCAATGCATCAATGATGCTGAATTTGCTCTCTTCGGTCACATGGATATTGATTTCAGGCGTAGAAATATCGTTCGGGAACGTCGCGAACAGCTCTTCGGCCGAGGATTTTTCCTTGCTGAGAATTTCCAGCAAGCGCGCAGCGCTGTAAATGCCGTCGTCGAAACCGAACCAGCGCTCCTTGAAGAAGATGTGCCCGCTCATTTCGCCGGCCAACAGGGCACCGGATTGTTTCATTTTCTTTTTGATCAACGAGTGACCAGTCTTCCACATTAGCGAACGACCGCCATATTCCTTGATCAGCGGGATCAGGCGGCGGGTGCATTTGACGTCGAAGATGATTTCAGCGCCCGGGTTGCGCGCTACGACGTCGCGGGCGAACAGCATCAGCAGGCGGTCCGGGTAGACGATGCTGCCGGTGTTGGTTACCACGCCGACACGGTCGCCATCGCCATCGAAGGCCAGGCCGATGTCAGCATTGGTTTGCTTGACCTTGGCGATCAGGTCTTCAAGGTTTTCAGGCTTGCCCGGATCCGGGTGGTGGTTCGGGAAGTTGCCGTCGACTTCGCAGAACAGCGGGATGACTTCGCAGTTCAGCGCTTCGATCAGTTGCGGGGCAATCACGCCTGCCGCGCCGTTGCCGCAATCGACCACCACTTTCAGGCGTCGAGCCAGTTTGATGTCCTGGACAATTTCGGTGCTGTAGCGATCGAGAATTTCGACTTTGCTGATGCTGCCTTGCCCGCTGCTCAGGTTATTGGTCTTGAGGCGCTCATGCAGGGCCTGGATCTGTTCGTTGGCCAGGGTGTCGCCGGCAATGACGATTTTGAAACCGTTGTAGTTCGACGGGTTGTGGCTGCCGGTCAGCATCACGCCGGATTTGCCGGCCAGCACGTTGGCGGCGTAGTACAACGCAGGGGTTGGCACCAGGCCGACATCGCTGACGTGGCAGCCGCTGTCGGCGATGCCTTGAATCAATCTTTCCACCAGTTCCGGGCCTGACAGGCGACCATCACGGCCAACGGATACATTGGGCTCGCCCTGCGCAAGGCTTTGGGAGCCGACAGCGCGGCCAATCCAGTAGGCGGTCTCGGCGTTCAGGAACTCCGGGACAGTGCCACGGATGTCATAGGCGCGGAAGATGCTGTCAGGGAACTTGGGTGCAATATTGGCCGGGGTGTTCATCTGTGGAAATGCTCCATCTCGAAAGTGACTGGACAGGCCGCCGAATCACAGGGCGGCCGGCTCAAACTGAAGGGTATGACGGCGATTTCCACAGAGAGTTCGTGGTGTGAAAGGGCCATGACGCCTCGACGGGCGTGGCTTTCGGCCGGCAAAACCTTGATTTACGGTGTTAAAACCGCCGCAGTATGTCGAGATTTTTGTGGCGAGGGAGCTCGCTCCCGCTTGGGTGCGCAGCGCCCATGAAATCTTTTGGGCCGCTACCCAGCGGGAGCAAGCTCCCTCGCCACAATGTCTGTATCCGGTTACTTGGTGCCGCTATGGCCGAAACCACCCGTGCCGCGCTCGGTTTCAACAAATTCTTCAACCATCTCGAAGTGAGCCTGCACAACGGGTACCAGCACCAATTGCGCCAGGCGCTCGCCAACCGGCATGGTGAATTCGGTCTGGCCGCGGTTCCAGCAGGAAACCATCAGCGGTCCCTGGTAATCGGAGTCGATCAGGCCGACCAGATTGCCCAGCACGATGCCGTGCTTATGGCCCATGCCCGAACGCGGCAGGATCAGCGCCGCCAGGTTCGGGTCACCGATATAGACCGACAGACCGGTAGGGATCAGCACGGTTTCACCCGGTTTGATGACGGTGTCCTGCTCCAGCATGGCGCGCAGGTCGAGGCCGGCGGAGCCTGGCGTGGCGTACTGTGGCAACGGGAATTCGGTGCCGATGCGGGGGTCGAGGATCTTGGCTTGCAAAGCGTGCATGTAAATTAAACCTGGTTCAGACGTTCGGCGATAAAAGTGATCAGCTGGCGAGCAATCTTGCTCTTGCTGGTCTGGGCGAAAAGTGTGGCGTGAAGCTCACGGTCGATCACGCTGCAGGCGTTTTCTTCGCTGTTGAAGCCAATGCTCGGGTTGGCGACGTCGTTGGCGACGATCAGATCGAGGTTCTTGTCTTTCAGCTTGCGGGCAGCGTAATCGAGCAGGTGTTCGGTTTCAGCGGCGAAACCGACACTGAACGGACGGTCGGGGCGGGTGGCGATGCTGGCCAGGATGTCCGGGTTGCGCACCATTTGCAGGACAAAACCGTCGCCGCTCGTAGGGTCTTTCTTGAGTTTTTGTGGGGCGACGACTTCCGGGCGGTAATCCGCGACCGCAGCCGAGGCGATGAAAACGTCACAAGGAATCGCGGCTTCGCACGCAGCGAGCATGTCGCGGGCGCTCACTACATCGATGCGGCTGACGCGATCCGGTGTCGGCAGGTGCACCGGGCCACTGATCAGCGTGACTCGGGCACCGGCCTCTACCGCGGCTTCGGCGAGGGCGAAGCCCATTTTGCCGGAGCTGTGGTTAGTGATGTAGCGCACCGGGTCAATGTTTTCCTGGGTCGGCCCCGCGGTAATTACCACGTGCTTGCCGGTCAGCGCCTGACGCTGGAAGCAGTCGGCGGCGAGCAGCGCGAGGTCGGTGGCTTCGAGCATGCGCCCAAGGCCCACGTCGCCGCAGGCCTGGCTACCGGAGGCCGGGCCGAACACCTTGATGTCACGGCTTTCGAGGGTCTGCAGGTTGGCCTGGGTGGCAGGGTCGCGCCACATGGCCTGGTTCATCGCCGGCGCAACGGCGACAACGGCGTCGGTGGCCAGCACCAGCGTGGTCAGCAGGTCATCGGCGATGCCTTGGGCCAGACGGGCGAGCAAATCCGCTGTGGCAGGCGCGATCAGTACCAGGTCGGCCCATTTGGCCAGTTCGATGTGGCCCATGGCCGCTTCGGCTGCCGGGTCCAGCAGGTCGAGGTGCACAGGATGCCCGGACAGGGCCTGCATGGTCAGCGGGGTAATGAACTCGGCGCCGCCACGGGTCATGACCACGCGGACTTCGGCACCCTGGTCCATCAACCGGCGAACCAGGTCGGCGCTCTTGTAGGCAGCGATGCCGCCGCCGACGCCCAGAACAATGCGTTTCCGATACAGCCGCTGCATAGGCCTGCCTTTCAATTCGTTGATGACTGCGTGGCGATACCCCCTCCCCAGGAGTGAAATCGCTCGCAAAAAAGATGGGCTACGATATCACAGCGTCCGCTACGGAACAGCGGCGCCCACAGACAGGGAGGTGTTATGAGTATTCGTGATTGGCCGGCGGCGGAACGGCCACGGGAGAGGTTGCTTGAACAAGGTTCAGGAAGCCTGTCGGACGCCGAATTGCTGGCAATTTTCTTACGGACGGGCGTAGTGGGTAAAAGCGCCGTGGACCTGGCGCGGCATTTGTTGAACGAGTTTGGCAGCCTGCGTTCGTTGCTGGAGGCCGATCAGGAAACGTTCAGCAAGCAGTTGGGGCTCGGGCCGGCGAAGTTTGCACAGTTGCAGGCTGCTCAAGAAATGAGCAGGCGTCATTTGGCCGAGCGTGCGCGCCAAAAGTCGGCACTGGAAAATCCGCATGCGGTTCGTGAGTACCTGAAATCGATGTTGCGTCATGAGCCACATGAGGTGTTTGGTTGTCTGTTTCTCGATTCCAGGCATCAGGTTTTGACGTTCGAGACGCTGTTTCGCGGTTCCATCGACAACACCAGTGTTCATCCGCGAGAGGTGGTCAAGCGCGCTTTGGCCAATAACGCCGCGGCGTTGATCCTCTGCCACAACCACCCGTCGGGCAACTCCGACCCCAGCCAAGCCGACCGGGTGCTGACAAAGCGCCTGCAAACGGCGCTTGAGCTGATCGATGTGCGGGTGCTCGACCATTTCATCATTGGCGACGGAGATCCGCTGTCCATGGCCGAGTATGGGTGGATGTAGCGGGGCGCTGAGAGCGAGCTTTTTTGTGGCGAGGGAGCTTGCTCCCGCCTGGATGCGCAGCGTTCACAAGATCTTTGGGGCCGCTACGCAGCCCAGCGGGAGCAAGCTCCCTCGCCACAAAGCTCCCTCCCACAAAAACTCCCTCGCCACAAAAGCCACTGCCACGGTTTTTACTTGAGGTTGACCTTCGAGTAGTCCTGACGGCCGAACGGGCTGACCGAGTAACCCTCGACATCCTTGCGCGTCAATGCAAAAGCAGTCGGGTGAGCGAGCGGCAGCCACAGCGCCTGTTGCTGAATCTGCGTCTGCGCCTGTTCGTAAAGCTTGCTGCGCACGCCTTGCTCGCCGGTGGTCTTGCCGGCGCTGATCAGCTTGTCCAGATCGGCATTGCAGTAGCGAGCGAAGTTGGTGCCGGACTTGACCGCGGCGCAGGAAAACTGCGGCGTGAGGAAGTTGTCCGGGTCGCCGTTGTCACCGGCCCAGCCCATGAACAGGATGTCGTGCTCACCGGCCTTGGCGCGGCGGATCAGTTCGCCCCATTCGATCACCCGGATTTCCGCCTGGATGCCGATTTCCGCAAGATCGGATTGCAGCAATTGGGCGCCGAGACTCGGATTAGGGTTTAACAGGCTGCCAGAGGGGCGTGTCCAGATCGTCGTCTGAAAACCGTCCTTGAGCCCGGCCTTGACCATCAATGCCTTGGCTTTCTCGACATCGTGGGGGTAACCCGGCAAGCCCCTGGCGTAGCTCCAGGTGTTGGGCGGGTACGGCCCGCTGGCGGGTTCGGCGGTGTCTTCGAACACGGCCTTCACGTAGTTGGCCTTGTCGAAGGCAAGGTTGATCGCCTGACGAACTTCTGGCTTGTCCAGCGGCGGATGCTGACTGTTCAGCGCGACGAACGCGGTCATGAAGGCGTCAGTCTTTTCGACTTTCAAGGTCGGTTCTTTCAGCGCGGCTTGTACGTCCAGTGGTTTGGGCGACAGGGCAATCTGGCACTCGTTGCGGCGCAGTTTCTGCAATCGCACGTTGGCGTCAGGGGTGATGGCGAATATCAACGGGTCGACCGCAGGCTTGCCAGCGAAATAGTCAGGGTTGGCCTTGTAGCGGATCGAGGCGTCTTTCTGGAAGCGGCTGAAAACGAACGGACCGGTACCGATTGGCTGATTGTTGAGCTTTTCCGGGGTCCCGGCCTTGAGCAGTTTGTCGGCATATTCGGCCGAGTAGATCGAGGCAAAACCCATGCTCAGCGTCGGCAGGAACGTCGAGTCCGGGTGATCGAGGGTGAAGCGCACGGTCAGCGGGTCGAGGGCGTCGATTTTCTTGATCAGCGCTGGTAGTTGCATTGATTGCGCATGCGGAAAGCCGCTCTGGGCGACTTTGTGCCACGGGTTGGCCGGGTCGAGCATACGGTCGAAGCTGAATTTCACGTCTTCGGCGGTCAGTTCGCGGCTCGGACTGAAATACTCGGTGCGGTGAAATTTCACCTTCGGGCGCAACTTGAAGATGTAGACCAGGCCATCGGGGCTGACCTCCCAGCTATCGGCGAGGCTGGCGACCACTTTGCCGCTGGCGGTGTCGAAATCCACCAGGCGGTTCATCAGCACGTCAGCCGAAGCATTGGTGGTGGTCAACGAGTTGTACTGCACAACGTCGAACCCTTCGGGGCTGGCCTCGGTGCAGACGCTCAAGGCGGCAGCCTGGGCCAGCGGGCTCAGCATCAGAGGGGCAAGCAACAGCGGTAGGGCAGCGAGGCGCATGGTCGGATTCCTTTACAGATCGAAGGCCCATCTGCAAGTGCAGTCTGGAAAAGGCTTACCCTAGTGGGCTCTTTTGCAAATGACTATCCCCTTTTTCATTTTGAGGGGACTATAGGCCACTTGTTTGGGTGAGCCTTGATTGAGAAAACCTCGGATTTGACCTGGAAAGCATTTCTCTGCGACGAGCGGTCGAAATCGACGACAGCCTTTATCCAAAGCGCCTGGCGCCGCAAAATCGGGTTTTTTATCTACTCAAGGCACACCGAATGTTGTTGCTCTTGAGTCTTTCTGGTATAAAGCAGCGCTCTTTTCTAGGGGCCCGGTTCCTTCACTGTAGGTGTAGCCGGTAAGACCTCTAAAGAAACGCGGCGCCTGGCGCCAAATGACTGAGAGATTAAGCGGCCAACCCATGCCGGGTTGGGCATGTGGTTTTAGAGGGCTGAGGCATGTCGAGAGTATGTCAAGTTACCGGTAAGGGTCCGGTGACTGGGAATAACATTTCCCACGCAAACAACAAAACCCGTCGTCGTTTCCTGCCGAACCTGCAGCATCACCGCTTCTGGGTTGAAGAAGAGAAACGTTTCGTGCGTCTGCGCGTATCTGCCAAAGGCATGCGTATCATCGACAAGCGCGGCATCACTGTCGTGCTGGCCGAAATCCGCGCCGCTGGCAAGATCTAAGGGAGCTAATCATGCGTGAATTGATTCGTTTGATTTCGAGCGCCGGTACTGGTCACTTCTACACTACCGACAAGAACAAGCGCACTACTCCGGACAAAATCGAGATCAAGAAATTTGATCCGGTTGTTCGCAAGCACGTGATCTACAAGGAAGGCAAAATCAAGTAATTGATTTTTCTTCCTTACGAAAAAGGCCCGTATCGCGAGATACGGGCCTTTTTTGTTTCGATTGTCTCGTCCTGAATCAGGGTTCGACGAATCAGCCGCAGGTGATTCTGGCAATGGTGCCAACGTGATTCATTGAAATGATCAGGCGATTTCTATCGGGATCTTCGAATCCCGCAGAAGAATTGAAAGTAATGCTGGTTGCTCGCGACGTTTTGAAGGCTTCTTCGTATACGGCGCTCGTCAGCATTTCCCCAACCAGGTGTTGCACCCTTCGGGCATCGCACATTTGCCTCTCGCCATCGGCATGCGCCAGTGTAAAGGCTGAGAGGGTGAGGCTCGCCAGCAGCCCGCAGATAAAATATTTGTTCACGTTTTCGCTTCCTTGAGAATGATGAACTCGAGGCTCCATGGAGGAGCGTCGACAGTATCTTTGCGGGGTGGCGACGGCGTGCGGTAGATAATTAGGTCATTGGCTCGATCGTGACAAATCGGCTTGACCGGAAAATGACCCCCATCAAGCGACAGGGGACATTTGGCGTTCTGAAGTGGGTGCTACGCTTTCTGTTCAAACGCTACATAAATCTTGCGACAGGCTTCCAGTACTTCCCAGGTGCCCCGGAACCCGGCCGGGATCACGAAGCGATCGCCTGCCCGCACCGTTTTGCTGTTGCCATCGTTATCGCGCAGAACCGAAACCCCTTGAACGATCTCGCAGTACTCATGCTCGGTGAAATTCACGTGCCATTGTCCGATAGCGCCTTCCCACACACCCGCATTCAATTGGCCGCACGGGCTGTTGTAGTGGTTGTACACCGCTTGTTCGGGGTCGCCCTTGAGGACTTTGGCCGGGTCTGGGCGGTAGCGTTCGGGCTGGGTGGTTGCCTGGCTGAAGTCGACGATGTCCTGGATGCTCATTTTTGTAATCCCCCGTGATTGCGGCGCGAGTGGTTGGTAAAGCCAAAGTCTATGTTTATTAAATTGAACATCGCAAGGCCGTTTGCCGACGTTATGTCAAATATATTGAAACTTCCCCTGCCGCTGGTTTAGGGTGGTGGTTGCCTTGGGCCGTAAGCAGGCTGGCCGGGCAGAATTCCTGACAGCGCCCGCGAAGAACGCGGGTGTCGTATTCAATAAGAGGAGGACACTCGCATGACCACCCTGACCCGTGCCGACTGGGAACAACGTGCCAAAGACCTGAAGATCGAAGGCCGCGCCTATATCAATGGCGAGTACACCGACGCCGTTAGCGCCGAGACCTTCGAGTGCATCAGTCCGGTCGACGGCCGTCTGCTGGGCAAGATTGCCAGCTGTGACGCCGCTGACGCCCAGCGCGCTGTGGAAAATGCTCGCGCCACCTTCAATTCCGGCGTCTGGTCGCGCCTGGCACCGACCAAGCGCAAAGCCACCATGATCCGTTTCGCCGGCCTGCTAAAGCAGCATGCCGAAGAGCTGGCCCTGCTTGAAACCCTGGACATGGGCAAGCCGATCAGCGATTCGCTGTACATCGACGTTCCCGGCGCGGCACAAGCGCTGAGCTGGAGCGGTGAAGCCATCGACAAGATTTATGACGAAGTCGCCGCGACTCCGCACGATCAGCTGGGTCTGGTGACCCGTGAGCCAGTCGGTGTGGTCGGTGCCATCGTGCCGTGGAACTTCCCGTTGATGATGGCGTGCTGGAAACTCGGCCCGGCGTTGTCCACCGGTAACTCGGTGATCCTCAAGCCATCGGAAAAATCGCCACTGACGGCCATCCGCATCGCCGCGCTGGCCGTTGAAGCCGGTATCCCGAAAGGTGTGCTGAACGTGCTGCCAGGCTATGGTCATACCGTCGGCAAGGCCTTGGCCCTGCATAACGACGTGGACACTCTGGTGTTCACCGGGTCGACCAAGATCGCCAAGCAACTGCTGATCTACTCCGGCGAATCGAACATGAAGCGCGTCTGGCTCGAAGCCGGCGGCAAGAGCCCGAACATCGTGTTTGCCGACGCACCGAACCTGCAAGAAGCCGCTGAAGCCGCTGCAGGCGCTATCGCCTTCAACCAGGGCGAAGTCTGCACTGCCGGCTCGCGCCTGCTGGTGGAGCGTTCGATCAAGGACAAATTCCTGCCGCTGGTGATCGAGGCGCTGAAAACCTGGAAGCCGGGCAACCCGCTGGACCCGGCGACCAACGTCGGTGCGCTGGTGGATACCCAGCAGATGAACACCGTGCTGTCTTACATCGAATCGGGTCACACCGATGGCGCCAAGCTGGTGGCCGGCGGCAAGCGCATCCTGCAGGAAACCGGTGGCACGTATGTTGAGCCGACGATTTTCGACGGTGTCAGCAACGCGATGAAAATCGCCCAGGAAGAAATTTTCGGGCCAGTGTTGTCGGTCATCACGTTCGACAGCGCCGAAGAAGCCGTCGCGATCGCCAACGACACGCCTTACGGCCTGGCCGCCGCGGTGTGGACTGCCGATATCTCCAAGGCTCACCTGACCGCCCGCGCCCTGCGTGCCGGTAGCGTTTGGGTGAACCAATATGACGGTGGCGACATGACGGCGCCGTTCGGTGGCTTCAAGCAGTCCGGTAACGGTCGCGACAAGTCGCTGCACGCGTTCGACAAATACACCGAGCTGAAGGCGACCTGGATCAAGTTGTAAGTCGTTAAAGGAGGTCTGCCGCAGAAACAGGCCTCTCAAACGACGCAGATCCCTTGTGGGAGCGAGCCTGCTCGCGATAGCGGTGTGACAGTCGACGAAAATGTTGAATGTTCTACCGTCATCGCGAGCAGGCTCGCTCCCACAATGTTTTGTGCGGCACATAACAATATCCACAGGAGCGTGGAACATGCGTTGGGCGACGTATTTCGCCGTGTTGGCGTCTGTCTTGAGTGTTGGCCTGGCCCTGGGGGTCAGCATGCCGCTGGTGTCGTTTCGCCTGGAAGGCTGGGGTTATGGCTCGTTTGCCATTGGCGTGATGGCCGCGATGCCGGCCATTGGCGTGCTGTTGGGCGCGAAGATTTCCAGCCATCTGGCGGCGCGTCTGGGCACGGCCAATCTGATGCGTCTGTGCCTGTGGGCTGGCGCCGTGTCCATCGGTTTGCTGGCGCTATTGCCGAGCTACCCGATCTGGCTGGTGTTGCGCTTGATGATTGGCGTGATCCTGACCCTTGTATTCATCCTCGGTGAAAGCTGGATCAATCAACTGGTGGTCGAGCAGTGGCGCGGTCGATTGGTGGCGCTGTACGGCAGCAGTTATGCGCTGAGCCAACTGGCCGGGCCGATTTTGTTGGGTGTGCTGGGCACCGAGCACGATTATGGCTTCTGGGTCGGCGTCGGTTTGCTGGTGGCGGCCCCATTGCTGTTGTTGGGACGCAGCGGTGCGCCCAGCAGTGAAGCGTGCAGTGTGACCCTTGGCGATTTGCTGACCTTTTGCCGTGGCTTGCCGGCCATTGCCTGGGCGGTGTCGCTGTTCGCCGCTTTCGAAGCGATGATCCTGACGCTGTTGCCGGTGTATTGCCTGCGCCAGGGTTTCACCACGGAAATCGCCTTGGCCATGGTCAGCACGGTAGTGGTCGGTGATGCCTTGCTGCAATTGCCGATTGGCGCACTGGCGGATCGCGTGTCGCGGCGTTCTTTGTTCACCGGTTGCGCGGTCATTTTGCTGGTCTCGAGCCTGGCGATTCCGATGCTGATCGACACGCTGCTGATCTGGCCATTGTGGGTGCTGTTCGGCGCCAGTGCCGGTGGCTTGTTTACCTTGTCGTTGATCCTGATCGGCGAGCGTTATCGCGACGATGCACTGGTGCGCGCCAACGCGCATATCGCGCAATTGTGGGGCATTGGCTGCCTGCTTGGGCCATTGATCGCCGGTGCCGGGAGTCAGTGGATCAGCGGGCATGCGTTGCCATTGTTGATGGCGGCCGGGGCCTTTGGCCTGGTGATTCTGGTATCACGCCAAGGGGCGTTTGGCGCGGTGGCCGAGCCGGCCTAGAGCAACCGCTCCAGGCCAACTGTATTACTGAACCACGCGTTGAAGTGTCGCCACCAACTGCCCGGTTCCTTGGTCAAGGTGTGCATTTTGCCGTCGTCTTCGGTCACCCATACCACCTGGTCTTTTTCCAGTTTTACCTGATAACTCAGAGGTGGCGCCATGCCCTGTAAGGCCAGTTCGCGGACGCGGGCCGCCAGTTCTGGGCTGTCCACCAATACGCCGACTTCGGTGTTCCACAACACCGAACGCGGGTCGAAGTTGAATGAGCCGATGAAGGATTTCTTCTGATCGAAGACGATCGCTTTGCTGTGCAGGCTTGAGTCGGACTCACCATAAGACCTGCGGGAAAACAGGCGAGGGCCGCTACCGCTTTCATCGCCGGGCTGACGACGCAGCTCGAAAAGCTGCACGCCATGCTCCAAGAGTGCCTTGCGATACGGCGCATAGCCGCCATGCACCGCTGGCACGTCCGTGGCCTCCAGCGCGTTGGTCAGCAATCGCACCGACACCCCGGCATCGGCGCGGCCCGTGAGGTACACCAGCCCTGGTTCGCCAGGTACAAAGTATGCCGAAACCATGACCAGCTCTTTGCTGACGCCATTGAGTTCCGGTGCCAATTGAGTGGTCAGCAGCAATTGCGGATCGGGCTCACCTTTGGCCAGTACCTTGCTCGGCGCATCCCACAGCGCCTGGTTCCAGGCCCAGATCAGCTCTTTGCGCCAGATATCCAGACGCGGTTCGGTGGCGAACTTCATCAGCTGCTGATAGAGCGCGTGATTCTGCTTGCGCGACTCCTCCAGAGATTCTTCCAGCCGTGTGCGGGTGTTGGCCAGGTCCTGGGCAGTCGGCTTGCTCGATACGAACGCATCGATCGGTTTGCTCAGGGCGCTGTTCCAGTACTGGTCGAAACTGTGCCCCAACTGCTCAGCCACCGGGCCGACGCCCAGGATGTCGATGTCGGTGAAATTCAGATTGGGTTCGGCGTCGAAATACTCGTCCCCCAGATTGCGGCCGCCGACGATGGCCATGCTGGTATCGGCCAGCCACAACTTGTTGTGCATGCGCCGATGCTGCTGCGAGAGGTTGAACAACCGGCCCATGGTGCGTGTGACGCCAGTGCTGCGGCCCAAATGCAACGGATTGAACACGCGAATCTGGATCTGCGGATGTGCCGCCAGCGTGGCGATGGTGCGGTCCAGGCCGTCGCTGGTGGTGTCGTCGAGCAGAATGCGTACGCGCACGCCGCGATCGGCGGCCTTGAGCAATTCCTCCACCAGCATTCGCGTACTGATGCCGTCATGGACGATGTAGTACTGCAGGTCGAGGCTGCTTTGAGCGTTGCGAATCAATTCGGCGCGGGCGGTAAAGGCCTCGGTACTGTCGGACAACAGGCGAAATCCCGACTGTCCTTCATGGGAAGCCGCCTGGGCCTGGACCGAACGGCCAAACGCCGAGGCACTCGCCGGCAACGCCTGGCTCGGTTCGCGCTGCACATCGAAACTGGCGCAACCGCCGAGGAGCGACGCGAGCAACGCAAGAGCAAGCAGGGGCTGTCTGACTCTCACGTGGGCTCGTTCCGGTTGGCGGCAGATGTTGGCATATGGACGCTGATATCCGCAAAAAGGTCAGTCGGGCAATCCGTCGTCGGCCAGCAGCTTGATGGCGGCGGCGCCGACCTTGCGCACGGCTTCTTCAATCTGTGCCGTTGGTTTGGCAGCGTAGTTCATGCGCAGACAATTGCGGTACTTGCCGGATGCGGAAAAAATGCTGCCGACCGCAATCTGTACGCCCTGATCGTACAAGGCACGATTCAGTTTCAGTGTATCGAAGCCTTCCGGTAGTTCTACCCACAGCATGAAACTGCCTTGAGGGCGGCTGGCGCGGGTGCCGGCGGGAAAGTAACGGCTCACCCAATCGATCATCATGTCGCGATTACGCTGATATTGCGTGCGCATCCGCCGCAAATGCGGTTCGAAGTGTCCGCCCTTGAGGAATTCGGCAATGGCAATCTGCGGTTGCGGCGCGGTGGAACCGGTGCTGATGTATTTCATGTGCAACACCCGCTCCAGATACCGCCCCGGCGCGACCCAGCCAATGCGCAGCCCGGGCGCCAGGGTCTTGGAAAAGGAGCTGCACAGCAGGACGCGGCCATCCTCGTCGAAGGATTTGATCGTGCGCGGGCGTGGATAGGTATAAGCCAGTTCGCCATACACATCGTCCTCGATGATCGCCACATCGAAACGCTGTGCGAGCATCAGCAACGAACGTTTGCGCGACTCCGGCATGATGTAGCCCAGTGGATTGTTGCAGTTCGGCGTCAACTGGATGGCCTTGATCGGCCATTGCTCCAGCGCCAGCTCCAGTGCGTCCAGGCTTATTCCCGTGAGCGGGTCGGTGGGGATTTCCAGGGCTTTCATGCCCAGGCCCTTGAGGGTTTGCATGGCGCCGTGAAAGCTCGGCGAGTCCACGGCCACGATGTCTCCCGGCTCGCAGATGGCGCGGATGCTGGTGGACAGCGCTTCATGGCAACCGGTGGTTACGACCAGATCGCCCGGCCCCAACTGACAGCCGGAGTCGAGCATCAGGCGGGCGATTTGCTCGCGCAGTTCGAGGTTGCCGTGGATGTTGTCGTAATACAGGCCGGGCATGTCCTGTCGCCGGCTGATCCGCGCCAGGTCGCGCAGTAGCGGCTTCATGGTGGGCGAAGTGATGTCCGGCATGCCTCGCCCAAGCTGTACGACATCCTTGCGCGGTACCGCGCGGATCAGCTCCAGCACCTGATCCCATTGTGAGATGTCCACCGGGCGCTGGGCCGGGCGGCCCACCGCTGGCAGCTCCGGCAATTGGCGACTGGCTGGCACAAAGTACCCCGACTTGGGCCTCGGCATGGCCAGCCCGCTGTCCTCCAGTACCCGATACGCCTGTTGCACGGTACTCAAGCTGACCCCGTGTTCAACGCTTAACGCCCGCACCGACGGCAGTCGATCGCCGGGGCGATAGAAGCCCTGTTCGATCCGCGTACCGAGCAATTCGGCGAGATTGACGTAGAGGGTCATGGCGCAGCCTCGAGGTGATTGAGTCGGTTAACCAGTACAGATCAAGCAAAAATCTTCGATTCAGAGGTGAATTCAGTAAATCTGTATGGAGTTAATACAGTTGCTTTGAATCTGTAACGCTTTTCGTCGCCCGCGCATCATGGAATCTCTGGCTACCCAAGTAAACAGGAGCATTCAAAATGAACGGTTTGAGCGATGTGCGGCTGACGTTACACAGTCAGGAACTGGAGGCAGGGCAACAGGACAATTCGCGCCATGCGCTCAAGCGCAACGCGCCGTCCGGCCTGAGCCGCTGGGATCTGTTCTGGCAGCGCCTGCACACGCGCAAGGCGTTGCTGGCCCTGACGCCTGACCAGCTCAAGGATGTCGGGCTGACGCGGGAGCAGGCGCGGGAGGAGGGGCTCAAGCCGTTCTGGCGGATCTGAGTTTTTGTGGTGTTTTTTCGGGCCTCATCGCGGGCAAGCCTTGCTCCTACAGTTAGTGTTGATCTCAAGAGTGACGCATGACCTGTAGGAGCAAGGCTTGCCCGCGATGGCGTCGGCACCAACGCCATAAATGTCTCAGGCCAACTCTTTAAGCCGATGCCACAACATCCCCAATGCCAGCAACGGCGAACGCAAATGCTTGCCGCCCGGGAAGGTGATGTGCGGCACTTTGGCAAACAGATCAAACCCACCGCTGTGCTGACCACTGATAGCCTCGGCCAGCAGCTTCCCTGCCAGGTGCGTGGCGTTCACACCATGACCGGAGTAAGCCTGGGCGTAATACACGTTTGGTTGGTCCATGAGTCGGCCGATTTGCGGCAGTCGATTGGCGCCGATGCCGATCATGCCGCCCCATTGATAGTCGATCCTCACATCGCTCAGGCGGGGAAACACCTCCAGCATCTTTGGTCGCATATAGGCCGCAATGTCTTTCGGGTCGCGCCCGGAATAATGGCAGGCGCCACCAAACAGCAAGCGACGGTCCGCGGAGAGTCGGTAGTAATCCAGGGCCACCCGTTGATCACAGACCGCCATGTTCTGTGGCAGCAGGGCGTGGGCCAGCTCTTCGCTCAGGGGCTCGGTGGCGATGATGTAGCTGCCGGCGGGCAGCACTTTGCCGCTGAGTTGCGGATTGAGGCCGTTGAGATAGGCATTGCAGCCGAGTACCAGGGTTTTGGCGCGGACTGAGCCTTGGGCGGTATGGACCTTGACCTCGGGACCGTAGTCGATGCGGGTAACGGCGGATTGCTCGAAAAGTTGCACGCCCAGTTGCTGTGCAGCGGCTGCTTCGCCCAGCGCCAGGTTAAGCGGATGCAAATGGCCGGAGCCCATGTCGATCAAGCCGCCCACGTAGCGGTCGGAACCTACCACGGTGTGCATTTCATCAGGTTGCAGCAGCCGGGTTTCATAGCGGTAACCGAGGCTGCGCAACTCTGCGGCATCTTCGGCGAAGCCCTCGAGATCGCGGGGTTTGTTAGCCAGGTCGCAGTAGCCCCAGGTCAGGTCGCAGGGAATCTGGAATCGCTCGATTCGCTGTCGGACGATTTCCACGGCTTCCAGGCCCATCAGTTTCATCTGCCGTACGCCGTCGACGCCAATCACATTGGTGAACTGGTCGAGGCCGTGGCCGATCCCACGAATCAACTGGCCACCGTTGCGTCCGCTGGCTCCCCAGCCAATCTTGCGGGCTTCGAGCAGTACCACGCTGAGACCGCGCTCGGCCAACTCCAGCGCCGTGTTCAACCCCGAGAACCCACCGCCGACCACGCACACATCGGCCAGCACTTCACCGGCGAGCGCCGGATAATCCGGTTGCGGCAGGCTGCTGGCGGCGTAATAGGAGGCAGTGTGCTGGGCACGGGCGTTCATGCGCGTCATCCTGGTTTCTATGTTCAGAAAATTTGCCGGAGCATAAGCGGACCTACCCAGAGGGGCAACATTGGTCGGCCGGCACTGTCTGGATCAAGGCTTTTGCGTCAGAATCCGCATCTATTCCACCTTCGGTCGATGCTTCAATGAGTTGCAACAGCCAGAAAATCCGCACACTGCGCCAGCAGATCCCCTCGTTCGAGTGCGTGCCCGGTTGCCATGACTGCTGTGGGCCGGTGACCACCTCGCCGGAAGAAATGTCACGCCTGCCGCGCAAGACCCGGGCCGAGCAGGAAGCCGCCATGGATGAACTCAATTGCGTTCATCTCGGCCCGCACGGTTGCACGGTGTATGACGAGCGACCGCTGATCTGCCGGTTGTTCGGCACCACCAAGACCTTGCCATGTCCCAACGGGCGCGGGCCGGTCGAACTGATTCACCCGAGGGTCGAGAAACAGGTCTTTGAGTACATGGCCTCGAATCGGCAGGTGTTGGTTTAACAGATCGCAGCCTTTTAATCCGGAATCGGCAAGGTCAGGCTCTCTTTCACCTCTTCCATCACGATGTAGCTCTTGGATTCGCGCACATGCGGCAGCTTGAGCAGGATGTCGCCCAGCAGTTTGCGGTACGAGGCCATCTCGGAAATCCGCGCTTTCACCAGGTAGTCGAAATCCCCTGACACCAGATGACACTCCAGCACGTGCGGCAGCTTCAACACTGCACGTCGAAACTCTTCGAAAGTATCGCCGGATTTATAGTCGAGGCTGATCTCGACGAACACCAGCAGGCTGCCCTTCAAATGCTGCGGATTGAGCCGCGCGTTGTAGCCCATGATGATCCCTTCGCGCTCCAGGCGCCGGACCCGCTCGGTACAGGGCGTGGTCGAGAGCCCGACCTTTTCCCCCAGTTCGGTAAAAGAGATACGCCCGTCCGCTTGGAGAATCCGCAGAATATTGCGGTCGATCTTGTCCAGTTCCCGTTTGGTCTGAGTATTGGTACGCATAGGGGATGCGCCTCCGTGAAAAGGGTTTTTGCCGAGAATTGTCGCCAAATATAGGCGCTTATATAGTGAAAAGCACTGGCAAATCTTTTTTACACTGCGCACATCTGAAGCTCTGAACAACAAACGTCAGCGGTTTGCCGCGATGAGGGAAATAAAAATGCGCGTCATGGTCTTGGGTAGCGGCGTCATCGGTACCACCAGTGCTTACTATCTGGCGCGTGCCGGGTTTGAAGTGGTGGTGGTCGACCGGCAGCCAGCCGCTGCCATGGAGACCAGTTTCGCCAACGCCGGCCAAGTGTCGCCGGGTTATGCCTCGCCGTGGGCCGCGCCGGGCGTGCCGCTCAAAGCCATCAAGTGGCTGCTGCAGCGCCACGCCCCGCTGGCGATCAAGGCCACCGCCGACATCGATCAATACCTGTGGATGGCGCAGATGCTGCGCAACTGCACCGCCAGCCGTTACGCGGTGAACAAGGAGCGCATGGTCCGCCTGTCCGAGTACAGCCGTGATTGCCTCGACGAACTGCGTGCCGAGACCGGCATTGCCTACGAAGGCCGCAGCCTGGGTACCACCCAACTGTTCCGCACCCAGGCCCAACTGGACGGCGCGGCGAAAGACATCGCCGTGCTGAAAGAGTCCGGCGTGCCGTTCGAACTGCTCGACCGCGAAGGCATTGCCCGCGTTGAGCCGGCATTGGCCAGTGTCACCGACATTCTCGCCGGTGCCCTGCGCCTGCCGAATGACCAGACTGGCGACTGCCAGATGTTCACCACCAAGCTTGCCGAAATGGCGGCGAACCTCGGTGTGCAATTCCGTTTTGGCCAGGACATCCAGCGCCTCGACTTCGCCGGTGACCGCATCAACGGCGTGTGGATCGACGGCAAGCTGGAAACCGCCGACCGCTACGTGCTGGCACTCGGCAGCTACTCGCCGCAATTGCTCAAGCCGCTGGGGATCAAAGCGCCGGTGTACCCGCTCAAGGGCTACTCGCTGACCGTGCCGATCACCAACCCGGCGATGGCGCCGACGTCGACCATTCTCGACGAAACCTACAAAGTCGCGATCACCCGTTTCGACAACCGCATCCGCGTCGGCGGCATGGCGGAGATCGCCGGTTTTGACCTGTCACTGAACCCTCGTCGGCGCGAAACCCTGGAGATGATCGTCAATGACCTTTATCCTCAGGGCGGCAATCTGGCCGAAGCCAGTTTCTGGACCGGCCTGCGTCCGACCACGCCGGACGGTACCCCGATCGTTGGCGCCACCCCGTTCAAGAACCTGTTCCTGAACACCGGTCACGGCACTCTCGGCTGGACCATGGCGTGCGGTTCGGGTCGCTTGCTGGCGGACCTGATGGCCAAGAAAAAGCCACAGATCAGCGCCGAAGGCCTGGATATTTCCCGTTATGGCAACAAAACCCAAGAGACTGCAAAACATGTCAGTCCGGCGCCAGCTCACCAATGACACGATGAGCTCGCGGTTATAGCCGCTGCGCTTCAAGCCAGAGATTCCTCCCCCGGCGCTGGTAACGGTTCACGCCGTCCGCCAGTGCCGGTTCTTCGAAACGACCGACCAGAAGTCTGCCGCCATGCGCCCTGCCCGTGCCCTGATCGACCTCCAAGCCCTGCGTCACAACTACCAGATCGCCCGTGAAATCACCGGCGCCAAAGCCCTTGCGGTGATCAAGGCAGATGCCTACGGCCATGGCGCGGTGCGTTGCGCCCAGGCGCTGGAAGGCGAGGCGGACGGTTTTGCCGTGGCCTGTATCGAAGAGGCCCTGGAACTGCGCGCTGCGGGTATTCGCGCGCCGGTGTTGTTGCTGGAAGGTTTTTTCGAAGCCGATGAGCTGTCGCTGATCGTCGAGCATGATTTCTGGTGCGTGGTGCATTCGCTGTGGCAGCTCGAGGCGATCGAAAAGGCTGCGCTGAACAAGCCGATCATCGTCTGGCTCAAACTCGATTCGGGCATGCACCGGGTGGGCCTGCATCCGAAGGATTATCAAGCAGGCTATCAACGGCTGCTGGCCAGCGGCAATGTCGCGAAAATCGTGCTGATGAGCCACTTCGCCCGTGCCGATGAATTGAACAGCCAGGCCAGTGTCGAGCAGGCGGCGGTATTCGAAGCGGCGCGCCAGGGCTTGTCCGCTGAAATCAGCCTGCGTAACTCGCCGGCTGTGCTGGGCTGGCCGCAGATTCCCAGTGACTGGGTTCGCCCGGGCATCATGCTCTACGGCGCCACGCCTTTTGAGGAGGCCAACACCGTGGCCTCGCGCCTGCAACCGGTGATGACCCTGGAGTCGAAAGTGATCTGCGTGCGTGAACTGCCTGCTGGCGAGCCGATTGGTTATGGGGCGAAATTCATTACTCCAAAACCGATGCGCGTCGGCGTGGTGGCCATGGGTTACGCCGATGGTTACCCACGCCTGGCGCCAACCGGCACTCCGGTGCTGGTGGCTGGGCAGCGCAGCCAGTTGATCGGTCGGGTGTCGATGGACATGTTGTGTGTCGACCTGACCGATATCCCGCAAGCGGGACTGGGCTCGACCGTCGAGTTGTGGGGCAAAAACATCCTGGCCAGCGACGTGGCCATTGCCGCCGGCACGATTCCTTATCAGATCTTCTGCAACCTGCGTCGGGTGCCGATGCTCTATTCCGGGGACTGAAGCGCCGGAAGTCGCTTCGCCGAACAGGATTCAGGTCAAAGTGTTGTAAATACTGAACGCTGTCGCCATGATAACGCTCAATATTCCAACAAACTGAATCCCTGGAGGCTCCTGCATTGGACGTCGGCGAACGACTGCAATCGATCCGTAAGCTCAAAGGTCTTTCCCAGCGTGAGCTCGCCAAGCGTGCGGGCGTCACCAACAGCACCATTTCGATGATCGAGAAAAACAGCGTCAGCCCCTCGATCAGCTCGCTGAGGAAAGTGTTGGGCGGGATTCCCATGTCCATGGTCGAGTTCTTTTCCGAAGAAATCCTGCAGGAAATACCGACTCAGATCGTCTACAAGGCCAACGAGCTGATCGATATTTCCGATGGCGCCGTGACCATGAAACTGGTCGGCCGGGCACACCCGAGCCGGGCTATCGCGTTCCTCAATGAAATCTACCCGCCAGGCGCCGACACCGGTGAGGAGATGCTCACCCATGAGGGCGAGGAAACCGGAATTCTGGTGGAAGGTCGACTGGAGCTTGTCGTCGGGCTTGAAACTTTTGTGCTCGAAGCGGGCGATAGCTACTACTTTGAAAGTACCAAGCCGCATCGTTTCCGAAATCCGTTCGACGCGCCGGCGCGACTAATCAGCGCAGCTACACCGGCAAACTTTTAAGAAAAGAGGCGCCCTGCCAGCATGGCCGAGGCACCCGAGCCGTTTTACCGTTGCACAACAAGACCCCTTCGACTTTGGGGTTGTTTCAGTGTCGCGGGCTTACCGCTATACTTGCGCCCGCCTGCGAACCGTGGCCGTAGGCGTGACTAGCCACCATTGAGGGTGAACGCGTGAATCTAATTATGAAAATGCTGGCCGTACCAGCAACCGTATTGGCCCTCTGGGCTGTCAGCGCTCAAGCTGCGACGAACGACGAAATTGCCAAACGCCTCGAGCCAGTCGGCCAGGTGTGTGTTCAAGGTAAAGAGTGCAAGGGCATGGAAGTAGCCGCTACTGCCGGCGGCGGTGGTGGTGCTAAAGCGCCTAAAGATGTGATTGCCAAGCACTGCAACGCTTGCCACGGTACCGGCCTGCTGGGTGCGCCGAAAATCGGCGACAAGGCTGCCTGGAAAGAGCGTGCCGATCACCAGGGCGGCCTCGACGGCATCCTGGCCAAAGCCATTACCGGTATCAACGCGATGCCGCCTAAAGGCACTTGCGCCGATTGCACCGATGACGAACTCAAAGGCGCGATCAAAGAGATGTCCGGTCTGTAACAGCCCGACTCTGACGCCAAAAAGCCGCTTGCGAGCGGCTTTTTTGTGCCTGCGATTGCAAATAAACCGCGCCCTCCCTGTAGGAGCGAGCCTGCTCGCGAAAAAACCAACAGACGCAACGGGGCATCAGACACTCCGCGTTATCGTTGACGACCATCGCGAGCAGGTGGTTTGCGCCGTGCACAAAAACTGCGGCGAACATCAAAACCTGTGGGAGCGCGGCTTGCCCGCGATGACGTCGGCACAAACAACATCCTTGCTGCCTGACACTCCGCTATCGCCAGCAGGCTGGCTCCCACTTTAAAGACTGTTCATTGCAGCAAAGACCCGGCAAGCTCGGTCCAACCCCACGTCATGGAATGTAAGGGAGGATCGGATGGTGCAGCTGTGTTCTATCGAGCAAGCAGTCGACGATGTACTGGCGCGGTTGCCAGCGCATATTCACATGGGCCTGCCCCTGGGCCTGGGCAAGCCCAACCATTTCGTCAACGCGCTGTATCGGCGCGTGGCGCAGTTGCCGCAGCGGCAGCTGACGATCTACACCGCGTTGTGCCTTGGTCGCCCGCCATTGGGCGACGGCTTGCAAAAGCGCTTTCTCGAGCCCTTCATCGAAAATGTCTTCGGCGATTATCCGGAACTGGAGTTTCTAGCCGATCTGCGCCGCGACAGCTTGCCGGTCAATATCCGCATCCAGCAGTTCTTCATGCAACCTGGCAGCCTGCTCAACAGCGCAGCGGCGCAGCAGGATTACGTCAGCAGCAATTACAGTCACGCGGCTCGGGACATCAACGCCGCCGGGTTGAACCTGGTGGCGCAACTGGTTGCCAGCCACGCTGATCATCCCGATCGCTTGAGTCTGAGCTGCAACCCGGACATCACCCTCGACCTGTTGCCGATGATCGCCAGGCGCCGGGCTGCCGGCCAGACCATTCTGATGGTCGGCCAGGTGCATAACGATTTGCCCTACATGCCCGGTGATGCCGAAGTCGGGATCGATACGTTTGACCTTTTGATTGACGAGAAAGACAACACAACCCTGTTCTCGACGCCGAACATGCCGGTGGGTTTGCAGGATCATCTGATCGGCCTGCATGCCAGCACACTGGTGCGCGATGGCGGTACTTTGCAGATCGGCATCGGTTCCATGGGCGACGCGCTGACGGCGGCGTTGCTGGCGCGCCAAGCCGACAACGACGGTTACAAGGCAGTGTTGGCGGATGTAAATCTCAGCCAGTGGGCGCAACTGATCGAGCGCGAAGGCGGCATCGAGCCATTCGCCAGAGGCCTTTACGGTTGCAGCGAAATGTTCGTCAACGGCCTGCTGGTGCTGGCCGATGCGGGCATCGTGCGGCGCAAGGTGTACCCCGATGTGCCGACCCAGCAGCAGGCGAATGCCGGCACCCTCGACGAAGCGGCGCAAACCGATGGCATCTCGGTCCACGGCGGTTTCTTTCTCGGGCCGCGCAGTTTCTATGAGCGCTTGCGTGAGTTGCCGCAAAACAAGCGGCTCGAATTCAACATGACCCGCATCAGCTACATCAACGAGCTATACGGTCAGGAAGAACTCAAGCGTTTGCAGCGCCTCGATGCGCGGTTCATCAACACGGCGTTTACCGTGACCCTGCTGGGGGCTGCCGTGGCGGATCAGCTCGAAGACGGGCGCGTGCTCAGCGGCGTAGGCGGGCAGTACAACTTTGTGGTGCAGGGTCATGCACTGCAAGGCGCGCGCTCGGTGTTGCTGCTGCGCAGCTGGCGCGAGTCGGGGGGCGAGGTCAGTTCGAACATTGTTTGGGAGTACGGCCACTGCACCATTCCGCGGCATCTGCGCGATATTGTGGTCACCGAATACGGCATTGCCGATCTTCGCGGCAAAACCGATGCAGCAGTGATCGAAGCCTTGCTCAATATCAGTGACTCACGCTTTCAGCCCGGGCTGATCGAACAGGCGCAAAAGGTTGGCAAGCTACCGAAGGATTTCCACCTCGATCCGCGCTTTACCGACAACCGCCCTGAACGTTTGCAGGCGATCGCCGCGCGGCATGCGCCGCTGTTTCCCGAGTATCCGTTGGGCTGTGATTTCACCGAGGTGGAGCGGGACGTGTTGCGGGCGCTGAACTGGTTGAAGAGCAAGTTCAAGCTGAGCGAGATTCTGGAGTTGGGTAAGGCTGCGCTGGATGCACCCGAGGCTTCGACATTTCCCGGACACCTGGAGCGGATGCAGCTGAGCCAGCCGGAAGGGTTGAAAGAAGACCTTTATCAACGCCTCCTGCTAACCGGCCTGAAGGCTACCGCGCAATAGCTGCCACCCAACACAACTGTGGGAGCTGGCCTGCCAGCGATGAGGCCCTGACATTCAACATCTTCGTTGGCTGTCTGGCCGCCATCGCTGGCAAGCCAGCTCCCACAGTGATTTGCGGTGTGGTTATTCGATGAAGGTCACAACGCCATCTTTCAGCGACTTGACGCGCGCCAGCGATTCCACGCGATAGCCCTGAGAATCCAACTCGGCACGCCCACCCTGGAACGATTTCTCGATCACGATGCCCAGGCCGGCTACGGTCGCGCCAGCCTGCTTGATGATCGAGATCAGCGCCTGGGATGCCTTACCGTTGGCCAGAAAGTCATCGATGGTCAGCACGCGGTCGCTGCTGGTCAGGTGGCGCGGGGAGATCGCCACGGTGCTTTCGGTCTGCTTGGTGAACGAGTAGACGGTCGCCGACAGCAGGTTTTCGGTCAGGGTCAGGGACTGGTGCTTGCGGGCGAAAATCACCGGTACACCGAGGTTCAGGCCGGTCATGATCGCCGGTGCAATGCCCGAGGCTTCGATGGTGACGATCTTGGTGATGCCCGAGTCCTTGAACAGCGAGGCGAACTCGTCGCCGATCAGCTTCATCAGGGCCGGGTCGATCTGGTGGTTCAGAAAGGCGTCGACTTTCAGGACCTGGTCGGAAAGCACGATGCCTTGTTCACGAATTTTCTGGTGCAGTGCTTCCATGAAGCTGTCCTCTGTTGGCGCCTTTTGCGCCGAAGGTGTCAATAAAAGTGTCAATTCTAGCGCTTTAACATCGCGCGTATATCCGCCAATGCGTTGTTTCCGCGCACGGCTTTGACTTCGGTCGGGGTATCGTCGTTGCCTTCCCAGGCGAGGTCGTCCGGTGGCAACTCATCGAGGAAGCGGCTCGGCGCGCAATCGATGATCTCGCCGTACTGCTTGCGCTTGGCAGCGAAGGTAAAGGCCAGGGTCTGGCGCGCGCGGGTGATGCCCACGTAGGCCAGGCGGCGTTCCTCTTCGATGGTATCGGCTTCGATACTGGAGCGGTGCGGGAGGATTTCCTCTTCCATGCCCATGATGAACACGTAGGGGAATTCCAGGCCCTTGGAGGCGTGCAAGGTCATCATCTGCACGCCTTCGGCGCCGTCTTCTTCTTCCTGCTGGCGCTCGAGCATGTCGCGCAAGACCAGTTTGCCGATGGCGTCCTCGACGGTCATCTCGCCTTCTTCGTCCTTCTCCAGGGTGTTTTTCAACGCCTCGATCAGGAACCAGACGTTGCCCATGCGGTAGTCGGCGGCCTTGTCGCTGGAGCTGTTGGTGCGCAGCCAGTTCTCGTAGTCGATGTCCATGACCATGCTGCGCAGCGCCGAGATCGGATCTTCGCCGGCACACTGCTCGCGGACCCTGTCCATGAAGCGCTTGAAACGCGACAGGCGATCGGTGAAGCGGCTGTCCAGGTGCTCACCCAGGCCGATTTCGTCGGTGGCGGCGTACATCGAGATCTTGCGCTCGGTCGCATAGTTGCCGAGTTTTTCCAGGGTGGTCGAGCCGATCTCGCGACGCGGCACGTTGATCACCCGCAGGAAGGCGTTGTCGTCATCCGGGTTCACGATCAGGCGGAAGTAGGCCATCAGGTCCTTCACTTCCTGACGTCCGAAAAAGCTGTTGCCACCCGACAAACGATACGGCACCTGATGGTGCTGCAATTTCAGCTCGATCAGCTTGGCCTGGTAGTTGCCGCGATAGAGGATTGCGAAATCGCTGTACGGACGGTCGGTGCGCAAGTGCAGGCTGAGGATTTCCATGGCCACGCGCTCGGCTTCGGCGTCCTCGTTGCGGCAGCGGATCACGCGGATCTCGTCGCCGTGGCCCATTTCACTCCACAGCTGCTTTTCAAATTCGTGCGGGTTGTTCGAAATCAGCACGTTGGCGCAGCGCAGGATGCGGCTGGTGGAGCGGTAGTTCTGCTCCAGCATCACCACTTTCAAGGACGGGTAGTCTTCCTTGAGCAGCATCAGGTTTTCCGGGCGAGCGCCGCGCCAGGCGTAGATCGACTGGTCGTCGTCGCCCACCACGGTGAACTGGTTGCGCTTGCCAATGAGCATTTTCACCAGCAAATACTGGCTGGCGTTGGTGTCCTGGTACTCGTCCACCAGCAGGTAGCGCACCTTGTTCTGCCACTTTTCCAGGATGTCGGCATGTTCTTCGAACAGTTTTACCGGCAGCAGGATCAGGTCGTCGAAGTCCACCGCGTTGAACGCCTTGAGCGTGCGCTGGTAGTGGGTGTAGACGATGGCAGCGGTCTGCTCTTTGGGGTTACGCGCGTTTTCCAGGGCCTGGGCCGGCAGGATCAGGTCGTTTTTCCAGGCGCCGATCATGTTCTTGATCTCGTCGACACCGTCGTCGCCCGAGTATTCCTTCTGCATGATATCGGTCATCAGGGCCTTGACGTCGGTCTCGTCGAAGATCGAGAAGCCCGGCTTGTAGCCCAGCCGCACGTGTTCCTTGCGGATGATGTTCAGGCCCAGGTTGTGGAAGGTGCAGACCGTCAGCCCGCGACCTTCACCGGCACGCAGCAGGGTGCCGACCCGTTCCTTCATCTCGCGGGCGGCCTTGTTGGTAAAGGTCATGGCGACGATGTACTGGGCGCGGATGCCGCAGTTCTGGATCAGGTGCGCGATTTTGCGCGTGATCACGCTGGTCTTGCCGGAGCCTGCACCGGCGAGCACCAAAAGAGGGCCGCCGACGTAGCTCACGGCTTCTTGCTGCCGGGGATTGAGTCGGGACATAGGTAAATTCAGGAGTCAGTCACGAAATGGGCCGGCATTTTAACAGGCTCAGCAAATTGTGCTGCTCTCTCCGACTTGTGACGCAACACGCGATCTCTAATTGCCGCTTTTGTTACTTTCACGCAGGATGCGCAACGGATTTGCGTCTAATGTTCGTAATTCCGGATACAAAGACCTCGTTTGATAACTGATGTCATTGTCATTAGTTGTCGGCACGGCATAATGCCCGTCGCCTACATCTTTGCAGAGTCTAGGGAGCTAGCTTGTCTACGCCTGTCGAACCCTTGCGTTTGCTGCTACTGGCCGAAGAGCCAGCGTGGGCAGCGTTGTTGCGCGAGTGTCTGGCTCCGATGGGGAGCTCGGCCGTGCTCATCAGCGCGCCGAGTTGGGAGTCGGTCAGCAGCCTGTTCGATGACAACCGCAGTGCGGTGTTATTGACGATCCCGGCTCTTCAGCCGGCGCCGGGCCGTTGCTGTCTGCCGACGGTGTTGCTGCTTGAGCACGAGCCGCTCACACCGCCCGACGGCGTCAGCGACTGGCTGGTTCGCGACCATCTCGACCCCGGCATGCTGCGCCGGTGCTTGCGGCATGTGCGCGAGCGGGGCGTGCTGGAAACCACTTTGCAACGCCTGGCCGAACAAGATCCGCTCACCGGCATTGCCAATCGCCAGGGTTTCCAGACCTTGCTGACGGCGCGCCTGGCGGAAAACGACGGTCGCGGTCTGGCGCTCGGGCATCTCGACCTCGATAACTTCCGTCATGCCAACGACGCCCTTGGCCATCAGGCGGGCGACCGGTTGATCCTGCAAGTGGTCGCCCGGCTCAAAAGCCAGCTCGAAGCCGGTGATCAACTGGCGCGGCTGGGCAGCGATGAGTTCGCGCTGCTGATCGACACCCGCCGCGCCCCTCAACGCGCCGAGTGGATGGCCGAACGCATCACCGAAGCGCTGGCCGAGCCCTACTGGGTCGACGGCGAAAGCCTGTTGATCGGTTCCAGCCTGGGCATCGCCCATGCCCGTGCCCAAGCCGGTGCCGACCCGTTGATGTGGCACGCGCACATTGCCATGCAGCAGGCCAAGAGCACTCAAGGCTGCACCTTCCACATCTTCAACGAACGCATCAATCGCAATGCCCGCAGCATTGCCGATCTCGAAACCGAGCTGCGCCGGGCGTTGCGCCGCGATGAGCTGGAGCTGCACTACCAGCCACGCCTGAACCTTGAGGACGGGCAGATCGTCGGTCTCGAAGCGCTCGTGCGCTGGCGTCACGCTGAACGCGGGTTGTTGCCGCCAAGCGAATTCGTGCCGCTGGCCGAACAAAGCGGCCTGATCGTGCCGCTGGGTTACTGGGTGATTTCCCGTGCCCTGCGTGACATGCAGGCATTGCTGGAGCTGGGTTTGCCGCCGTTGCACATGGCGATCAACTTGTCGTTCCGTCAATTCCAGGACAGCCAGTTGCTTTCGACCTTGAGCCGGTTGATTGCCGAGCGCGGCGTCGAGGCACAGTGGCTGGAATTCGAATTGACCGAAACCGCGGTGATGCGTCGTAGCGATCTGGTGAAGCAAACCATGGATGCCCTCGGGCGTCTGGGCGTGCGCTTCTCCCTCGACGACTTCGGCACCGGGTTCTCATCGTTCGTGCACCTCAACAGCCTGCCGATCACTTTGCTGAAGATCGACAAGAGCTTTGTCGGCGGCATGGAACAGCGCGAAGAGAACCGCAAACTGGTCCACGCGATGATCAACCTGGCGCACAACCTCAATCTCGAAGTCGTCGCCGAAGGCGTGGAAACGCCAGAGCAACTGGAATTGTTGCGCGGGTTCGAATGCGATCAAGTGCAGGGCTATCTGATCAGCAAGCCGTTGGCGCTGGCGGATCTGGTGGAGTACCTGATGTTTGGTAGCAGTCAGCAGCCGGCGCTGGAAGTGGTGGTGTAACCGTTTGCAGGAACGCGCTTTGGGTGGCGAGGGAGCTTGCTCCCGCTGGGTCGCGCAGCGACCCCAAAAGCTTTGCGACAGCAGCGCAGCCGAGCGGGAGCAAGCGCCCTCGCCACACAATCCCCGGGGATTTCAGTCAGGTTGAGCCATCCGGAAACCTTCCTCAAGTGTTGGCTCCCGCCGAATCATCCGCTTCATCTTCCACTCAAACGCCAGCGTCAAACTGACCGCCGCGCAAGCCAGTCCCAGCGCCAGGCCCCACCAGACGCCCGTCGGCCCCCAGTTCAAATGGAACGCCATCCACCATGCGGCCGGTGCGCCGATCAGCCAATAGCATCCCAGGCCGACCAGGAACGTGGTCTTGGCATCCTTGAGCCCGCGAATGCAGCCCATGGCAATGGTTTGCGTGCCGTCGAACAGCTCGAACCACGCCGCTACCGCCAAGAGGCTCACGGCCAGATTGATGACTTCACGGAACGCCGGGTCGTTGTGGTCCAGGAACAGGCCGATCAACTGATTCGGCAGCAGCCAGAAGACCATTGCGAAACACAGCATCGCCGCCGCACCGAAGGCGATGCCGACCCGGCCGGCCAGTCGCGCATCGAGCAATTGCCCGGCGCCGTAATGCTGACCGATGCGCATGGTGATGGCGTAGGAGATGCCCGCCGGGACCATGAACGCCACCGAGACGATTTGCAGGGCGATCTGGTGCGCCGCCAGTTGGGTGCTGCCCATGGTGCCCATGCACAACGCCGCGAACGCAAACAGTCCGACTTCCACTGCATAGGTGCCGCCAATCGGCAGACCCAGTCGCCACAGCTCCTTCAAATACTGTCGGTTGAGCCGCAGCAACCCCTGGCGCAGCGGATACGCCTCGTACGCAGGATGCCGGCGAATGTGCCATGCCAGCGCCAGGGCCATGAGGTTGGCGACAATCGCGGTGACCAGGCCGATGCCCATCAAACCGAGTTTCGGCAGGCCGAACATGCCGGTGATCAACGCGTAGTTGAGCAGGAAGTTGGCCACCGTGCCGCCCAGGCTGATAACCATCACCGGTGTCGCGCGGCCGATGGCGCTGGTGAAGCCGCGCAAGGCCATGAAACTCAGATAACCGGGCAGGGCGAACGGCAAAAAGATCAGAAATTGCCCCGCCGCTTGTACGTTGCTTTCGGTCTGGCCGAACAGCAGCAACACCGGTTTGAGGTTCCACAGCAGTAACCCGGCGCCCAGCGCCATCAGCCAGGCCAACCACACTCCGGCCTGGGTCAGTCGGGCCGCGCCAAGAATGTCGCCCGCGCCCTGACGGATCGCCACCAGTGTGCCGACCGCCGCGATCACGCCAATGCAGAAAATCGACACGAACGAATAGGTCGCCGCACCCAGCCCGCCACCGGCCAGCGCCTCGGGACTCAGGCGGGCCATCATCAAGGTGTCGGTGAGCACCATCAGCATGTGCGCCAACTGTGAGGCAATCAACGGCCCCGCCAGCCGCAGGATGGCCCAGAGTTCAGTACGTGCTGGATGCTGCATGGTCATCAGGCTCGATCATCAACGTGAAGAGGAAAGCACCGATTCTCGGCGCTTCACGGGGTTTGCACAAAGGGATAAAAAGGATGGATGGCATGATTCAAACTCATGCTGCAGAGTTTCTGCTAGGGTGGCCAAGTCCCGCTGTAGGAGCATTCCCAATGTCACGTCGTCTTCCTCCCTTGTATGCCCTGCGCGCATTCGAAGCGGCGGCGCGGCATAGTTCGTTTACCCGCGCAGCCGAAGAGCTGTCGATTACCCAAAGCGCAGTCAGCCGGCATATTCGTACGCTCGAAGAGCATTTTGCCTGCCGCTTGTTTCATCGCAGTGGCCGCAACCTGCAACTGACCGAATCGGCGCGACTGATCCTGCCGGGCATACGCGAGGGCTTCACAGCACTTGAGCGAGCCTGCAATACCCTGCGCGCCGAAGATGACATCCTGCGCATGAAGGCGCCGTCGACCCTGACCATGCGCTGGCTGCTGGCGCGGCTCAGTCGATTTCGGCACCTGCAACCGGGTAATGAAGTGCAATTGACCAGTGCCTGGATGGACGTTGATTCGGTGGATTTCAACCATGAACCGTTCGACTGCGCTGTCATCCTCAGCAACGGGAACTTTCCTCCGGACTGGGAGGCAAGTTTCCTGTTCCCTGAAGAACTCATTCCTGTGGGCGCACCGAATCTTCTGAAGGATCAACCCTGGGACGTAGCGCGTCTGGCCAGTGCCGAACTCTTACATCCAACGCCCGATCGGCGCGACTGGCGCAATTGGCTGGAGCATATGGGCTTGACTGATCAAGTGTCGCTCAAGGGTGGGCAGGTCTTCGACACGCTGGAGTTGGGCATGATCGCCGCCGCGCGAGGATACGGTGTTTCCATGGGGGATCTGCTGATGGTGGCGGAAGATGTCGCCCAGGGGCGGTTGAGTCTGCCGTGGCCGACGGCCGTCGCCAGCGGTGAGCATTATTACCTTGTCTGGCCGAAAACGCGCCCGGGAGGCGAACGTTTGCGCCGTCTTGGCGACTTCCTGCAGAGCGAAGTACGAGCCATGGAATTGCCGGATGTCCACCGATTGAGCTGAATCGATAGAGCTGCCTGGGTGATGGCTTTAAGCTATATCCCGGCGAATTACTCAAGTATCTCGATTTGCCGCCGAAAATCTGCATGTTAGGACCTTCGTGCAGGTTCGACATATTGTCCATTATTAGAAATGTTGCTGAGCATTGGGGTCGGGATGATCCAGTCGCTCGGCCAGGAGCTGTCATGTCTCAACCTCGTGCCCGGATCGCCTCACAGCTTGGTCTCGCGCTTGCCGTGATACTGGCCATTGTCATCACCGGCAGTACTTTGTTCGCCCTGCGTTCGCTGGACACGGCCAACCTGGCGACCCGCGAAGAGCACTTGGCCAGTGAGGCCCGATTGCTGGCCGATCAGTTGAGTACTTTCCACGGCACATTGCGCGAAAGCACCCAACGCCTGGCAGGGCTGTTCGAGAAGCGCTTCAGCGCGGGCCTTACCGTGCACCCGGATGAACCGGTGAATGTGGCGGGCACGCAGACGCCGGGCCTGCACCTGGGAAGCGAAGTGCTCAACAACAACTTCAAGGAAGTTGATGAGTTCAAGCAGATGACCGCGGGTGTGGCCACGGTGTTCGTGCGCAGCGGCGAAGAATTCATTCGCGTCAGCACCAACGTCACCAAGCAGGACGGCAGCCGCGCCATCGGTACGGTGCTCGATCATGCGAACCCGGCCTATGCTCGATTGATGGCGGGGCAGAGCTTCGTCGGTCGATCCCTGCTTTTTGAACGTTTTTACATGTCGCAGTACACGCCGCTGCGTGACAGCAGCGGCAAGGTGTTCGCGGTGTTGTACGTAGGTTTTGATTACACCGATGCGCAGAAGGCCCAGTTCGAAAACCTCAAGCGCTTCCGCATCGGCCAGACCGGTTCGCTGGCGCTGCTGGATGAGCAAAACAAATGGCTGGTGCCGATTGCCGGTGTAGAAGCCCTGGACCAGGCTGTCCCGGCCATCAATGCGCTGGCGAAAACCCCGGGTAAAGGCGAGTTCTGGAGCGACAAGACCGAAGACTTCTACAGCATCGCCGTGCCGTTCGAGGGGGGGCCGTGGTCGGTGGTGGCGAGCATGCCGAAAACCGAAATCAGCGCCGTGACCTGGAGCGTCGGTATTCAGTTGGCAATCGGCAGTTTGCTGGCGATGCTGATTGCGGTGGGTTCGGCGGTCTGGTTATTGCGCAGCAAACTCGCGCCGTTGGGTGATCTGGTGCGTCAGGCCGAAGCATTGGGTGCCGGTGATTTGAGCGTGCGCTTGAACGTGTCGAGCAACGACGAGATCGGTCAACTGGCCCGCGCCTTCAACCAAATGAGCCAGGCGCTGTCGACGATGGTCGAGCACATCCGCAAGGCCTCGGTAGAGGTCAACAGTCGTGCCCAGGCGCTCTCGGGGCTGTCCGGTGGTGCCTACGAAGGCATGGAGCAGCAGTCGGGCGAGATCACCAGCATGGCCGGTGCCGTCGAAGAATTCAGCGCCACGTCCCTGAACATCGCCGACAACATGGGCAACACCCAGCGTCTGGCTCAGGAAAATGCGCAACAGACGCAAATCGGTCGAACGTCGATGGATGAAGCGTCCTCGTCTCTGGAGCAAATCGCCGGGGCGTTGAACAGCACTGCAACGGTGATCAACACCCTGGGTCAGCGCTCCCAGGAAATCGGCGGCATCGTCGGCGTGATTACCTCGATTGCCGAACAGACCAACCTGCTGGCGCTGAACGCGGCGATCGAAGCCGCCCGCGCCGGCGAGCAGGGTCGTGGCTTTGCCGTGGTGGCCGACGAAGTCCGTAACCTGGCATCCCGTACCCGCCAGGCGACTGACGAAATCTCCGGCATGATCCAGAGCATCCAGCAGGAAACCGGCAATGCCATCAGCACCATGGAGCAGGGCAACGTGCTGATGCAGGAAGGCTTGTCGCGTAACGCCAACGTCGCTACGGCATTGGCGCGCATCGACGAACAAAGTCGCTCGGCCGGCCAGCAATTCGCTGCGATCACCACGGCGACCCAAGAGCAGAGCAGCACCGCGACCTTGCTCAGCAGCAATTTGCAGAGCATTGCGTTGGCCAACAGTGAACAGCGTGAAGTGGTGGCCAATCTGGCAGTGACCGCCAAAGAGCTGGAGAAACTGGCGGCGGATCTGCGTTCCGAGGTTGATCGGTTTCGGTGAGGTGTTGCTGACATAGACTTTGCGTGCGAACTCGCCCTCACACCGTCCGTATTACACAGGATAGGGTGAGGGCCTGCTCGCGAAGGCATCAGTGTCGATTGTTGAGTTATCGCAGCGTCAAACCTGTTTTTCTTACTTGCTGAAACGTTTCCGCAGCGCTATAAAAATGGCACAACTCCAATAAAGGCTGCTGCCATGTCCCCGCTTAAACTTGCCGTCGCCCTCGGCGCGCTGTCCGCTGCTACCCACGCCATGGCCTGGGACTACGTCCTTCTCGATGCTGACAAGCCCGCGCAAAACTGGACCATCACCAGTGAGCAGCTTGGCGTGAAAACCGATAAACCCTTTTCCGTGAGCCTGCGCACGTTGCACGGTGGGCGGCAGGAAGGTGTCAGCATCGTTGATATCGATAACGGCACAATGAAACTCTCGGTGGTGCCGACCCGGGGCATGAATGTCCTGCACGCCTCTGTTGGCAACGTGCGCATGGGTTGGGATTCGCCCGTCAAGGACGTGGTCAACCCGGCCTTCATTGAACTCAGCGGGCGCGGTGGTCTGGGCTGGCTGGAAGGCTTCAATGAACTGGTGACCCGCTGCGGTTACGAATGGGTCGGCCATCCCGGCATGGACAATGGTGAGCTGCTGACGTTGCACGGTCGCGCTGCCAACATCCCGGCCAGTACCGTCACGCTGCACATCGACGAAAAACCACCCTACGCCATCAGCCTTCGCGGCGAGCTGAAAGAGCAGGCCTTCAAGAAAGTCGACTTTTCGGTTGTCACTGAACTGGTCACCCAGCCCGGCAGCGTGCGTTTCGTACTCAACGATACGCTGACCAACAACGGCGATTATCCAAAGGAATACCAGACGCTTTACCACAGCAACTTCAGTAGGCCGTTCCTTGAGCAGGGCGCACGTTTTGCCGCGCCGGTTAAACAGGTTTCGCCCTTCAACGACAAGGCCAAGGGCGATTTGGCGGACTGGAATACATATCGCGGGCCGACCAAGGATTACGACGAAACCGTCTATAACGTCGTGCCCTATGCTGACGCCAAAGGCGAAACCCTGACTGTTTTGCACAACCAGGCTGGAAGCCTCGGTGTTTCCGTTGGCTTCAATACCCAGCAGTTGCCCGTATTTTCCCTTTGGAAAAACACCGATACCCAAGGGCAGGGCTATGTCACCGGCCTTGAACCGGGTACCAGTTTTTCCTACAACCGTCGCTATCAGCGACCGCTAAATCTGGTGCCTACCATTGCATCGAAGGAACACAAACAGTTTCAGATCAGCTACAGCCTGCTCGCGGACAAAGACGCTGTGGATAACGCCTTGAAGCGTGTGACCGAGATTCAGGCCGGGAGAGAAACCGAATTGCGGCAGACACCGCTGGTTGACCTGACCGAACATTAAGGCGTCGCTGGCCGGTATTGCAGCGCTTCGGCAAGGTGCTCACGTTTGATGGTATCGACTTGCTCAAGGTCGGCCAGTGTCCGGGCGACCTTGAGTAAACGATGCGCCGAACGCAGCGACAATGTCAGCCGTTCACAGGCTGACTCCAGCCATTTCTCATCAGCTGTGGATAACTGGCAGTGTCGCTTCAGCCCCGGCAGATCGAGAAACGCGTTGGCACAACCCTGGCGTTTCTGCTGTCGTTCTCGAGCCTCTGCCACCAAAGCAGCGGCGCTGGCACTGTCTTCTCCAGGCTTCACCTGCGGGTTCAACGCCGTCGCTTCACGCGCCACCGTCAGGTGTAGATCGATTCGGTCGAGCAGCGGTCCTGACAACTTGTTGCGATAGCGCTGCACCATGTCCGGCGTGCACGAACACTTGCCGCTCGGCTCGCCAAGATATCCGCAGGGGCACGGATTCATCGCCGCTACCAACTGGAAGCGTGCCGGAAAACGTACGCGATCCTTGGCCCGGGCAATGACGATATGCCCGGACTCCAGCGGCTCGCGTAATACCTCCAATACCTTGCGATCAAATTCCGGCAGTTCGTCCAGAAAAAGCACGCCGTGGTGGGCCAGGGTTATTTCGCCGGGTTGCGGTTTCGAGCTGCCACCAACCAAGGCTGGCCCCGATGCCGAGTGGTGCGGTTGACGGAATGGGCGCTGCGGCCAATGAGTCAGCGGCGCGCCACTGGCAACTGACTGAATTGCCGCCACCTCCAAAGCCTCGCTCTCGGCCAGGGGTGGCAGCAGCCCCGGCAACCGGCTGGCCAACAATGTTTTACCGGTTCCCGGAGGCCCGTTGAACAACAGGTTATGCGCCCCCGCAGCAGCAATCAGCAATGCCCGTTTGGCAGCCAGTTGCCCCTGCACTTCATTCAAGTCGGGATAAGGCTTGCTGGCATGCATCAACCCGTCAGACACATACGGCTCAACCGGCGTATGCCCGTTGAAATGCGCCACCGCTTCCAGCAAATGATCCACGGCGTAGACCTTCAACCCCGAGGCCAGACACGCCTCCTCGGCATTCGCTCGCGGTACCACCAGCGCACGACCAGCCTTGCGCGCCGCCAGTGCTGCCGGCAGCACGCCGCGTACCGGCCGTACCGCTCCTGACAACGCCAACTCGCCCAAGCATTCCACCTCGTCCAGTGTCAGACATGGCACCTGCACACTCGCCGACAGAATCCCCAAAGCAATCGCCAGATCAAACCGCCCGCCATCCTTGGGCAGATCCGCCGGAGCCAGATTCAAGGTGATCCGCCGCGCCGGAAACTGCAGCCCGGAATTGATGATCGCGCTGCGCACCCGATCCTTGCTCTCCTTCACCGCCGCCTCGGGCAGCCCGACCATGGTCAGGGAGGGCAAGCCATTGGCCAGATGGACTTCGACGGTGACAGCGGGGGCTTCCACGCCAATCTGGGCGCGACTGTGGACGATGGAGAGGGACATGGTGTTCCTTGAAATGTACAGGGGCCGCTTCCTGCGGTTCTTCAAGGGTAGTCAGGAGATGAGAGTTTCGCGTGGCGGGAGTGAAGGCAAAATTTCACGGGATGTTGCGAGCCATTCTGGGATGCCGGGTTTGGGATCAATAGATCGGAGCCTGCAGCAGCTCCTGCAAGCGAAGCGGAAGGTTGTTCCGACCTTCAATCGCGAGCAGGCTCGCTCTTACAGGGCTTGCGGCGTCACTCGGCTGGAGGAGTGAGCCTCGCTTCCAGTTCCGCAACCTTCGCTTCAAGCGCTTCCAACCGTGCCCGCGTGCGCGCCAGCACCACCATCTGGCTATCAAACTCTTCGCGACTCACCAGATCCAGTTTGCTGAAGCCGCTCTGCAGCAACATTTTGAACTGACTTTCGATTTCAGCTTTCGGCAGAGGCGTGTCGCCACTGAAGAGGCGGGAGGCGGTGCCGGTCAGGGCGTCGAGGAAGTCTTTGGGCGCGAGCATGGGAAGAGGTCCTGATAACAATGGCAGGCAGTGTATCACGCAGTGTCTATAGTCATTTTCGTGGGCAATGGATGCACGCTTTTCGCGCATGCGGACGGACGGCATCGCACCGTTGTTGTGCGTATCGCGTCGGGCGTTGTGGTGATGATCTGGTCATCTGCGAGCAAGGGCTTGAAAACAGAGGATTTTGCGGAGATGGCAAGCTTTCTGCTTAGACGCTAGTGACCCATGCACTGATGCAGTCGCTGTGACGAATGCAGTGCGCCAGGCGAAACGGGGGAAGTGTTTCGCAAGGAGCGGTTAACTGGCGTCGGACGGGCAAGTCAGAGCCGACGATGCGTTACAAAGCCAGGCACTGCGCTTAGACTTGAGACGGGTTTGTTTTCCTGGGGCAAGTCCACCAATTCGGGAGAGAGTTTTCATGAAGCTAGTCACTGCCATCATCAAGCCGTTCAAGTTGGACGACGTGCGCGAGTCGTTGTCCGAGATCGGCGTGCAGGGCATTACCGTTACTGAAGTCAAAGGCTTCGGTCGGCAGAAGGGTCACACCGAGCTGTATCGTGGCGCGGAGTACGTGGTCGATTTCCTGCCAAAGGTGAAGATTGATGTCGCCATTGACGACAAGGATCTCGACCGGGTTATCGAAGCGATAACCAAGGCCGCCAACACCGGCAAGATCGGTGACGGCAAGATCTTCGTGGTCAATCTGGAACAGGCGATTCGCATCCGTACCGGCGAAACCGATACCGACGCAATCTAAGCCGCCACAAACCCAACGCCCCAGGAGAAAACAATATGACTCTGCGTAAAATCGCAGGGCTAGGAGCCCTGTTGTCCCTCGTAATGCCCGGCCTGGCCATGGCGGCAGACGAAGTGGCAGCCCCAGTCCTCAACTCCGGCGACACCGCCTGGATGATGACCTCGACAGCCCTCGTGCTGTTCATGACCATTCCCGGCCTCGCGCTGTTCTACGGCGGCATGGTTCGGTCGAAAAACATTCTTTCCGTGATGATGCAGTGCTTCGCCATTACCGGTCTGATCAGCGTCCTGTGGGTCATTTATGGCTACAGCATCGCGTTCGACACCACCGGCATGGAGCAGGGCGTCGTCAACTTCAACTCCTTCTTCGGCGGCATGGGCAAGGCTTTCCTCGCCGGTGTCACGCCAGCCAGCCTGACCGGCCCGGCGGCGCTATTCCCTGAAGCGGTGTTCATCACCTTCCAGATGACGTTTGCGATCATCACCCCGGCGCTGATCGTCGGTGCATTCGCCGAGCGGATGAAGTTCTCCGCGATGCTGATCTTCATGGGCATCTGGTTCACCCTGGTTTATGCGCCGATCGCGCACATGGTCTGGTCCGGCAACGGCGGCCTGATGTGGGACTGGGGCGTACTCGACTTCGCTGGTGGCACCGTGGTGCACATCAACGCCGGTGTGGCCGGTCTGATCGCCTGCCTGGTACTGGGCAAGCGCAAAGGCTTCCCGACCACCCCGATGGCGCCGCACAACCTCGGTTACACCCTGATGGGCGCGGCCATGCTGTGGATCGGCTGGTTCGGTTTCAACGCCGGTTCCGCCGCTGCGGCCAACGGCACTGCCGGCATGGCGATGCTGGTGACCCAGATCGCCACCGCCGCTGCCGCACTGGGCTGGATGTTCGCCGAGTGGATCACCCACGGCAAACCAAGCGCATTGGGCATCGCCTCGGGTGTGGTTGCCGGCCTGGTCGCCATCACTCCGGCCGCGGGCACCGTTGGCCCGATGGGCGCACTGGTGATCGGTCTGGCTGCAGGCGTGGTGTGCTTCTTCTGCGCCACCACCCTGAAACGCAAACTCGGTTATGACGATTCCCTCGACGCCTTTGGCGTGCATGGTATCGGCGGTATCCTCGGCGCGATCCTGACCGGTGTGTTCGCTGCACCGTCGCTGGGTGGCTTCGGCACCGTCACCGACATCGCCGCACAAGTGTGGATTCAGTGCAAAGGCGTGGGCTTCACGGTGATCTACACCGCGATCGTCACTTTCATCATTCTCAAGGTACTCGACGCCGTCATGGGCCTGCGTATCACCGAAGAAGAAGAGGCTGTCGGCATCGATCTGGCGCTTCACAACGAACGCGGCTACAACTTGTAAGCACGCGCATTGAAAAACTTGCCCGGCTTGCCGGGCATTTTTTTGTCTGCAATTTGTCATTGAAGTAAGCGCTGAAAGGTTTTTTCTTACAGCTTTGGCGGTGTTTACGACACGTGTTTTTGTACCGTCGATGGCTTACATGACTGGAGGATTATTAGGGCCTTTGTTTTTTCCCAGAGCGCGCTAGAATGCGCCCCGAACGTGCGGAGAACTGTATGTGGCAACAGACTCTGATAACCCTGCGGGCAAGGCCCCGGGGCTTTCATCTGGTAACGGACGAGTTACTCGCCGGCTTGCCTGAACTCAAGGCGTGCCGGGTCGGTCTGTTGCATTTGTGGCTGCAGCATACCTCGGCGTCGTTGACCATCAACGAGAACGCCGATCCGGCGGTACGTCGCGACTTCGAACGATTTTTCAATCGTCTGATCCCACAAGGAACAGACGGCTATGAGCATAACGACGAAGGCCTGGACGACCTCCCGGCGCACTTCAAGGCCAGCGTACTTGGCTGTCAGCTCAGTTTGCCGATCTCGGCAGGCCGATTGGCGTTAGGGACCTGGCAAGGTGTTTATCTGGGCGAGCACCGTGATCATGGCGGTGCTCGTAAAGTCCTCGCCACCTTGTACGGTGATGGGGCATAACCGCTGGTCAGCAGCGGCTGTTGATTTTTTTCCGGCAGCCTTCGACAGAGGGCAAAGCTGGGCTATAACTAATCTGCTTTTCGCAAGTCATGAGGTAGAACATGAGCGACGATGATCTGGAAAACGACGACCTCGAAGTAGGCGACGAAGACGAGGCCGAAGAAGGCCTGGAAGCAGCAGCGGAAGACGTTGCTGACGACGACGGCGGTGATGCGCCCGCGCCGACTGCCAAAGGCAAGGCCAAGGCCGCGGTATCGGTTGATGAACTGCCGAGTGTCGAAGCCAAGAACAAGGAGCGCGATGCCCTGGCCAAGGCCATGGAAGAGTTCCTTGCGCGTGGTGGCAAGGTGCAGGAAGTGGAGGCCAACGTGGTCGCCGATCCGCCCAAGAAGCCAGACAACAAGTACGGCAGCCGGCCTATCTGAGCCTGCTTCGCGCTTGCTGAAAAAGCCCGCCGTCGCCGCGGGCTTTTTCATGTCTGAAAAAAAACAGGGATGTTGCGACGCGGTCATTGTGGCGAGGGAGCTTGCTCCCGCTGGGTAGCGTAGCGACCCCCTAATGTTGTGCGACTGCTTCGCAGCCGAGCGGGAGCAAGCTCCCTCGCCACAAAGAATGAGGATTGTGTCAGGCGCAGGTGGTGTTCCAGCGAGCGAGCAACGCCGGCAACTCGGTCAGGCTGCGAATCTCGGCATCCGGCAGACGCTCGGCCTCCCAGTCCTTGCCCGCCGGGTTGAACCAGATTGCCCGCAATCCAGCCTGTTGTGCACCGGCAATGTCGTCGCCCGGATGATCACCGATATGCACCGCCGATTCCGGCACTGCACCACCGCGCTGCAGAGCTTCATGGAACAAGCGCGCGTCAGGTTTGGCGATGCCGATATCTTCGGCGCATAGCGCAAATTTGAAGTAGTCCGCCAGGCCTAGCCGACGCACATCGGCGTTGCCGTTGGTGACCACGCCGAGGGCGTAATGGTTGGCGAGGATTTCCAGGGTGGGTTCGACTTCGGGAAATACCTCGATCTGATGCCGGGCGTGCAGGAACACTTCAAAACTTTTGTCCGCCAGATCCGAGGCTTCTGCGTGGGTGTATCCGGACTCTTCCAGCGCCTGGAACAAGACGCGCCGACGCAAGGCGCTGATCCGATGCTTGAGTCCCGGCTCGCTGCTCAAAATGCGTTCGCGAATGGCCCACAAATGCTCCACCGGCACCGCGCCCAGATTGGGTGCGTGCTCGGTCAGCCATTCACGCAAAACGGCTTCGGCGCTGACGATCACCGGGGCCGTGTCCCAAAGGGTGTCGTCGAGATCGAAGGTGATCAACTGAATACTCATGAATCATCGCCTTTCATGCGTTTGGCCCGTGGATGGGCGCTGTCGTAGACCGTGGCCAGGTGCTGGAAGTCCAGGTGGGTGTAGATTTGCGTGGTCTTGATGTCCGAATGGCCGAGCAGTTCCTGCACCGCTCGCAGGTCCTGGGAGGACTCCAGCAAATGGCTGGCAAAGGAGTGCCGCAGCATGTGCGGGTGCAGGTTTTGGCCCAGTTCACGTTCACCGGCCGCTTTGACCCGCACCTGTATCGCCCGGGGGCCGAGACGTCGGCCTTGCTGGCTGATAAATACCGCGTCATCTGCCGGGTTGGCCAGTGCGCGCAAGGGCAACCACTGTTCCAATGCCTCGCGAGCCTTCTGGCCCACCGGCAATAGCCGTGTCTTGCTGCCTTTGCCGAGCACCTGGACCATGCCGTCGGCAAGGTCGAGTTGATCAAGGTTGAGTCCGGTCAGCTCCGACAGGCGTAACCCGGAAGAGTAGAAGAGTTCGAGAATCGCCTGATCGCGACGCGCGAGAAAGTCATCCTCCACACCCCCTTCAAGCAATTGCAACGCGCGGTCGGTGTCGAGGGTTTTCGGCAGGCGTCGCTCGCCCTTGGGTGGTGCCAGGCCATTGGCCGGGTCGTGGTCGCACAGGCCTTCGCGGTTCAGATAATGATAGAGCCCGCGCACGGCTGAAAGCAGGCGCGCCAGGCTGCGCGAGGATTGGCCCTGGGCATGCAGACGGGCGATCAGGCTGCGCAAGCGCTGGATATCCAGCGCTGCCCAGCTGCCGATATTCTGTTTGACGCACCAGCCCAGCACCTTATCGAGGTCGCGGCGATAAGCCGACAGCGTGTGCGGCGACACCTGCCGCTCACTGCGCAGGTGTTCGCAGTAAGCGTCCAGTTGCCGTTCCATGTTCAGCGTACCGAGCGCAGGGAGCTGTTGACCCGTGGCAGCACGCGGCCCATGACTTCGGCGATGTAGCTGAGGAACAACGTGCCCACCGAACTTTTATAGTGCTGCGGATCACGGCTGGCGATGGCCAGGATGCCGTGGATGCCTTGATGGCTGATGGCGACGACGGCAGTGGAGCCAATCTGCTTGCGCTGTTCTTCGCCGAACAGAAAGTCCAGCTCATGTTCACGCAGACTGCCGCTGACGCTTTTATCTTCCAGCAACAGGCCGCCGATGGCCACCTGTGCCTCGGCGTGGGTGACCCAGCGGCCCACCGGCATGGCGTTGTCGCCAAGCAGGATCAGACTGACGAAGGGCACCTGGAAATCCTGGCGCAGGCTGTCTTCGACGCAGATCACCACATCTTCCAGGCTGGTGGCGTCCATCAGCGCGAGAATCAGGCGGCGGGTCTTGTCGAAGAGTCGATCGTTGTCGCGGGCCACATCCATCAAATGCGAAAGACGATGGCGCAGTTCGATGTTGCGATCGCGCAGGATGGTCATCTGCCGCTCCACCAGGGACACGGTGTCGCCGCGCCGATGGGGAATGCGCATTGCCGGCAGCAGTTCTTCGTGCTCGACGAAGAAGTCCGGGTGAGCCTCCAGGTACGCGGCAATCGCCGCCGCCTCCAGGCTCTCGGACGGCGTTTCGTCGGACTGTCGGGCGGGTACCTGAGGCTTATCGGTCATGACGTTGGCTCACTCAAAGACGTACTTGTCCTTCGTATACGCGGACTGCCGGGCCGGTCATCAGCACCGGTTGGCCAGGGCCTGCCCACTCGATGGACAGCCGCCCACCCGGCAGGTCGATCAACAGTGGCGAATCCATCCACCCCTGGCTGATCGCCGCTACTGCAGCGGCACAGGCGCCGGTACCGCAGGCCTGGGTTTCCCCGGCCCCGCGTTCCCATACGCGCAACTGCGCTCGGCCCCGGTCGATGACCTGGAGAAAACCGACGTTGACCCGCGCCGGAAAGCGCGGGTGATGTTCGATTTTCGGCCCCAGTTCATGCACCGGTGCATTGTTGATATCGCTGACCCGCACGACGGCATGGGGATTTCCCATCGACACGGCAGCCAGCTCCACTGGCGTACCGTCGACGTCAACCTGATAACTCGTCGCCTGTTCCGATGCCTGGAACGGGATATCGGCCGGTACCAGGCGCGGGGCGCCCATGTTCACGCCGATCTGGCCGTCACTGCGAACGTCCAGCTCGATGATGCCGCTTTTGGTCTCGACGCGAATCTGCCGCTTGGCGGTCAGGCGCTTGTCGAGAACGAAGCGGGCGAAACAGCGCGCACCGTTGCCGCATTGCTCCACTTCGGAACCATCGGAGTTGAAGATCCGATAGCGGAAATCCACATCCGGGTTGCTCGGTGCTTCAACGATCAGCAATTGATCGAAGCCGATGCCGGTGTGCCGATCACCCCATTGCTTGGCGTGCTTGGGCAGAATATGCGCGTGCTGGCTGACCAGGTCGAGGACCATGAAGTCATTGCCCAGGCCGTGCATTTTGGTAAAACGCAGCAGCATGGCTTACTCCGGCAGCAGGCTTTCGCCAGCAAACAACTCGGCTACCGTTTCACGGCGACGCACTTCAAATGCCTGATCACCGTCCACCAACACTTCAGCGGCGCGGCCGCGGGTGTTGTAGTTCGAACTCATGACAAACCCATAGGCGCCGGCCGAATGCACGGCCAGCAGGTCGCCTTCTTCCAGGGCCAGTTCACGCTCCTTGGCCAGGAAGTCGCCGGTCTCGCAGATCGGGCCGACGATGTCGTAGGCGCGGGCAGCGGTGGTACGCGGGCGCACGGCGGTGACGTCCATCCAGGCCTGATACAACGCCGGGCGGATCAGGTCGTTCATGGCGGCGTCGACGATGGCGAAGTCTTTGTGCTCGGTGTGCTTGAGGTACTCGACCTGAGTCAGCAGCACGCCAGCGTTGGCGACGATGAAGCGGCCCGGCTCGAACACCAGCGCCAGGTCGCGACCGTCGAGACGCTCACGCACGGCCTTGATGTAGTCGGCAGCCAATGGCGGCTCTTCATCGCGATAACGCACGCCCAGGCCACCACCGAGATCGATGTGGCGCAGGTAGATGCCGCAATCGCCGAGACGGTCGACCAGGCCCAGCAGGCGGTCGAGGGCGTCGATGAATGGCGGCAGGGTGGTCAGTTGCGAGCCGATGTGGCAATCGACGCCGACCACTTCCAGGTTTGGCAGTTGCGCGGCACGCACGTAGACGTCTTCAGCGTCGGCGATGGCGATGCCGAACTTGTTCTCTTTGAGGCCGGTGGAAATGTACGGGTGGGTGCCGGCATCGACGTCCGGGTTGACGCGCAGCGAAATCGGCGCGCGAACGCCCAGCTCGGCGGCGACGATCTGCAGACGTTCCAGCTCGTCGGTGGATTCGACGTTGAAGCAGTGCACGCCGACTTCCAGGGCGCGACGCATGTCGTCACGGGTCTTGCCGACGCCGGAGAACACGATCTTGTCGGCACTGCCGCCGGCAGCCAGTACGCGTTCCAGTTCGCCACGGGAAACGATGTCGAAACCGGCGCCCAGACGCGCCAGGACATTCAGTACGCCCAGGTTGGAGTTGGCCTTGACCGCAAAGCACACCAGGTGCGGCATGCCGGCCAGCGCATCGGCGTACGCCAGGTATTGGGCTTCGATGTGCGCGCGCGAGTAAACGTAGGTCGGTGTACCGAAGCGCTCTGCGATGGCAGACAGGGCAACACCTTCCGCGAACAGTTCACCGTCACGGTAGTTAAAAGCGTCCATGAGGTTCCCTTATTGGTAGACGTCGTGCTTGTGCGACTTGGACGGCTGCTTTTGCGAGGACTGTGCCTGCTCTGCAGGGTCCTGGCTATCGTCCGGCAGGTACAGCGGGCCTTTTTGACCACAGGCCGACACGAGGCAGGCGACCGCGAGGAGCGCGGCAAGGGAAGAGATCAGGCGCTTCATGGCGAAATCCTTGAAAATGCATTAATTGCGCCGGAGTATACCGGCCACCCGGCAGCTTGCCTATGCGAGGGGGCTCCCGTCCGGCGGGGCTTGGCTTGCTGCAGGCAAGTCGTGTGAATGCATTGTGGGAGAGGGCTTGTGTGGCGAGGGAGCTTGCTCCCACAGGAACAGTGTTTGATGGACCTATGGCATCGCTTGGTCGTTATCCTTTGCAATCGACAGGGCTCGCCCGTATCTTGCGGCGCTTGAGCCTGATCAGACAATTTTTGAGGTTGCCGCAATGAGTTTGTCCGAAGCCCGTTTTCACGATCTGGTCGATGAAACCCAGGAAAAGCTGGAAGACATCTTTGACGAAAGCGATCTGGATATCGATCTGGAGAGCTCGGCCGGTGTGCTGACCGTCAAGTTCGAGAATGGCACTCAGCTGATCTTCAGCCGCCAGGAGCCGCTGCGTCAGTTGTGGCTGGCGGCTGTTTCCGGTGGTTTCCACTTCGACTACGACGAAGAGAGCGAGCGCTGGATGTGCGACAAGAGCGAGGAGCAACTGGGTGAAATGCTTGAGCGCATCGTCAAGGCGCAGGCAGACGTCGAACTCGATTTCGAAGGTCTGTAAACGCGTGACACAGCCAGCGCCCGTCCGTCCGCCAAAGCCCCTCTACAGCAATGTCAGCCCAGCGGTGCCGTCGCCGTGCAGCGGTGTGTGCCGTCTGGATGAGCAAAAAGTCTGCCTGGGCTGCTTTCGCCATGTCGAAGACATCCGTGAATGGCGCTCGGCGGATGATCAGCGCCGGCGGGTGATTTGCGCCGAGGCTGCTCACCGCAAATCCTCGGGATAAAGGCTGTTGTGGCGAGGGAGCTTGCTCCCGCTCGGTTGCGAAGCAGCTGCATGCTTTTGGGGGCGCTTTGCGCCCAGCGGGAGCAAGCTCCCTCGCCACAATGGACCGCACGGAAGCCGGATCGCCCAGCTTGTATATTTTTTGAGCTGTGATAGTGTCCGGGTACGCCTCAACCCATCGAGGCTCGTGAAAACCCCGCCTTCTTCTGGCGGGGTTTTGCTTTTTTCGTGCAGAAGAAAGGAGTCTGCCCTGATCATGACCGCACCTTCCATCACCCTTACCCGTCTGGACGTTCAGCGTCTGGAGCGTCTGATCGACAGCCTGGATGACACGCTGCCGGGCGTTATCGCGTTGCAAACCGAACTGGATCGCGCCGATACCGTGGTCGGCCACGATGAAGTGCCCGCCGATGTCGTGACCATGAACTCCCGTGTGCACTGCCGCGAAGAAAGCAGTGGCAAGGATTACCACCTCACCTTGGTGTACCCGAAGGATGCCAATGCCGACGAAGGCAAAATCTCTATCCTGGCGCCGGTCGGCAGTGCGCTGCTGGGGTTGAAGGTCGGTCAACATATCGACTGGCCGGCACCGGGCGGCAAGACATTGAAGCTGACCTTGCTGGAAGTCGAATCGCAACCGGCCAACGGTGGCGATTACAACATCTGATCGCGTCTCAGACCTGCTCGAGCGCGGCGTTCAATGCACGCTCCAGGTCGGCCTTGTAGCGCAAATAAAGATTGCTTGAGCCGTGACCATCACCGAGCAGGCCCGCCAGATCCAGGTCGGTGATGTAGCAACGGTACCGTTCGCTCTCGCGGCGCTGCTCGACGATTTCCCGGGCGACCACGCTGAACAGTTGGTCGCCGTATTCCAGCTCTGAAAACTCCCGTTGATTGCAATACAGCGTGACCTGCACCTCGCCCGGTGCGGCTTTGCCGACGATCGCCTGTACGTCATAGAACGGTTTGTTGGCCGGGGTTTGCGGTGCTGGCCGGGCTTCGACCCGGCGCGCCCGACCCTGGCCGTGGGGCGAGAGTTGGTAGTAAAGGATGTCCGGGTTCTTCGGTTGCGCCGAATCCATCGGCAGTGCAGCGTCGCGCCGGTACTGGATCGACAGCAAAAACCGTTGCAAGGGCACCAGCAGGCTCTGCTCGTCATGCCAGGGCAACCGCTGATGCCACATGGCATTGAATTCATCGAGGACGTACAGATCAGCCAAGCCTTCATTCACCCGGTAGAACACCTGAATGCTGTCAGGCTGGCCCATGGGCAGCAGCAGTGACAGATCATGGTCTTGCAGCGCCATCGGGTCCAACTGCAGCGGGCTGTAACCGGATTGTTCCTGTGCCAGGTATTCGAACAGGGCCGGCAACGATGTGAGGGCGGCATGTTTAACCTTGCCAGGCACCAGCTCCAGCACGTGGTAATGCTGCTGGACCTGGATCAGGTAGCGCAAATTGAGTTGGCTGAGCAGCAAGTTCTGCGCGGTGTCGAGAATGTCCTCGACGCGCTGGGCAATGAACTGCGCGCGGTTATGGCAAAAACAACGTACGCGCAACGTTGGCTGCAACGGACCATCCGGCAGGTTGTTGAGGTAATCGCGCAGGCAGTCGAGCAGGGCGTGAGGGCCGTCGTAACGATTGACCAGCACTTCGTTCCAGCTATTGAGCGTGACCTGGTCAAGGGTCAACACCAGATTTTCGCGGACCCCTGCATAGCTCAGTGAGTCGGTGCGCTCGGTAGTCATCAGGATGTTCAAGTCGCGGTGATGCTTTAGCGGATCGACCCCGACGTTCACCAGAATCAGCACTTCGCTGGGCACGCTGGCGCGCAGCAAAGGCTCTTCGGCAACGGTTGGCAGTGGCAAGGGAATGCTTTGTTGCAGGCTGCCGAGCAGATTGAACAGTTCGAATTCGCTCATATCGCTGCTGCCGGGGTGCAAGGCGAGGCGCGTACTGCTGTCGATCACGCCGTTGCGGTGGCACCAAGTGAGCAATTCAAGCAGATGGCGGCTGCGCTTGATCGGCGCGAAATGCTCCCATTCGAGGGCATTGAGGCTGCCGTTGTACAAGCCCCATTGGCTTTGTCCGGATTCTTTCTTGTCGGGCGAGTGCACCAGCGTCAGGGTGTCTTCGGCCAGGTCGGGGGCAATGCCCGGATTGATGAACTCGACCTTGTCGGCCTTGCGCTCGAACGCCGCGTAGAGACGACGGCCGAGCACGCTCAAGTCGCGTTTGTTGATCAGGCTGACGGTTTGTTCGTTGCGGGCGAACTGGGTCAGGAAGCGGTAGCTGTAGTTCAGTTCGTTGACCAGGGCGCGGCGCTCCGATCCAACTTGCCTGACTTTCCACTGGCTGCGGCTGTCGAGCAGCGCCAGTTGTCGCTGGTCCCACTTCCATTCATGGGCCAGGCGTTCAAGCAGCGAGCGTTGCCAGCCCTGGGTGCGGCCGCCGCTGCCGGTCAGTTTGCGGTTGACCTTCAGGTACAGCGCGCGACGCACCAGTTCCAGGCGTTCCGGTTCATTTCGGGCGACGAGATATTCTTCGATGCGCCGGTAAACCACGACATATGGATCCAGCTCATCGAGGTCGAGCTGATTGGCGAACACCGCTTGCTTGAAGCGCAGGCTCAGGCACTGGACCCTGGGGTGTTCGCTGGCGTAAACCTCGGTCAGCAGCAGCTTGAGCACCGATTTGTACGGCGACTCGATGCCCTTGAACAGCTGCCACAGGCCGGCGCCAACAAACTCGCCGGGTGGAATAAAGGCCAGATGCCCCAAGTCCAGGCTTTCGTCGGCGCGGATGAAGCGCTTGGAGAGCAGCGTGTGAGTGTAGCGGTCGTAACTCGCCTCTTCGTAGACCGGCACCAGCCACCAGATCGGTGTGCGCCCTGCCAGCCAGATGGCAGTGCGATAGAACTCGTCGAGCAGCAGATAGTGCTGGGTGGTGCCGCAGTCTTCCGAACTCAGCTGTGTATCGCGCTCGCCGCGAACGAAACGAACCGGATCAATCAGAAAGAAATGCGCCTCCGCACCCTGGCTCGCCGCCCAGGCTTCAAGCAGTTGGCATTTCTTGCGCAGCTCGGCGAGCTCGTTTTCGGTCAAGTCCGGGCTGTGACACACCCACACGTCCATATCACTCTGATCCGCCTGGGCCAGCGTGCCGAGGCTGCCCATCAGAAACAATCCGTGAATCGGCCTGGGCGGATTGCTGCCGTGGCGCGGCTTGTAGGAAAACGATCGGGTCAGGCGCTGGGCTTCGGCCAGGACGTGGGTGTCCGGCTCGTAATTCGACACGCCGGCCGGCGTGTTGCCGGAAACGTAGCCTGGCAACAGTGGATGATTGACGTGGAAGAACAACGGCAAGAGGCTCAATACCAATTGCTGGCGAGTGGACAAGCCTTCTATGGCACGGGCCAGGCGGCCGTCATTGAGCTTCAGAAAACGTGCGCGCAGCTGGCTGAGAACCTTTCGGTCGATTCCCTCTTCCAGATCGGGGCGGATTTCATGGGTGCGGGTCATGTCAGCTCAAACCGGCTCGCGGGGCTCGGGTGTGGGGCTCTCGGGTGAGGGGCAGTTTAGCGCCTCGGCCACGGGATTTTTAAGCTGAATTTGTTTTTTGACGTCAGATTTCTATCGCCTGGTGACAGCGCTCGGCAGAAACGGGCAACCCGGCTGGCCCGCGGAAATCCCATGGCAGGGGTTCCCGTGGGCGAATGGGCGATTCAGGCTGTTTCCTGGACGCTCAGAATGGTCAGGACTGTTTGTACGCTTTGAGCGGCATCACGGCCCAGGCTGGTCAGATAACCGCCATCGGGCTGGTCGATCAGTTCTTTTTCATGCAGGCGTTTGGCAGCGGCAATGTGTTTCGGGGCAGCGGTCTGATGAATTTTCAAACCTTCCTGGGAACTGTCCAGGTTGAAGAGTGCGAGGACTTCCAGTTCGGCAACCAACTCAGGGGTAAGCGACATAAGGACTCCAGACTTTCTAGGAATTGGACGACAGCGCCCCTAAGGTGATCTCACTCGTGCGGCATGTCCAGTGCTGGCGGCAGGGTTTTTTTGCCTGGGGCGGCTTTCCCCGGCTGCGGGGTGCCGCAGGAGCGAGGCTTGCCCGCGAAGAGCCGTGACGAGGTTTTCAGATAAACCGCGGCGAGGCTTACACGGGCACACACGCTGGTTTATTTCTTTTCCGGTGGCAGTTCCGGCAATGCGCGCAGCGCTGCTTCATACCATTGGGTGTTGAATGCGCGGTCTTCTTCGAGGATTGCGTCGATTTCTATCGCTAGAACGTGAGCCATCAGATTGAGGATTTCTTCGCGCTCGTAACCTACCAGGGTCAACTTGTTGAACGTTGCCTTGGCTGCTGGCGGGTTGTCGCTTTCGATCTGGTTTTCGATAGCTTCGACCAGCGTGTTCTCGGCGAACTCTTCTTCGTCGGCATCGATATCGGTTGGCTCGCTCATGGCAGGCTCCTTGGGGAAAGATGGCCAGTTTACCCGCATTCATGCCCGTGATGCTGCTGGCAAGAAACGCCGCAGCGTTCTATAAACAGGCACTGCCCACCCCGCACGGCCTGGAGGCTATGTGATGCTCAAGCTTTACGGATTTGCTGTCAGCAACTACTACAACATGGTCAAACTGGCTCTGCTGGAAAAAGGCCTGCCCTTCGAAGAAGTGCCGTTTTACGCCGGGCAAACCCCGGAAGCGCTCGCCATCAGCCCGCGTGGAAAAGTACCGGTGCTGGGCGTCGAGCAGGGTTTCATCAATGAAACCAGCGTCATTCTCGAATACATCGAGCAAAGCCAGAAAGGCACGCCGCTGCTGCCCAGCGATCCTTACGAGCGGGCGCAGGTGCTGGCATTGGCCAAGGAGATCGAGTTGTATATCGAACTGCCGGGCCGTGCCTGCTATGGCGAAGCGTTTTTCGGCACGACATTGCCGGATGCCATCAAGGAAAAGACCCGCACCGAGCTGCTGCTGGGCATGGCGTCCCTGGGCCGACACGGCAAATTCAGCCCTTACGTGGCGGGCGACAGTTTGAGCGTGGCGGATCTGTATTTCCTGTACAGCGTGCCGTTGGCGTGCGGGGTCGCCAAGAAACTGTTCGATATCGATTTGTTGGCCGAGCTGCCGGCAGCGAAGGCACTGTTGCAGCGGCTGGAGCAGAATCCGAATGTGCAACGGATTGCTGCGGACAAGGACGCGGCGATGCCGGCGTTCATGGCGATGATTGCAGCCAAGAAGTAGATTTGCAGCGCTCCTGAGTCAGCCATCGCGGGCAAGCCCCGCTCCCACAGATATTGTGTCGGTCAACAGATGGTGACTCGGCGCCAATCCTGTGGGAGCGGGCTTGCCCGCGATACTTTTAGCGGCTGGCGAGCAATGCCTGACCGCGTGCCACGGCTGCCTTGACCTGCGCCGGCGCGGTGCCGCCGATGTGGTTGCGCGCATTGACCGAGCCTTCGAGGGTCAGCACGGCGAATACATCCTGATCGATCTGGTCGCTGAACTTGCGCAATTCTTCCAGGCTCATTTCCGCCAGGTCCTTGCCGCTTTCAACGCCATACTTCACGGCATGGCCGACGATTTCGTGGCAATCCCGGAACGGCAGGCCACGACGCACCAGGTAATCGGCCAGGTCAGTGGCGGTGGAGAAACCGCGCAGCGCCGCCTCACGCATCATCGCGTGCTTGGGCTTGATCGCCGGAATCATGTCGGCAAAGGCGCGCAATGAGTCGCGCAAGGTATCGGCGGCGTCGAACAACGGCTCCTTGTCTTCCTGGTTGTCCTTGTTGTAGGCCAGCGGCTGGCCTTTCATCAAGGTCAGCAAGCCCATCAGCGCCCCGAATACCCGGCCGCTTTTGCCGCGTACCAGCTCTGGCACGTCCGGGTTTTTCTTTTGCGGCATGATCGAGCTACCGGTGCAGAAACGGTCCGGCAGATCGATGAACTGGAACTGCGCGCTGGTCCACAGCACCAACTCTTCGGAGAAGCGCGACAGGTGCATCATCGCGATGCTCGCGGCGGAACAGAATTCGATGGCGAAATCGCGATCGGACACGTTGTCCAGCGAGTTGCCGCCGACGGCGTCGAAGCCCAGCAGTTGCGCGGTGTACTCGCGGTCGATCGGGTAGGTGGTGCCCGCCAGCGCAGCGCTGCCCAGCGGCATGCGGTTGGTGCGCTTGCGGCAGTCGACCAGGCGCTCATAGTCGCGGCTGAGCATTTCAAACCAGGCCAGCATGTGGTGCCCGAAGGTAACCGGCTGAGCGGTCTGCAGGTGGGTGAAACCGGGCATGATGCTGCCAGCTTCGCGCTCGGCCTGTTCCAGCAAGCCTTTTTGCAGGCGGGTGATTTCGCTCAGGATCAGGTCGATCTCGTCACGCAGCCACAGACGGATGTCAGTAGCGACCTGGTCGTTGCGGCTGCGGCCGGTGTGCAGCTTTTTGCCCGTCACGCCGATTCGGTCGGTCAGACGCGCCTCGATATTCATGTGCACGTCTTCGAGATCGACGCGCCAGTCGAACTGGCCGGCCTCGATTTCAGCCTGGATGGTCTTCAGGCCATCGATGATGCTGTCGCGCTCGGCATCGGTCAGCACGCCGACCTTGGCCAGCATGGTGGCGTGGGCGATCGAACCCATGATGTCGTGGCGATACAGGCGCTGGTCGAAGGTGACGGAGGCGGTGAAGCGGGCGACGAAGGCGTCGACGGGTTCACTGAAGCGGCCGCCCCAGGACTGATTGGTCTTGTCAGTGCTCATGAATTCGCTCGTATCGGCTGAAGAAAAATGGCGTTGAAACTGGCGCGGATAATAACAGGGTTGCCAATCGTGTCGGTGACACTGGTCGACTGGTTTTTCATGTCGTGAGTTGTGTCAGGTCAAGCCGTGGACGAATTGCACAACGATATTTTTCAATTGAGCAATATCGTCTCGGCAACCGTCTACAGTTGGACAATAGGATCAGCGCACTTCCTGGTGCCAAAGCTGACTATAAGAAGAGGGGTGTCCGTATTGCGTATCAGCAAACCCTGTGGCGATGTGTCGCCAAAGCGGGCCTGGGCCGCCAATCGCCCGGCAGATGAAAATTTAGCTGCCCGACAAGCGGCACTTTTTGACGCTCGCGCTAGTCTTAGCGTGGATCGCGGTGACGGACGTCACTTCACCTGTCTACGCTATCCTTGTGCAAGACTCACGCAGGAATCCAGCGCAATATGAATGTCCTGATCGTTGATGACGACCCCCTAGCCCGCGAGCGCCTGAGCCGAATGGTTGGCGAACTCGAGGGATACAGTGTCCTGGAGCCCAGCGCCACGAATGGCGAAGAAGCGTTGGCACTGATCGACAGCCACAAACCGGACATCGTGCTGCTTGATGTCCGTATGCCGGGCCTCGATGGCCTGCAGGTGGCCGCACGATTGTGCGAACGTGAAACTCCGCCCGCCGTGGTGTTTTGCACCGGGCCCGATGAATTTGCCGTGGAAGCCTTACAGGCCAGCGCCGTAGGCTATCTGGTGAAACCTGTGAGAACTGAACATTTACAAGACGCATTAAAAAAAGCCGAGCGCCCCAATCGTGTTCAACTCTCGGCCCTGACCCGTCCGGCTGCCGAAAGCGGCAGTGGTCCCCGCAGCCACATCAGCGCCCGCACCCGTAAAGGGATCGAGCTGATTCCGCTGGACCAGGTGGTCTACTTCATCGCCGATCACAAATACGTGACCTTGCGCCATGAAGCGGGCGAAGTGTTGCTCGATGAGCCGCTCAAAGCGCTTGAGGACGAATTCGGTGACCGTTTCGTGCGGATCCATCGTAACGCGCTGGTTGCCCGTGAACGCATCGAACGCTTGCAACGCACACCGCTTGGGCATTTCCAGCTGTTTCTCAAAGGCCTGAACGGTGACGCATTGATCGTCAGTCGACGCCATGTGGCCGGCGTGCGGAAAATGATGCAACAGCTTTGATTCGCTGTTCGCAGGCGAGTTTCACACCCGATTGCCGGATATCCGGGGCCAGGGAGGCCGAGTAGTTTCTGATACAAGTCAAAGTGGATTTGGCTGAGCTGTTATTATCCGTCGTATCTTTTCAGTACGGATTGATCCATGTCCTCTCGCCAAATCCGCATCGCCACCCGCAAAAGTGCTCTCGCCCTGTGGCAGGCCGAATACGTCAAAGCCCGTCTCGAACAGGCCCACCCGGGTTTGCTCGTGACGTTGGTGCCGATGGTCAGTCGAGGCGACAAGCTTCTCGACTCGCCATTGTCGAAAATCGGTGGCAAGGGCCTGTTCGTCAAGGAACTGGAAACCGCCCTGCTGGAAAACGAAGCCGACATCGCCGTGCATTCGATGAAAGACGTGCCGATGGACTTCCCCGAAGGGCTCGGCCTTTTCTGCATCTGCGAACGCGAAGACCCGCGTGATGCATTCGTCTCCAATACCTATTCCAGCCTGGCCGAGTTGCCGCAAGGCAGCATCGTCGGCACGTCGAGCCTGCGCCGCCAGGCTCAGTTGCTGACCCGTCGTCCGGACCTGGAAATCCGTTTCCTACGTGGCAACGTCAATACGCGTCTGGCCAAACTGGATGCCGGCGAATACGACGCCATTATTCTCGCCGCTGCCGGGTTGATCCGGCTGGGCTTTGAAGATCGCATCACCTCGGCCATCAGCGTCGACGACAGCCTGCCGGCCGGTGGCCAGGGCGCCGTGGGCATTGAGTGCCGGACTGCCGACAGCGAAATTCATGCGCTGCTGGCGCCGCTGCATCACCAGGACACCGCCACCCGCGTGACCGCCGAGCGTGCTCTCAACAAACACCTCAATGGCGGCTGCCAGGTGCCTATCGCCTGTTACGCCGTGCTTGAAGGCGAGCAGGTCTGGCTGCGTGGCCTGGTGGGCGATCCGAGCGGTGGCCTGCTGCTCAGCGCCCAGGCGCGTGCGCCACGTGGTGCTGCCGAAGCCTTGGGTGTGCAAGTGGCCGAGGATCTCTTGAGCCAGGGCGCCGCCGACATTCTCAAAGCGGTCTACGGCGAGGCAGGTCACGAGTGACCGGCTGGCGCTTGCTGCTGACGCGTCCGGCGGATGAGTCGGCAGCCCTGAGCCGTTTTCTGGCCGGGCAGGGGATTTTCAGCAGCAGCTTGCCGCTTTTGGACATCGTGCCGATCCCTGCCTCTGACACAATGCTAGGCGTGATTCGCAACCTCGAACGATTTTGCGCGGTGATCGTGGTCAGCAAGCCTGCCGCGCGAATCGGTGTCGAATTGCTCGAACGCTCCGGCTCGCAAGCAATGGGTGTGAAGTGGTTCAGTGTCGGTGCCGCGACGGCGCAGATCCTTGAGGATCAAGGCCTGGACGTGAGCTTCCCGGATGATGGGGACGACAGCGAAGCCTTGCTTGAACTTGCAGCGCTGCGCGAGGCTCTTGCGCGGCCGGATCCACGGGTTCTGATCCTGCGCGGCGAGGGCGGGCGCGAGTTGCTGGCCGAGCGCTTGCGTGAGCGAGGTGCTAGTGTCGAGTATCTGGAGTTGTACCGCCGCGAGTTGCCGATGTACCCGTCGGCAGCGCTGCCGGACCGGATCGAAGCGGAACGCCTGAACGCACTGGTGGTCAGCAGTGGACAGGGTTTTGAGCACCTGCATCAATTGGCTGGCGATGCCTGGCCGCAATTGGCGCAGTTGCCGTTGTTTGTACCAAGCCCCAGGGTCGCCGAGCTGGCACGTGCCGCCGGAGCCCTGAAAGTTGTGGATTGTCGTGGTGCGAGCGCCGCGGCTTTGCTGACGGCGTTACGGGAGCATCCCGTGCCCGTTCTCTAATGCAAAGGATGGATACGTGAGCGAAACAGCCTTGCCAAAAAATGACTCGCGGCCTGTGCCAGATGCGCCGGTTGATACTCCTCTTGATGAAGCGCTGCCTCCTGCTGCCGAGCCGCGCCGAGGCAATGGACTGGCGATCGTCGCCATACTGCTGGGTGCCGCCGGCATTGCGGTAGGTGGTTGGGGTGTCTGGCAGGTGCGTCACCTGCAGGCGACCAACCAACAACAACTGAGCCAGGTGCAGGCGTTGAGTGACGAGGCGCAGAGCCTGAAGCTCAATGAACAGCGCCTGAGCGCGCGTCTGGAACAACTGCCCGGCGCCGATGTGCTGGAAGAGCGCAGCCGTCTGGTGATTCAGTTGCAGGGTGATCAACAGCGACTCAATCAACGTCTGGAAACGGTTCTCGGTGCCAGTCGCAAGGACTGGCGTCTGGCCGAAGCCGAGCACTTGTTGCGCCTGGCCAGCCTGCGGCTGTCGGCATTGCAGGACATCAGCAGTGCCCAGGCGCTGGTGGAGGGTGCCGATGAGATTCTCCGCGAACAGAATGATCCGGGTTCGTTTGCCGCGCGCGAACAAGTAGCGAAAACCCTGGTGGCCTTGCGCAGCACTGAGCAGCCCGATCGCACCGGTTTGTTCCTGCGGTTGGGCGCATTGCGCGATCAAGTGATCAGCCTCACCGAGCTCGCACCCGAGTACAAGGACCGCGGCGAATCCCTGCTCGGGCTGACTGCAGATGGCGACGGCGCCAGTCGCTGGGCGCAATGGTGGGATCAGATATCGCGCTACATCCGCATCGATTTCAACGCCGACAAGAATGTTCGTCCGTTGCTGGCAGGCCAGAGCCTGAGCCAGGTGCGCCTGGCGCTGAGCCTGGCACTTGAACAGGCACAATGGGCTGCGCTCAATGGCCAGGCCGCGGTTTACAGCCAGGCGCTGGACGAGGCGCGGGATGTGCTCAAGGGCAATTTCAACCCGGACAACCCGCAAAGCAAAGTGATGCTCGAACAGGTGGCCGAACTGAGTACGCAGCCCGTCACGGTGGTCACCCCGGATCTGACCGGGACCCTGAGTGCGGTGCAGGGTTACCTGCAGCGACGTAACGTCAATGCCGAAGATTCGATCAAGCCGCTGGCCAAACCTGCCGCGAATACCGCGCAGGAGGCTACGCCATGAAGCGTCTCTATGTGATCGTGTTTCTGGTCATCGCTGCCGCAGCTGCGCTGGGACTGGCGATCGCCGAACATTCCGGTTACGTGCTGATTGCCTACAAGAGCTTCCGCTTCGAATCGAGCCTGTGGGCAACGCTGGCGTTGATTGCGGTGCTCTGGCTGGTGTTCTGGGGCATCAAGGCGTTGATCGAGTTGGTGACGACTTCCGGTGGCGTGGTCAATCCCTGGTCGCGACGCAATCGCAGTCGTCGGGTGCAGGTCGCTATCGAGCACGGGCAACTCGATCTGGCCGAAGGTCGCTGGGCCAGTGCGCAGCGGCATTTGCATCGCGCCGCGGAGGCCGAGCGCCAACCGTTGCTGTACTACCTCGGCGCTGCCCGCGCAGCCAACGAACAAGGCTTATATGAAGAGAGCGACAACCTGCTGGAGCGCGCTCTGGAGCGTCAACCTCAGGCCGAGTTGGCGATTGCCCTGAATCACGCGCAATTGCAGACCGACCGTGGTGATACCGAGGGTGCCCTGGCCACCCTGCAAGCGATGCATGAGCGCCATCCGCATAACGCACAGATGCTGCGCCAGTTGCAGCGCCTGCACCAGCAACGAGGCGATTGGTCGGCGGTAATCCGCCTGTTGCCGGAGTTGCGCAAGGATAAAGTCCTGCCCAAGGCTGAACTGGCCGAACTGGAGCGTCGTGCCTGGGGTGAAAACCTGTCCCTGGCAGCGCATCGGGAAGCGGATGGAACCGTCGGTTTGCAAGCGCTCGAACGCGCCTGGCAGCAACTGACGTCTGCTCAACGCCAGGAGCCGCAGCTGGTGCTGGCCTATGCTGAGCAACTCCGTCAGTTGGGCGCTCAGGCTGAGGCCGAAGAGGTCTTGCGCACGGCGCTCAAGCGCAGCTACGACAGCCACTTGGCGCGTCTCTACGGATTGGTGCGTGGCAATGATCCGGCGCGTCAGCTACAAATCGCCGAAGGCTGGCTCAAGGATCATCCCGCCGACCCGAGCCTGTTACTGACCCTGGGGCGTCTGTGTCTGCAATCCAGCCTGTGGGGCAAGGCGCGGGATTATCTGGAGAGCAGCCTGCGTGTGCAGCGCAATCCGGAAGCCTGCGCCGAGCTGGCGCGGCTGCTGGCGCAAATGGGCGACACCGAACGCAGCAACCAGTTGTTCCAGGAGGGCTTGGGCTTGCTGGACGAGCGCTTGCTGGCAGCGCCGTTACCGGTACTCGCTCACGCTTGATGGCGGGAAGTTGTCGCGTTTGTCCGTTGGCGAATTCTGCATGGAAGGCAATACAGAATGGCGAAAACCAGTCTGTTTTTGTCTTCCTATCGCATCTTAAGCATAGTCCTACAAAGGACTACACCTAATCTTCTAGCTTCTGTCGGGAATTCCCTACGTCCTTGCTGAAGTGTCGCTGTCCACCTGCCTTGAAAGGCTTGCGCGCTTTCCTCTACCGTAGCTATCTGTCCTTAATTGTTACGGAAAAGCCATGTCGTTGGCCTGCTCACGCTCCTTGTTTTTTGCACTTTTCATTGCGGGCGCCCTGGTGCTGGGCGTGTCTTACTATCTGCAATATGCCGTGGGTCTGAAGCCTTGCGGGTTGTGCCTGTTGCAGCGACTCTGCCTGGCGTTGCTGACGGGCGTCTGCCTGATCGCGGCGGTGCATGGGCCGGGCCGTCTCGGGGCATTCCTCTATTGGTTGCTGAATCTTGTCTGCAGCCTGGCCGGTACCGTGACTGCGTGGCGGCAGGTTTTGCTCCAGAGCGATCCGGCGCATCAGCTCTCGACATGTGTTCCGGATCTGCCTGAGGTATTCGCCAATGCGCCCTGGACGTGCATCCTGCGCCTGATGTTCAACGGCTCGATAGATTGCCGACAAGTCGCCTGGACCTTGTTCGACCTGAGCCTTCCTGAATGGAGTTTGCTGTTCTTCGTGGCAATGATGATTCTCGCGGTTTACCAGCTGTTGCGACTTGTGCGGATCAGCGTGCGGCGACCACTCGGCGGCGATTCGTCGCATCACGCCCTGGCACGCGATTAAACACTTGTATGAACTTTATCGCGTGCGTACCTTGAAGCCACAGTCGTGCGGGCATAATCTGGCCCGCACGTGTCATTGGAATTATGTTGCTCGATGACGCTCTGCCTGACCGCCCATTACAAGAGGCGAACAGGCATAGAGCAGCTGACCCACAAGGGAAGAGAGATCACCATGCTCGAAAGTTGTCAGAATGCTCAGGAACGCTGGGGTGGAGTGCACCTGTTGATCGATCGCTGGTTGCAGGAGCGCAAGGAGCTGATCGACGCCTACGACAAGCTCGGTGCAAAGCCTGAAGCTTTGGGCGAAAACAGAAAACCTTTGCAGGAATTCTGCGGCGTGCTGGTCGACTACGTTTCTGCCGGGCACTTCGAGATCTACGAACAGCTGACCGGCGAGGCCAAGGCCTTCAACGACAAGCGTGGTCTGGAGCTTGCCGAGACCCTCTACCCACGCATCGATGTCATCACCGAGAAACTCCTCGCGTTCAACGACCTGTGCGATGAAGGCAAGTGCGTCGCAGAGAAGTTCAAGGAGCTCGGCGGCCTGTTGCATGAACGCTTCGAACTGGAAGACTGCCTGATCGAAGTGCTGCACACCGCTCACAAGGAAGCCGATTCGGTCCAGGCCTGAAGCGCTTCGTGCAAAACCCGAAACGGCGTGCCAAGGCACGCCGTTTTCATTTCTGCTTTCAACCGGTAGCGCCGCGTAACTCGACTTCGAAGACCAGTGGTGTGAAAGGCGCGATCAGGTCGCCAGCACCCTCGGCGCCATAGGCTTGTGCCGAAGGAATCACCAGGCGCCATTTTGCGCCGACCGGCATTTGCTGCAACGCAGTGCGCCAGCCACTGATCACGCTATCAAGACTGAACCACTGCGGCTGACTGTTCTGGTCGAACACTGTGCCGTCGGGAAGGCGACCGATGTACAACACCTGCACCTTGCCGTTCGGCCCGGCCTTGACGCCAGTCCCGGGTGCCAACTCGGTCAGCAGAATGCCATCGGCCAATTCGCGGACACCGGGTTTGGCTTTTTCATCGGCGAGAAATCGTTGCTCGTTTTCCAGTGCCAGTTCGCTCTGCGGCGCAGGCGATTGCATGGCGACCCGGGCTTCGTGCTCGGTGAGAATCTGCTCGATTCGCTCCTCTTTCAACGCCAGTGGTTTGCCTTGGTAGGCTTGTTGAAGGCCTTCGACCAACGCCTTGAGTTGCAGGTCGGGAACCTCTTGGCGCAAGCGCTCGCCCAGGCTCGCGCCCAGACTGTATGCGAGATCGTGGGCGTCATTTTCCTGGGCTTTTTCAGCTGCATGAGCCGCCGAAAAAATTACCCACAGCGATAAAAAAAGGTAGCGCGACATGGGCACTCTCCAACCTGGAATGCGGGCGATTATGCCAGTGTGAAGAGACTGAAAGGTGAACTGCTTTTTGCGTCGACGAAGAAGATTTTCGCTGGTTTGCAACGCACCGCTTTCGATAGTGTCAACATGCCCTAGCGGCGGTTGCAGCAGAGGTCTAGTATGAGCCGCAACTCACTTCAGCCAGGAGGTAAACCATGTCGGCCACCAAGAAGCCAGTAAACACTCCGTTGCACCTGCTCCAACAACTCTCGGGCAGCTTGCTCGAGCATCTGGAAAACGCTTGTTCCGAAGCCTTGGCTGATGCTGAAAAACTGCTCGCCAAGCTGGAAAAGCAGCGCGGAAAAGCGCAGGAAAAATTGCATAAATCCCGCACCAAATTGCAGGACGCCGCGGCAGCCGGCAAGGCCAAGGCGCAAGCCAAAGCCAAGGAAGGAGTGAAGGAACTCGAAGACCTGCTTGATGCTCTCAAAGAGCGCCAGTCGGACACTCGTGGCTACATTCTGCAACTCAAGCGCGACGCTCAAGAGAGCCTGAAACTGGCTCAGGGCATTGGTCGTGTACAAGAGGCTGTCGGCAAGGCGTTGACCCTGCGTTCGGCCAAGTCAGCCGCGGCCCCTGCGAAGAAAGCCGCTGCCAAACCGGCTGCCGCAAAAGCACCGGCCAAACCTGCCGCCAAACCTGTCGCTAAAACGGCGGCTGCCAAACCAGCTGCAAAACCTGCTGCGAGAACTGCTGCTGCCAAACCTGTTGCTGCCAAGCCGGCTGCTGCAAAAACAGCGGCTGCAAAACCTGCCGCGGCAAAAACCGCTGCAGCAAAACCAGCCGCAAAACCGGCGGTAAAACCGGCGGTAAAAACTGCCGCTAAACCAGCCGCAAAACCAGCCGCTAAATCCGCTGCAAAACCTGCTGCCAGAACCGCCGCGGCGAAGCCTGCTGCCAAGCCGGCAGCCAAACCGGTTGCGGCCAAAACCGCGGCCAAGCCTGCGGCTAAACCAGCAGCAAAACCTGCAGCAAAAACTGCAGCAAAACCTGCGGCGAAAGCACCGGCTAAACCCGCTGCCAAACCGGCCGCTAAAACGGCTGCGGCAAAACCTGCCACTGCCGCCAAACCGGCAACTGCCAGCGCCGCCAAACCGGCCGCCGCCAAACCCGCTGCCAAACCAGTTGCAGCAAAACCAGCGGCCAAACCTGCTGCTAAACCAGCCGCCAAACCAGCAGTGAAAAAACCGGTTGCCGCCAAGCCCGCGACCGCACCTGTTGCCAAGCCAGCCACTCCGGCTCCCGCTGCAGCACCTGCTTCGACGGCCACTACCTCGACAACTGCGCCAGCACCAACGCCGGCCGCTGTTCCGAGCGCAGCAACCTCCACGCCTACCAGCGCTTCCTAAGTGCCGGTTACCGCGACGCGCAGCTGATGCAGCGCGTTGCGGTCGAGGTGGGCGGCGTCTGCCGTCACGCCTTCCAGCCAGGCCGATAGATCGGCCGTCTCTTCCTGCGGCCAGTTTTGGGTCGTTTGCTCCAGTCGCTTTAGCAAATGCCGTTCGGCTTCCAGCTCCAACGTCTTCACTTGCTCGCGCAACGTATGCAACCCGGCGTCTCTTGCTGCCGCGTCTTTCCATTGCATGCGCAACGCCCGTAACGGTCGCACGACATCCGCATCCCAGGTTCGGGCTATCTCTCGAAGTTGCTGCAAGCGCTGTTCGTTACAGCTGATTCTTCGCTCCTCCAGCCAAGCCGCGCACAGCAGCAGGCAGACATTGACTCCCGCCGCCTGCAATTGCAGGCACGCCTGCTCGACACCCGGGCGGGCGTAGGTAGTGAGGGAAAAGCTCCACAGGTCAGAGGACATAGTGCTACTCGCGCCAGTTGCGAGCGAAGCTGGTAGACTCCGCCGCCATTATGATTCGACTTCAGAACCTGACTTTACAGCGTGGCCCGCAACGTCTGCTAGAAGACGCCGAGCTGACCCTGCACGCCGGCCAGAAAGCCGGCCTCATCGGTGCCAACGGCGCCGGCAAATCGAGCCTGTTCGCCTTGCTTCGGGGTGAACTGCACCCGGATTCGGGTGATTGCTTGCTGCCGGGCGACTGGCGTATCGCCCACATGCGCCAGGAGGTCGACACGCTCGATCGCCTGGCGGTCGACTACGTGCTCGATGGCGACTTGCGCCTGCGCCAGGTACAGCGAGACCTGGCGGCAGCCGAAGCGGCCCATGACGGTGCCGCACAGGCCCGCCTGCACTCCGAGCTCGACAGCGCCGACGGCTACACCGCCGATGCCCGGGCGCGCAAGTTGCTGGCCGGTCTGGGCTTCACTAACGAGCAGATGGATCGTCAGGTCGGGGATTTCTCCGGTGGCTGGCGGATGCGTCTGAACCTGGCGCAGGCCTTGATGTGTCCATCGGACCTGCTGCTGCTCGACGAACCGACCAACCACTTGGACCTCGATGCCATTATCTGGCTCGAAGAGTGGCTCAAAAGTTACCCCGGCACCTTGATGCTGATTTCCCACGACCGGGATTTCCTCGATGCCGTGGTCGATCACGTGGCCCACGTCGATCAGCGCAAGATCACGCTGTATCGCGGTGGCTACAGTGCCTTCGAACGCGCCCGCGCCGAACGCCTGGCCCAGCAACAGCAGGCCTATGAGAAGCAGCAGGCGCAACGTGCGCACATGGAAAGCTACATCGCCCGCTTCAAGGCTCAGGCTACCAAGGCCCGTCAGGCCCAGAGCCGGATCAAGGCGCTGGAGCGGATGGAAGAGCTGACCGCGGCTCACGTCGATTCGCCGTTCGATTTTGTGTTCCGCGAATCGCAGAAAATTTCCAGCCCACTGATCGACCTGTCTGATGCTCGCCTGGGTTACGGCGACAAAGCGGTGCTGGAGAAGGTCAAGCTGCAACTGACCCCCGGTGCGCGAATCGGTTTGCTCGGGCCGAACGGTGCCGGCAAATCGACCCTGATCAAGAACCTTGCAGGCGAGCTGTCGCCGCTGGCGGGTCGGTTGACCCGTGGTGAGAACACCGTGGTCGGTTACTTCGCCCAGCATCAGTTGGACTCGCTGGATTCCAAAGCCAGCCCGTTGCTGCATTTGCAGCGCCTGGCACCCACCGAACGCGAACAAACCCTGCGCGACTTCCTCGGTGGTTTCGACTTCCGAGGCGCGCGAATCGACGAGCCGGTGCTGAATTTCTCCGGTGGCGAGAAGGCGCGCCTGGCGCTGGCGTTGATCGCCTGGGATCGGCCGAACCTGCTGCTGCTCGATGAGCCGACCAACCACCTGGACCTGGAAATGCGCCTGGCGCTGACCATGGCCTTGCAGGAATTCAGTGGCGCGGTATTGGTGGTTTCCCACGACCGTCACCTGCTCAAAAGCACCACCGACAATTTTTATCTGGTGGCGGACGGCAAGGTCGAAGAGTTCGACGGCGATCTGGAAGACTACACCCGCTGGCTGGTGGATTACCGCCAGCGCAATGCGCCGGTGAGCAATACGCCGGTCAATCCGGACAAAACCGACAAGAAGGCCCAGCGTCAGGCTGCAGCCGCGTTGCGTCAGCAACTGGCGCCGCACAAGCGTGAAGCGGAAAAGCTCGAAGCCGAGCTGGGCAAGCTGCACGAGAAACTGGCGAAGATCGATGCCAGCCTCGGTGACAGTGACATCTACGAGCCGGCGCGCAAGAACGACTTGCGTGATCTGCTGGCCGAACAAGCCAAGCTCAAAGTACGCGAAGCGGAGCTGGAAGAGGCCTGGATGGAAGCTTTGGAACTGCTGGAAAGCATGCAGGCGGAGCTGGAGGCGCTGTCCTGATGGAGGCCTTCAGACTTCCGTTGCCGGCCATGTGGGCCGAACCGATATGGCTCGGCGTGCAAATCCTGCTGATCCTGCTGGCCGGTTACCTGGCCCAGCGTTTTGTCGCCAAGTGCCTGACCCGCCTCGGCGAGCGCTACCCGTTCCCGCCACAGTTGCTGATGCCGCTACGCGGTGGCCTGCGTTGGCTGATCATGGGCAGTGCCCTGATTTTCGTACTGGAACGCCTGGGAGTGTCGGCCACGGTGCTGTGGACGGCGTTGTCCGGTTTTGTCGCGGTAGCGGCGGTGGCGTTTTTCGCCATGTGGAGTGTGTTGTCGAACCTGCTGTGCGCGATCCTGATTTTCACCGTTGGCCCGTTTCGCCTGGGCGATGTGGTCGAACTGGTGGACACCACCGACAAACCCGGGGTCAAGGGCCGTGTCGTGGCGATCAATCTGCTCTACACCACATTGATCGAAGCCGAAGAGCTCGGCACCGGCAGCGCGATGGTGCAAGTGCCCAACAGTTTGTTCTTCCAGCGTTCGGTTCGGCGTTGGCGGGGGACCGACATGTTCCCTTCGAGCGGGTTCGAAAAGTAAGCCGGCTTGGGATCGCAGCCTTTTCACATGCAAAAAATCGGTAGTCACCAGCCCAAAGCCGCATTAGCTTAGACGTCTGTCACGAGTTCGAGTCGAGGTGTGCAATGGAGCTTCAAACATGGCTGGCGTTTTTTGCCGCCTGCTGGGTGATCAGCCTGTCACCGGGCGCCGGCGCCATTGCGTCGATGTCCAGCGGCCTGCAATACGGTTTCTGGCGCGGCTATTGGAACGCCTTGGGCCTGCAACTGGGCCTTGCGGTGCAGATCGCGATTGTTGGCGCCGGTGTCGGCGCGATTCTCACCGCCTCCGCCACAGCCTTCTACGCAATCAAATGGTTTGGCGTGGCGTACCTGGTGTATCTCGCCATCAAGCAATGGCGCGCGTTGCCTGGCGACATGAGCGATGACGCGGCAGTGCGGCAGATCGGCAAACCGATGGCGCTGGTGTTCCGCGGGTTTCTGGTAAACATCAGCAACCCCAAGGCGCTGGTGTTCATGCTCGCGGTGTTGCCGCAGTTCATCGACCCGCACGCGCCACTACTGATCCAGTACGTGATCATTGGCGTCACCATGATTTGCGTCGACCTGATCGTCATGGCCGGGTACACCGGGCTGGCCTCCAAAGTGCTGCGTCTGTTGCGTACACCAAAACAGCAGAAGCGCATGAACCGCACCTTTGCCGGACTGTTCATTGGCGCGGCGGCGTTCATGGCCACCTTGCGTAAAACAGCGGTGTAGACACCCGTCAGTACAAAAAAGGCGACCTTTGCGGGTCGCCTTTTTCGTTTCAGGGGTTCGGTATGCGCGACACGCTTGTCAGGGGCTGGCTCGCGCAGGATGTTTGTCAAAACAGCACAACAAAGCTTGAGTGAAAGTGATTGGGAGGGAACAATATGTTACTTCGTATTTCCAGCTGAGAATCATTCATGAGTGCCCCGTCCCGTTTCCTGGCCTGGCTGATAGCGCCTGTGTTTGCCCTGTGCAGTTTCAATCTGCTGGCGGACACGGTGGAAGGCGCACCGCAAGCACTGCATTTACTCGACTATATCGGTGCGGACTACCCAGGTGCGGTACAAGCAGGCAACGTCGTCAGCGAATCCGAGTACCGCGAGCAGCTGGAATTCGTCCAGGTCCTGCAAGGTCTGGTGGCGGCCATGCCAGCGAAACCGGAAAAGGCTGAGCTGGTGCAGGGCATCGGCAAGCTGCACAGCGCCATTGCTGCGCGTCAGGAGGGGGCCGAGGTTGCCCGTCTGGCGCGGCAACTGGGGGCAAAACTGGCAGTGGCCTATGAGGTCAGCCAGGCACCGATCATCACTCCGGATCCGACCCGAGGGGCGCCGCTGTACGCCCAGCATTGCTCGGTGTGCCATGGCGATACCGGCGCGGGTGACGGTCCTGCGGGCGTTGGTCTGACCCCGCCACCCGCCAATCTGCGTGATAACGCGCGCCTGGATCACCTGAGTCTTTACGCGATCTACAACACCTTGAATCTGGGGGTGGAAGGCACCGATATGCCCGCCTTCGGCGATCAACTCGATGATCGTCAGCGTTGGGACCTGGCCACGTACATCGCCAGCTTCAGCGCCGATCCGGCGACCGTCAGCAGTGACAAGTCCTACAACATTGCCGATCTGGCTCGCCAGACTCCGGCCGAAGTGCAGGCCGTGGACGGTGCGCAAGCGGCGGCGATATTCCGTGCCCAACGGGCACAACCGCCGCAGGTCAAGCGTGGCCCGGCGCAATTGCTCGATTACACCGCCGCGACCCTGGACAAGAGCGTTGCAGCCTATCGTGCCGGCGAACACGATCAGGCCTATGACTTGTCGGTGGCGGCCTACCTGGAAGGCTTCGAACTGGTCGAAAGCTCCCTCGACAACGTCGACGCCAACGTGCGCAAAGACACGGAAAAATCGCTGATGGCTTACCGTCAGTCGTTGCAGGATGGCTTGCCGGTAGAGCAGGTCGAGCAGCGTCTGGAGGCGGCCAAGGCCAAACTGAAAATCTCCGCCGGTTTGTTGGGCAGCGATGGCTTGAGCTGGTCCCTGAGCTACATTTCCGGCCTGCTGATTCTATTGCGCGAAGGTTTGGAAGCGATCCTGGTGCTGGCGGCGATTCTCGCCTTCTTGCGTAACACCGGCCAGCAATCGGCCGTGCGCAGCGTCAACGTCGGTTGGGGGCTGGCGCTGGTCGCGGGGCTGGCCACCTGGGCGCTGGCGGCGTATGTGATTGATGTCAGCGGTTCCCAGCGTGAATTGCTCGAAGGCGCGACGGCGCTGTTTGCCAGCGTCATGGTGCTGTGGCTCGGGGTGTGGATGCATGATCGTCGTCACGCCGCGGCCTGGCAGGATTACATCAAGAGCAGCCTGGTGGGCGGTGGCGGGCGTTTCGGCTTTGCGATCCTGGCGTTCTTCTCGGTGTATCGCGAGCTGTTCGAGGTGATTCTGTTCTACGAAACCCTGTGGTTGCAGGCAGGTCCTGCTGGCCATGATGCGGTGCTGGCGGGTGGTGCCACGGCACTGGTGCTGCTGGTGGGCCTGGCGTGGGTGATATTGCGCGGCTCGGCAAAACTGCCGTTGGCGCTGTTTTTCAGCATTAATGCCGCTTTGTTGTGTGCGTTGTCGGTGGTGTTTGCCGGGCATGGCGTGAAGGCGTTGCAGGAGGCCGGGATCTTCGGCACGCGACCGGTGCCGTTCTTTGAGTTCGACTGGCTGGGTATTCATGCCGATGCGTATTCGTTGAGTGCGCAGGCTGTGGCGATCATTGCGATCGTCGTGTTGTATGGGCGTAGCTGGGTAGTCGAGAAGCGTCGGTTGGCGGTTTCTTAAACAGCATTCGCTGCGCTCATGATCGCGGGCAAGCCTTGCTCCTACAGACGGCGCTATCCTGTAGAGCATGGCTTGCCCGCGATGCTTTTAACGAGGAAAACACAATGCGTGTCTGGATCGATGCCGACGCCTGCCCGCGGGCGGCCAAGGATCTGGTGGTGAAGTTTGCCCTCAAGCGCCGTTTCGAAGTGGTGCTGGTGGCCGGACAGCCGCAGATCAAACCAGGCCTGGCGCTGGTGAAGTTGATCGTGGTGCCGAGCGGCCCGGATGCCGCCGACGACTATCTGGTGGAACATGCAGTCCCCGGTGAGCTGGTGATTTGCAGCGATGTGCCGCTGGCCGACCGGTTGGTGAAAAAGGGCGTTGCGGCACTGGACCCGCGAGGCAAGGAATTCGACTCGCAGAACATGGGCGACCGGCTGGCGGTGCGCAACCTGTTCACCGACTTGCGCGAGCAAGGGCAGATGAGCGGCGGGCCGGCGCCGTTTGGCGAGCGCGAGAAACAGGCGTTTGCCAATGCGCTGGACCGGATCTTGACGCGGCTATCGCGCCAGTCTTGAGCGAATGCAGTCGTTGTGGCGAGGGAGCTTGCTCCCGCTGGGGTGCGAAGCAACCCCCAAACCTGCCGCGACAGTTTTCAGAAAAATCGCAGCAATCGGTTTTGCGACTGCTGCGCAGTCGAGCGGGAGCAAGCTCCCTCGCCACAGGAGTCAATCGCCGCGACGGGTCAAGCGTCGTTTTCGTGGGTCAGTTCGAGGACGCGGTCGACCAGTTTGTTGATCCCTGAAGCCGCTTCACTGATCGACTGCGCCAGCATGTAGGCTGGGGTGCTCACCAGTTTGCGCGCCTTGTCTTCCACGATGTCGCTGACAGCGCATTCCTGGTGGGTGGCGCCCATCTTGTTCAGCGCCGTCGCCGTGTCGGCATCGTTGCCGATGGTGCAGGTCACACCGGGGCCATAAATCTTTGCCGCCAGGGCTGGCGAGATGCAGATCAGCCCCACTGGTTTTCCGGCTTCGGCAAAGGCTTCGGTCAACGCCAGCACGTCGGGCTGCACGGTGCAGCCGGTTCCCTCGATGGCGAAGTTGGAGAGGTTCTTGGCCGAGCCGAAGCCACCGGGAATGATCAGCGCATCGAAGTCTTCGGCGTCGGCTTCGCGGATGTCCTTGATTTCGCCGCGGGCGATGCGCGCCGACTCCACCAGCACATTGCGCGATTCGGGCATTTCTTCGCCGGTCAGGTGGTTGATCACATGCAGTTGCGCAATGTTTGGCGCGAAACACTGCACCTGCGCGCCGCGCTGGTCCAGGCGCAGCAAGGTAATCACACTCTCGTAGATCTCGGCGCCGTCGTACACACCACAACCGGAAAGGATCACTGCAACTTTTTTGCTCATGGGCTTTTTCTCCAGATTCATGGCGTTAAATGTCCACTAATTTGTCACTCGTTGCCATAGGGTTAATTCGCGGGTACACCTAGCATCTGTCCTCAGGATTCCGACCAGGGCGCGTCATGGACTTCATTCTGTATGCAGTGCCGTTTTTCTTTGTATTGATTGCCATCGAACTGGCGGCCGACCGCTGGCGCGGGGTGAGCAACTATCGGCTGGCAGACGCCATCAACAGCATCAGCACCGGCGTGCTGTCCACCACCACGGGTCTGCTGACCAAAGGCGTGGGGTTGCTGACTTACGCATTTGCCCTCAAGCACCTGGCACTGTTCGAACTCTCCGCCGACAGTGTCTGGGTCTGGGTATTCGCTTTCGTGTTTTATGACTTGTGCTACTACTGGCTGCACCGCATGGGCCATGAACGCAATATTCTCTGGGCTGCGCATTCGGTGCATCACCAGAGCGAGGACTACAACCTTTCCACCGCCCTGCGCCAGACCAGTACCGGATTTCTCCTGAGCTGGATCTTCTACCTGCCCATGGCCGTCGCGGGCGTGCCGTTGCTGGTGTTTGTCAGCGTCGCGGCGCTGAACCTGCTGTACCAGTTTTGGGTGCACACCCGGCATATTCCCAAACTCGGCTGGTTCGAGTGGTTCTTCGTCACGCCATCCAATCATCGGGCTCACCATGCACAGAACGCTCTCTACATGGATCGCAACTACGGCGGGGTGTTCATTATTTGGGACCGTCTATTCGGCTCGTTCCAGGAAGAGGACGACAACGAGCCGGTGATTTTCGGCGTGACCACGCCGCTGGCGAGCTGGAATCCGTTGTGGGCGAACGTGCAGTTCTACGCGCAGTTGTGGGCCGACGCGCGGCGTGCCGAAAGCACCTGGGACAAGCTGCGGATCTGGTTCATGCGCACCGGTTGGCGGCCGGCGGACGTGGCCGCCAAATACCCGATGAACAAGCCGGATCTGAGTCAGTTCCGCAAATTCGAAGTGCCGCTGGACGGGCGTCAGCAGCTCTATGTGCTGTTGCAATTCTGCGTCTACGTCGCGCTGGGCAGCTATTTGATGAACCTTGAGCCGAGCCTGCCAACGGCCGCATTGGTGCTTGGCTGGGGCGCCGTGGCGCTGGGGCTGTTCGTGCTGGGCGTGGCCCTGGAGAATCGCCCTTGGGCATTGAAGGTGGAACTGTTGCGGCTGGCGTCCAACGTGCCGCTGGTGTGGCTGGCGCCGTTGGTGGGGCTGTGGCCGGCCAGCGCGGTGGGCTGGATCGGCCTGCTCAGTTACAGCCTGCTGAGCGGTATCGGTCTTTACTGCTGTCGAAACCGCTTCACTCGATTGGCTTAGTTTCGCCGGTTTTCGCCTGTTCGGCTTTCAGGGCCTGCTCGTCGGCGTAGACCTGTCTGGCCAGGCGGGCGTTCTTGAAGCGCCGGCGCAACCACAAGCCCAGGCCCAGGATGAGCAGGGCGCCGAGGACCCACAGTTCGTATTTCTTGATGCTGCCGAGCATGCCCTCCAGCACCGCGCCGAAGTGATAGGCGGCCGCCGCCAATGCAGTGGCCCAGATCGCCGCGCCAATTCCGTTGAGCAACAGGTAGCGTCCCGGTGGATAGCCCGACAGGCCGATCGCCACCGGCATCACTGTGCGCAGTCCATAGACGAAACGGAAGCTCAGGACCCAGATGTCCGGGTGCTTGCGGATGTGTTCCAGCGCCCGATCACCCATCATTTGCCAGCGTGGTTTGCGCGCCAGCAACTTGCGCCCATGCTTGCGCCCCATGAAATACCACAGCTGATCGCCGGCATAACTGCCGAAGAACGCCACGACCACCACCAGGTTGATGTCCATGTATCCACGGAACGCGAGGAAGCCTGCGAGCACCAGAATGGTTTCGCCTTCGAAAAACGTGCCGAGGAACAAGGCAAAGTAGCCGAAGTCATGCAGAAATTGTTGGAGCATTGTCTGGGTGCTGGCGAAATGAACGCGCAGCCTAACCCTTCGCACACATTCAGGAAAGTGTCCAAATGTGTCTCGACGTGAACATTTCCTACAAGGACAATGGAATGCGGCTACATGTCGCGGTGTGCGCACAACTGTCACACGTTCGTCATAATGGCCGCTTATAACTGTTACGCTCGCACGCCTGCGGGCTCAGGAGTCTGCCGTGAGCTTTACCCCCGCCAACCGTTTGTTCCCTGCAACCCGCCTGCGCCGCAACCGTCGCGATGATTTCTCGCGCCGACTGGTCCGTGAAAATGTGCTGAGCGTCGATGACCTGATTCTGCCGGTATTTGTGCTGGACGGTGAAAACCGTCGTGAAGCGGTGGCGTCGATGCCGGGCGTCGAACGCCTGACCATTGATCTGTTGCTCGAAGAAGCGGCCAAGTGGGTCGAGCTGGGAATTCCGGCGCTGGCACTGTTCCCGGTGACCCCGCCAGGGCTGAAGTCGCTGGACGCCGCCGAAGCCTGGAACCCTGAAGGCATCGCCCAGCGCGCCACCCGCGCCCTGCGTGCGCAATTCCCTGAGCTGGGTGTGATCACCGACGTCGCTCTGGACCCGTTCACCACTCATGGCCAGGACGGTATCCTCGACGAAGAAGGCTACGTGCAGAACGACATCACCGTCGATGCACTGGTCAGGCAAGCCTTGTCCCATGCCGAAGCCGGTGCGCAGGTGGTCGCCCCGTCGGACATGATGGACGGGCGCATCCAGGCGATCCGCGAAGCGCTCGAAGTGGCCGGTCACGTCAACGTGCGGATCATGGCCTACTCGGCGAAGTACGCCAGCGCCTACTACGGCCCGTTCCGCGATGCGGTCGGTTCGGCACTGAACCTGGGCAAGGCCAACAAGGCCTCCTATCAGATGGACCCGGCCAACAGCAACGAAGCCCTGCACGAAGTGGCGGCTGACTTGTCAGAAGGCGCAGACATGGTCATGGTCAAGCCAGGCATGCCGTACCTGGACATCCTGTGCCGGGTCAAAGAAGAGTTCAAAGTGCCGACCTTTGTTTATCAAGTCAGCGGCGAGTACGCCATGCACATGGCCGCGATCCAGAACGGCTGGTTGAGCGAAGGGGTTATCCTCGAATCCCTGACCGCCTTTAAACGTGCAGGCGCTGATGGCATCCTGACGTACTTTGCCGTTCGTGCCGCTCAATTGTTACGAGAGCAAAAATAGCCCTCCCAGGAACATGTGATGAATACCGAAGGACTCACGGAAGTTGCCGTACAAGACGCTCAACCTGTGGTCGAGCAAATCGCCGAGACCCCGCCGGAGCTGGAGCCTGCTCCACCCGCGGCGGTAACCGAGCCCGCCCCGGCGGCGCCGGCGATTGCCATTCCCGGCCTGGATGACAGCAGCCTGTACATCCATCGCGAGTTGTCGCAACTGCAGTTCAACATCCGCGTACTGGAACAGGCGCTGGATGAGACCTATCCGTTGCTGGAGCGGCTGAAGTTTCTGCTGATCTTCTCCAGCAACCTGGACGAGTTCTTCGAAATTCGCGTCGCCGGCCTGAAGAAGCAAATCACTTTCGCCCGTGAGCAGGCGGGGGCCGATGGCTTGCAGCCGCATCAGGCCCTGGCGCGCATCAGCGAACTGGTGCACGGCCACGTTGACCGCCAGTACGCGATTCTCAACGACATTCTGTTGCCGGAGCTGGAAAAACATCAGGTCCGCTTTATCCGTCGTCGTCACTGGACGACCAAGCTGAAAACCTGGGTGCGCCGTTATTTCCGCGACGAGATCGCGCCGATCATCACCCCGATCGGTCTCGACCCGACGCACCCGTTCCCGTTGCTGGTGAACAAGAGCCTGAACTTCATCGTCGAGCTCGAAGGCATCGACGCCTTCGGTCGCGACTCCGGCCTGGCGATCATCCCGGCCCCGCGCCTGCTGCCGCGCATCATCAAGGTGCCGGAGGAAGTGGGCGGCGCCGGCGACAATTATGTGTTCCTGTCGTCGATGATCCACGCCCACGCCGATGACCTGTTCCAGGGCATGAAGGTCAAGGGCTGCTACCAGTTCCGCCTGACCCGAAATGCCGACCTGGCGCTGGATTCCGAAGACGTCGAAGACCTTGCCCGCGCCCTGCGTGGTGAGCTGTTCTCGCGTCGCTATGGTGATGCGGTGCGTCTCGAAGTCGCCGATACCTGCCCGAAACACTTGTCCGATTACTTGCTCAAGCAATTCAACCTGAGCGAGACCGAGTTGTACCAGGTCAACGGTCCGGTGAACCTGACGCGTCTGTTCAGCATCACCGGTCTGGACAGCCAGCGCGAGCTGCAATATCTGCCGTTCACCCCGCAGATCCCGAAGCTGCTGCAAAACAGCGAGAACATTTTCAGTGTGATCAGCAAGCAGGACATCCTGCTGCTGCACCCGTTCGAGTCGTTCACCCCGGTGGTCGACTTGCTGCGCCAGGCTGCCAAGGACCCGCACGTGCTGGCGGTGCGCCAGACCCTGTACCGCTCCGGCGCCAACTCGGAAATCGTCGATGCGCTGGTGGATGCGGCGCGTAACGGCAAGGAAGTTACCGCGGTGATCGAGTTGCGCGCGCGGTTCGACGAAGAGTCCAACCTGCAACTGGCCAGCCGTCTGCAAGCGGCCGGTGCGGTGGTGATCTACGGCGTGGTCGGCTTCAAGACCCACGCCAAGATGATGTTGATCCTGCGCCGCGAGGCCGGTGAAATCGTGCGTTATGCGCACCTCGGTACCGGTAACTATCACGCCGGCAACGCTCGCCTCTACACCGACTACAGCCTGCTGACCTCCGACGACGCCTTGTGCGAAGACGTCGGCAAACTGTTCAGCCAGTTGATCGGCATGGGCAAGACCCTGCGCATGAAGAAGTTGCTGCATGCGCCGTTCACCCTGAAGAAGGGCATGCTCGACATGATTGCCCGCGAGACCCAGTTCGCCCTCGATGGCAAACCGGCGCACATCATTGCCAAGTTCAACTCACTGACCGATCCGAAGATCATCCGTGCGTTGTACAAGGCCAGCCAGTCGGGCGTGCGCATCGACCTCGTGGTGCGTGGCATGTGCTGCCTGCGGCCGGGCATTGCCGGGGTTTCGCACAACATTCACGTGCGTTCGATCATCGGGCGTTTCCTGGAACACACCCGGGTGTTTTATTTCCTCAACGGCGGCGATGAGCAGATGTTCCTGTCCAGTGCCGACTGGATGGAGCGCAACCTCGACAAGCGCGTCGAGACATGCTTCCCGGTCGAGGGCAAGAAGCTGATCATGCGGGTGAAGAAGGAGCTGGAGCTGTACCTGACCGATAACACCCACAGCTGGAGCCTGCAGTCGGACGGTCGTTACATCCGCAACACGCCGACCGGCAACCAGAACCCGCGCAGCGCCCAGGCGACGTTGCTGGAGCGATTGGGCAGTCCGATTCTGACAGTGCGTTAAAGCGTCGGAGCATAAAAATGGCGATCCCTGCGGATCGCCATTTTTGTTTCCGCCACATGCGATGGCGTCTCTAAAATTGCCATCGCCGGCAAGCCGTGTTCCTACAGGCGCAGTGCGTATCAGCGCACGCTGAGAACGATATCCACTCGGGTCAGCCATTCCGCTTCGATAGCGAAGTCGGCCTGGGTCAGCTGGTTTTCATCCAGCCAGTTTTCCGGGAACACCACTTCAAGATGATTGCCCATGGCGTTGAGCTCGACCTGAGGCATTTGCTGAGTACCGCGGATGTGGTGGAACAGGATCGCGAAGCGCAGCAACACGCACAGGCGTATCAGCTTGATGCCGTCATCGCCGAAGTCGGCGAATTTGTCCTTGGGAATGTTGCGACGGTGGCCACGCACCAGCAGCGCGAGCATTAACTGGTCTTCGCGGGAGAACCCGGCCAGGTCCGAGTGTTCGATCAGGTAAGCGCCGTGCTTGTGGTACTGGTAGTGAGCGATGTCCAGGCCCACCTCATGGACCTTCGCCGCCCAGCCGAGCAGTTCGCGCCAGACGCCATCTTCCAGGTCCCAGTCGCTTGCCACCTGATCGAAGGCATGCAGGGCTTTGCGTTCGACCCGCGCCGCCTGTTCCAGGTCGACGTGATAACGCTCCATCAGGGAGGTCAGGGTGCGTTCGCGCACGTCTTCGTGATGATGGCGGCCGAGCAGGTCATACAGCACGCCTTCACGCAGGGCACCTTCGCAGTGGTCCATGCGTTGCAGTTCGAGGGAGTCGAAGATGGCTTCGAGGATTGCCAGGCCCGCCGGGAAGATCGCCCGACGATCGGGCTTGATGCCTTCGAAGTCGATTTTCTCGACATCGCCGAGCTTCATCAGCTTGCGCTTGAGCCAGGCCAGGCCTTCGGCGTTCACTTCGCCGGTGCCGTGACCACCGGCCTTCAGCGCCAGGCCGATGGCGCGGATGGTGCCCGAGGAGCCGATGGCCTCATCCCAGGTCAGGCGATGCAGGGCGTGTTCAATGCTCATGATCTCCAGCCGCGCCGCGGTGTACGCCTGGGCATAGCGGGCCGGGGTGATCTTGCCGTCCTTGAAATAGCGTTGGGTGTAGCTGACGCAACCCATTTGCAGGCTTTCGCGCAGCAGCGGTTCGAAACGCTGGCCGATGATGAATTCGGTACTGCCGCCGCCGATGTCCGCCACCAGGCGCTTGCCCGTGGTGTCGGCGAGGGTGTGGGACACGCCGAGGTAGATCAGGCGCGCTTCTTCTCGGCCGGAGATGACTTCCACCGGGTGGCCGAGGATTTCTTCGGCGCGGTGGATGAATTCGGCGCGGTTACGAGCTTCACGCAGGGCGTTGGTACCAACGATACGCACGGCGCCGAGGGGCATACCGTTGATCAGTTGGGCAAAACGCTTGAGGCAATCGAGCCCGCGCTGCATGGATTCTTCGCTGAGTTTACGCTCGTCGTCGATGCCGGCCGCCAGCTGAACCTTCTCCCCGAGACGCTCGAGAATACGGATTTCGCCGTTCTGGGCCTTGGCCACGACCATGTGAAAGCTGTTGGAGCCCAGGTCGATTGCGGCGATCAGGGACAGATTCTTGGCTTGGGATTGCGGCATGGTCTGGGGGTCTCGGTCGATAACCTCGACATCGTGCCACGATCAAAGGCTGGCGCCAACGCGTTCGGTTCAAAGCCTTGATCCAGCGCATGGACTACATGGGTCCCTGTGGCGAGGGAGCTTGCTCCCGCTGGGCTGCGTAGCGGCCCTAAAACCATCCAACGCGGTGAGTCAGGAAAAACCGGTCCTCAGATTTTGCGACGGCTGCGCCGTCGAACGGGAGCAAGCTCCCTCGCCACAGGGATTTAGCTTGATGCTGCCACTGTCCCAATGAAGTTCGCCAGTTCCGCCGTTTGCGGCGTGGCGAACAGGACTTTCGGGTCCCCCACCTCATGCACCTTGCCGTGATGCATGAACACCAATTTATCCCCCACCTCCCGGGCAAAACGCATCTCATGGGTGACCATGATCAGCGTCATGCCTTCCTTGGCCAGTTGCCGAACAACGCTCAGCACTTCGTTGACCAGCTCCGGGTCCAGCGCCGAAGTGATTTCGTCACACAGCAAAACCTTCGGCGACATCGCCAGCGCCCGGGCAATTGCCACCCGCTGTTGTTGTCCGCCGGACAGCCGATCGGGAAAGGCATCGAACTTCTCACCCAGCCCTACCTTTTCCAGCATTTGCCGCGCCAGTTCGATCGCTTTGGCTTTTGATACTTTTTGCACCACCTGCGGTGCAAGCATGACGTTTTCACCGACGGTCAGGTGCGGGAACAGGTTGAACTGCTGGAACACCATGCCGACTTTCTGCCGCAGGCTGCGCAGATCGGCACGGGCAGCATCGAGGTATTCACCGTCGACTTCGATCACGCCATCGTTGATGGACTCAAGGCCATTGAGGGTACGCAGCAAGGTCGACTTACCCGAGCCGCTGCGTCCAATGATCGCCACCACCTGGCCTTCCTCCACGCTCAGGTCGACGCCTTTGAGCACATGGTGATCGCCGTAATATTTATGCAGGGCGGAAATTCTAAGCAGAGGCATGCAGTCTCCTTTCCAGGTAGCGCGCACTGAGGGACAAGGGATAACAGAGCAGGAAATAGCCGAGGGCGACGAGACCGTAGACCATGAACGGTTCAAAAGTGGCGTTGGCAAGCATGCCGCCGGTCTTGGTCAGTTCGGTGAAGCCGATGATCGAAGTCACAGCCGTGCCTTTGACCACCTGCACCGAGAAGCCCACGGTCGGCGCCACGGCGATGCGCAGCGCCTGCGGCAGGATCACGTAGCGCAGCTGTTCCAACGGGTTCAGCGCCAGGCTCGCCGAAGCTTCCCACTGGCCATTGGGAATCGAGTCGACGCAACCGCGCCAGATCTCTGCCAGGTAAGCGCTGGTGAACAGCGTCAGCGCAATCGCCGCCGCCATCCACGGCGAAATCTCAACCCCGGCCAGCGCCACACCGAAAAACACCAGAAACAGTTGCATCAAAAGCGGCGTGCCCTGGAACAGTTCGATGTAAGTGCGGGCGAAACTGCGCGGCAGGGCTTTTTTCGAAATGCGCATGACCATGATCAGCAGGCCGATCACGCCACCGCCGATGAACGCCACCAGCGACAACGCCAGCGTCCATTGCAGGCCCGTGAGCAGGTTGCGCAGGATGTCCCAGAAAGTGAAATCGCTCATCGGCTGCTCCTGGAGATATAGCGTGTTCCGATCCAGTTCAGGAGCTGGCGGATCAACAGGGCCATGCACAAGTAAAGCAACGTGGTCAGTGCATAGGTTTCAAAGGCGCGGAAGTTGCGCGACTGAATAAAGTTGGCGGCGAAGCTCAGCTCTTCGGTGGCGATCTGCGAGCAGACGGCCGAGCCGAGCATGACAATGATGATCTGGCTGCTCAGGGCCGGCCAGACTTTGCCCAGCGCCGGCAGCAGCACCACGTGGCGGAACGCCTCGAAACGCGTCATTGCCAACGCCGCCGCGGCTTCCAGCTGCCCTCGCGGGATCGCCTGAATGCCCGCGCGGATAATTTCGGTGGAATAGGCACCGAGGTTGATCACCATCGCCAATACCGCCGCCTGCCATTCGGAAATCTGCACGCCCAACGACGGCAAGCCGAAAAAGATGAAAAACAGCTGCACCAGGAACGGCGTGTTGCGGATCAATTCGACGTAGACCGCGAAGATCCCGGCGAACGGGCGAATGTTCCAGGCCCGCACCAGGGCGCCGACAATGCCCAGCCCCACGCCGAGCACCGCACCGATGGCCGTCAGCTCCAGAGTGAACAATGCACCGCGCAGCAACAGATCGGTGTTGTGAACCACCGGCAAGAAATCGAACTGATAAGCCATAGCGTGTCTCCTGCGCGCCGTGTCAGAGGTCGGCCGGCAGCGGCTCTTTGAGCCAGGTCAATGCGTTCTTCTCCAATGCGCCGTCGCTCTTGGCGGTCACGAGGATCTGATTGACCTTGTCCAGCAGCGCCGGCTCGTTCTTGTTCACGCCGACGTAGACCGGCGAATCCTTGAGCTTCACTTTCAGCGCCGGCACGCGTTTCGGGTTCTTTTCGCTGATGGCGACCATGACCACGTTGCCGCTGGCGATCAGGTCGACCTGCCCGGCCAGGTACGCGGCGATGGTCGAGTTGTTGTCTTCGAAGCGCTTGATGGTCACGCCTTCGGGCGCGACCTTGCTCAGCTCGATGTCTTCGATGGCGCCACGGGTGACGCTGACGGTCTTGCCCTTGAGGTCGTCCAGGCCTTTGATGTCGGCTTCTGGCGGGCCGAACACGGCGAGGTAGAACGGTGCATAGGCGCGGGAGAAGTCGATGACTTTTTCCCGCTCGGGGTTTTTGCCAAGGCTGGAAATCACCAGGTCGACCTTGCCGGTGGTCAGGAACGGGATGCGGTTGGTGCTGTTGACCGGAGTCAGTTCGAGTTTGACCTTGAGCTGGTCGGCCAGCAGTTTTGCAGTATCGATATCCAGGCCGCGAGGTTTCATGTCCGGGCCGACCGAGCCGAAGGGCGGGAAGTCCTGGGGCACGGCAACCTTGAGGACGCCGCGCTTGACCACATCCTCCAGACCGTCGGCGTGGGCGGGTGCCTGGCTCAGCATCAGGCTAGCGAACAAGACTTTGATGAGTGCGCTGTAACGCTGGGTCATGGCAGATCTCCGAATCGGCGAGAAGGAATGTCTGCGGATCGACAGAGCATGGGCCATGCCAACCTCGGGCCATGGGGGCGCCAGCGCGCGGTTTTACTGGTGTCGGAAGGTCTTACTGGTCTGAACAGTCGAGTCGCGTTTCGCACCTCGATAGCGCACCCGTGAAAATTCCCGAACCCCCATGGGGCACGACTTGCCGGACGCCGCGAATAGCTTTACAACTGGCCGCACATTGGCCTGGTTCGTCTGGAAAATCATGAACTCGATCTCCCGTGCCGTACCCGAAGTGGCGCTGCAAGCCATCCGCAAACTGATCACCGAACAGGGCTTCGGGCCCGGGGATGCCTTGCCCTCGCAACGGGATCTGGCGGTGCAATTGGGGGTCAGTCGGGCGTCGTTGCGCGAGGCGTTGTCATCACTGAGCGCACTGGGGGTCATCAGTATCCAGCCGGGCAAAGGCGTGTTTGTGCAATCACCAGTGGAGCTGCCGCGAGGCGATGCGGCGCCGGGCTGGCCATTCGCGGCGCAGGCTTCGCCGCTGGACATTTTTCAGTTGCGCTATGCGCTGGAGGGGTTTGCCGCAGGGCTGGCGGCCGTGACCTTGAGTACCGATGAGCTCGATGCGCTGCAAGACAATGTCGCCGCCATGCGCAACGAATTGAAGTCTGGCGACTTTGAAGCGGCGGCGCGCCTGGACTTCGAATTTCACCGTCGAATTCTGCTGGCCAGCGGCAATCAGGCGATGCTGAGCATCCTCACCGCCAGCGCCGACATCTTCCTGGAGAGCCAGAAGCTACCGTTCATCCGGGCCGAACGGGCCATGGAAACCTGGCAGGAACATCGCAAAATCCTTCGCGCACTGGCACGCCGAGCCTCAGGGGCCGCACAGAAAGCCATGCACGAACATGTGCGCAATGCCGCCTTGCGCACCGGAATCGCCTTCGTCGCTCCCGCCACAGCGTGACCTGGGCTATACCCAAACTCATGGACCACCATAGCGAGACTCAATCATCTGCACCTTCCTGAACACGGGAAGGGCAGCTATGATGGGCCACGTTTTTTTGCTTACAACCCTGGAGAATTCCATGAGCAGCGATCTTATCAAACACGTTAGCGACGCTAGCTTCGAGGCCGACGTACTCAAGGCTGAAGGCGCTGTACTGGTCGATTACTGGGCTGAGTGGTGCGGCCCTTGCAAAATGATCGCTCCTGTTCTGGACGAAATTGCCGAGACTTACAAAGGCAAGCTGACCGTTGCCAAACTGAACATCGACGAAAACCAGGAAACCCCGGCCAAGCACGGCGTGCGTGGTATCCCGACCCTGATGCTGTTCAAGAACGGCAACGTTGAAGCGACCAAGGTCGGCGCACTGTCGAAGTCGCAACTGGCAGCCTTCCTCGACGCCAACATCTAAGCGTCGTCGCAGCGTGTCAAATAAAGGCCCCGCAATTCGCGGGGCCTTTTTCGTTATGAGGGCTAGACGCTCCGAAACTCAGGTGTTACATTCGGCCCCGCGCTGGTTTCTCCAGTGCCCCCTGCTAGCCGTCGCCGACGCTCTCCTTTTCGAATAAGTACGCGATCCTGTCGCCTTCTCCGCGGCGCGGCCTCATTAAGCCAAAAGCTTAATTTTCCCCCCTCCATAAATGATTACGTCATTCCTATATGAATCTGACTGAACTCAAGCAAAAGCCGATTACCGAACTGCTCGAATTGGCCGAACAGATGGGCATAGAAAATATGGCCCGTTCGCGCAAGCAGGACGTGATTTTCTCCCTGCTGAAAAAGCACGCGAAAAGCGGCGAGGAAATCTCCGGTGATGGCGTGCTGGAGATTCTCCAGGACGGCTTCGGCTTCCTCCGCTCTGCAGACGCCTCCTATCTCGCCGGCCCGGACGATATCTACGTCTCGCCGAGCCAGATCCGTCGCTTTAACTTGCGCACCGGTGACACCATCGTTGGCAAGATCCGCCCTCCGAAGGAAGGCGAGCGTTATTTCGCGCTGCTCAAGGTCGACACGATCAACTTCGACCGTCCGGAAAACGCGAAAAACAAGATTCTCTTCGAGAACCTGACCCCGCTGTTCCCGACCGTGCGCATGAAGATGGAAGCCGGCAACGGCTCCACCGAAGACTTGACCGGTCGTGTTATCGACCTGTGCGCCCCGATCGGCAAAGGCCAGCGCGGTCTGATCGTTGCACCGCCGAAAGCCGGTAAGACGATCATGCTGCAGAACATCGCGGCGAACATTGCGCGCAACAACCCTGAAGTTCACCTGATCGTGCTGCTGATCGACGAGCGTCCGGAAGAAGTAACCGAAATGCAGCGCACCGTGCGCGGCGAAGTGGTTGCCTCGACGTTCGACGAGCCGCCAACCCGTCACGTACAGGTGGCCGAAATGGTGATCGAGAAGGCCAAGCGCCTGGTCGAGCACAAGAAAGACGTGGTGATCCTGCTCGACTCCATCACCCGTCTGGCCCGTGCCTACAACACCGTGATCCCGAGCTCCGGCAAAGTGCTCACCGGTGGTGTCGATGCCCACGCCCTGGAGAAGCCAAAGCGTTTCTTCGGTGCTGCGCGGAACATCGAAGAAGGCGGCTCGCTGACCATCATCGCCACCGCGCTGGTTGAAACCGGCTCGAAGATGGACGAAGTGATCTACGAGGAATTCAAAGGCACCGGCAACATGGAACTGCCTCTGGATCGCCGCATCGCTGAAAAGCGCGTGTTCCCGGCCATCAACATCAACCGTTCCGGCACCCGCCGCGAAGAGTTGCTGACCGCCGACGACGAGTTGCAGCGCATGTGGATCCTGCGCAAGCTGCTGCACCCGATGGACGAAGTCGCTGCCATCGAGTTCCTGGTCGACAAGCTGAAAACGACCAAGACCAACGATGAGTTCTTCCTGTCGATGAAACGCAAGTAAGTCGAGCAGGTTGTGCCATACAGGGCACCAGAGCCGGGGAAACCCGGCTTTTTGCTATCTGATTTTTGATGAACCGGCAGTTCGTGGTTCTGAATAGAGGGGTTCGGCGCTAAACTGCCTGCCCCGAACGCCACGGCCAACACGAGGCTTACGCATGCAGTATCGCGACTTGCGCGACTTTATCAGCGGGCTGGAACAGCGCGGCGAGCTCAAGCGCATCCAGATTCCGGTGTCCCCAGTGCTCGAAATGACCGAGGTCTGTGACCGCACCTTGCGCGCCAAAGGCCCGGCCCTGCTGTTCGAAAAGCCTGTCGGTTATGACATTCCGGTGCTCGGCAACCTGTTCGGCACCCCCGAGCGCGTTGCGTTGGGCATGGGCGCCGAAGCGGTCAGCGAACTGCGCGAAATCGGCAAGTTGCTGGCGTTCCTCAAGGAACCCGAGCCGCCGAAAGGGCTGAAAGACGCCTGGTCCAAACTGCCGATCTTCCGCAAGATCATCTCGATGGCGCCCAAGGTCGTCAAAGATGCGATCTGCCAGGAAGTGGTCATCGAAGGCGATGACGTCGATCTCTCGACACTGCCGGTGCAGACCTGCTGGCCGGGCGACGTGGCGCCGCTGATCACCTGGGGCCTGACCGTTACCAAAGGTCCGAACAAGGATCGGCAGAACCTCGGGATCTACCGTCAGCAAGTGATCGGCCGCAACAAAGTCATCATGCGTTGGCTCAGCCACCGTGGCGGCGCGCTGGATTACCGCGAATGGTGCGAGAAGCATCCGGGGCAACCGTTCCCGGTGGCCGTGGCGCTGGGCGCTGACCCGGCGACCATTCTCGGCGCCGTGACCCCGGTGCCCGACAGTCTCTCCGAATACGCTTTCGCCGGCCTGCTGCGCGGCAACCGCACCGAACTGGTGAAATGCCGGGGCAACGACCTGCAAGTGCCGGCCACCGCCGAGATCATCCTTGAAGGCGTGATCCATCCGGGCGAGATGGCCGATGAAGGCCCGTACGGCGACCACACCGGCTACTACAACGAAGTCGACAGCTTCCCGGTGTTCACCGTCGAGCGCATCACCCATCGCATCAAGCCGATCTACCACAGCACCTACACCGGACGTCCACCGGATGAGCCGGCGATCCTCGGCGTGGCGCTGAACGAAGTGTTCGTGCCGATCCTGCAGAAGCAGTTCCCGGAGATCACCGATTTCTACCTGCCGCCAGAAGGCTGCTCGTACCGCATGGCCGTCGTGACCATGAAGAAGTCGTATCCGGGGCATGCCAAGCGGGTAATGCTCGGTGTCTGGTCGTTTTTGCGACAGTTCATGTACACCAAGTTCGTTATCGTCACTGACGACGATATCAACGCACGGGACTGGAACGACGTGATCTGGGCCATCACCACGCGCATGGACCCCAAGCGCGACACGGTGATGATCGAGAACACGCCGATCGACTACCTTGACTTCGCCTCGCCGGTGTCCGGCCTGGGGTCGAAAATGGGGCTCGATGCCACGCATAAATGGCCGGGCGAAACCACACGTGAGTGGGGCCGGGTGATCGTCAAGGACGATGCCGTGACCCAACGGATCGATGCCATCTGGAATCAGTTAGGAATAGATTGATGCGTGTAACTTTGCAGCCCTCCGGAGCGGTGCTCGAGATCCTGCCCGGCGAGCGGATTCTCGATGGCGCACGTCGTCTGGGCTATGAGTGCCCGCAAAGCTGTCGCAACGGCAACTGCCATGTGTGCGCTGCGCTGCTGGTGGAAGGGCGCGTCGAACAGGCGGGCGATGTGCGCGATCATGGCGAGTTCTACACTTGCATTGCAGAGCCGCTCGAAGACTGCATCGTGCTGTGGGATGGCGTGCTCGCGCTGGGAGAATTGCCGGTGCGCACCCTGTCGTGTCAGGTCACCAGTTGCACCGAGGTCGGTGGTGATACCTGGCGAGTGCGGCTGCGGGCGCCGGCGGGTAAACCTCCGCGTTATCACGCCGGCCAGTACTTGATGATCCATCGGGACAATGGCGAGAAATCATCTTTCTCCCTGGCTTCGGCACCCTCCGGTGGGCGTGATCTGGAAATCCACGTACTGGCGCGCGAAGCCAGTGCAATAAACCTGATCAAGCAGCTGCAAGGCAACACGATGGTGCGGATCGACATGCCGTTCGGCGACACGCACCTGGCCGAGCTGCCGGACGGTCCTCTGGTGTTGATTGCCGCGGGTACCGGCATGGGCCAGGTCCATGGCCTGATCGAACACTGTCGCGCCGAAGGCTTCAAGCACCCCGTGCATTTGTATTGGGGCGTGCGCCGTCCTGAAGACTTCTATGAAATCGAACACTGGGACGAGTGGCTGAAGCTACCCAACCTGTTCCTGCACAAAGTCGTCAGCGATCAAAGCGGCTGGCAGGGACGCTGCGGCATGTTGCATGAGGCCGTGTGCGAAGACTTCCCCGATCTCAAGACTTTGCACGTGTACGCCAGTGGTTCTCCGGCCATGGTCTACGGCACGCTGGATGCGCTGGTCGAGGCGGGCATGGACGCCCATCAGATGCGCGCAGACGTATTTGCCTACGCGCCTAGATCGTAACCCCTGTAGGAGCGAGCCTGCTCGCGATGGTCGTTAACGTTGACACGGGAAATCAGGAAGCCCGCTTCGCTCCTGACCCCATCGCGAGCAGGCTCGCTCCTACACAGGTGGTTATAACTCTGTATATAGCGGATCGGTATTTATAAAATAATATAAATGCCGGTACGTTATATCTAATCCAGCCAGTTAATTAATAACTGTGCCATGGCACCTAAATTGCCTTAAAACATATGTGCCTTATTGTTACAACGGTGCGTTCTATAAAGTAATACTTCACTCGCGGGGAGCTGAACGCTATTCGCCATGAGCGCCATAGAATCTTCATTTCTGAATCTGGCTTATCCGCCGCAGCTCGATCTGGGGCCGCAGCTCACTCACGAACAATTACTCAGCTCAATGCAAACGACCATGGCGCGCCACAAGGGTGGGCCTGTATGGCTGTTCGCCTATGGGTCACTGATCTGGCGCCCTGAGTGCACGGCTGTCGAGCGCGTTCGCGGGCGGGTCCATGGTTACCACCGGGGGTTGTACCTGTGGTCCCACGAACATCGCGGCACACCGGAGATGCCGGGACTGGTATTCGGCCTGGATCGCGGCGGCTCTTGCAGCGGCTTTGCTTATCGTCTGCCTGAAGAGCAACTTGAAGCGTCACTGTATGCGCTTTGGCAACGTGAGATGCCGTTCCCGTCTTATCGTCCACACTGGCTCAACTGCCGACTCGAAGACGGCAACCAGGTTCAGGCATTGGGATTCGTTCTGGAGCGGCACCTGCCCAGTTATGCCGGCAACTTGCCGGATCATGTGCTGAGCCATGTGTTTGAAAACGCTTGCGGGCGTTACGGCACCACTCGCGATTATGTCGAGCAGACCGCTCACGCCCTGCGTAGCCACGCCATGCCAGACCGGAATCTGGAGGCGCGGCTCAAGCGCTGTAAATCAAAGGCCGATCAGGCGAGTGCTTCGCGGCTCTGACTGGCGACTTGCTTGTGCCACAGCGTTGGCGCAAGGAAAGCCATCGCCAGCAGGCAGGCGCCGATCAGCAGGACGAAACCGCCGTCCCAACCGAAGTGGTCCACGGTGTAGCCCATCGCTGCACTGGCCGCGACCGAACCCCCCAGGTAACCGAACAAACCGGTGAAACCCGCTGCCGTACCGGCGGCTTTCTTCGGCGCCAGCTCCAGCGCCTGCAAGCCGATCAGCATGACCGGGCCGTAGATCAGGAAGCCGATGGACACCAGGGCGATCATGTCGACCGTCGGGTTGCCGGCCGGATTCAACCAGTACACCAGGGTCGCCACGGTCACCAGCGCCATGAACACCATGCCGGTCAGGCCACGGTTGCCACGAAAAATCTTGTCCGACATCCAGCCGCACAGCAACGTGCCCGGGATACCCGCCCATTCGTAGAAGAAGTACGCCCAGGACGTCTTGTCTACGGTGAAACCCTTGGCTTCCTTGAGGTAGGTCGGCGCCCAGTCCAATACGCCGTAGCGCAGCAGATAGACGAAGACGTTGGCCAGGGCGATGTACCAGAGCATTTTGTTGCGCAGCACGTATTTGACGAAGATTTCCTTGGCGCTGAATTCTTCTTCGTGGCTGGCGTCGTAGCCTTCCGGATAGTCGTTCTTGTACTTCTCGATGGGCGGCAGGCCCACCGATTGCGGGGTATCGCGCATGGTGATGAAGGCAAAAACCGCCACGGCCATGGCGACGGCTGCCGGTACGTAGAACGCGGCATGCCAGTCATTGAACAGGCCCATGCCGACCAGGAACAGCGGACCAATCAGGCCGCCGCCGACGTTGTGCGCGACGTTCCACAGCGACACCACGCCACCGCGTTCCTTCTGTGACCACCAGTGCACCATGGTCCGGCCACTGGGCGGCCAACCCATGCCCTGAGCCCAGCCATTGATGAACAGCAGGACGAACATGATGGTCACGCTGGACGTTGCCCAATGCGCGAAACCGAAAATGAACATCACGGCAGCCGAAACCATCAGGCCGAACGGCAGGAAGAAGCGCGGGTTGGAGCGGTCGGAAACGATGCCCATCAGGAACTTGGACAAGCCATAGGCGATGGCAATCGCCGACAGCGCCACGCCCAGTTCACCGCGGGTATAGCCCTCTTCGATCAGATAGGGCATCGCCAGGGAAAAGTTTTTGCGCAGCAGGTAGTAACCGGCGTAACCGATAAAGATACCGGCGAAGATTTGCCAGCGCAGGCGGCGGTAGGTGCTGTCTATTTTTTCTTCAGGCAAGGGCGCCTGATGTGCGGCAGGACGAAAGAAAGCAAACATTCAGGAGCTCCAGTTTTCTTGTTTTGACTGCGGATGCGAATGTTACAGTTTCGTTACCGAAAATAGCACTGGTTCTCATCAGCCAAACAGCGGAAATGTTGGAAAACGAGCATTCCTTTATGAACATGTCGCTCAGATGTAAGTGAAGGGCGTTGTAGGAGTTGTTACCGCTTTCCTTTAGTGACTGCCGGGCCGGCAGGATTAAGGCAAATCTTTGGGAAATGTCCTGCACTGTTACCGGAAGCCATGATCTTCAGCTCAATACCTTCGCGCTTTAACCTTTTGGCCAGTTGCCAAGACTGGCATTTGAGGTGCGAAGGGGAGAGATAAGGGTTATGCGGTGGATTGCGTTCTTGCTGGTGCTGGCGTTGTCTGGAGAAGCCCGGGCCGAGGAGTTTTTGCTTATTCCGGAAGACAATCCCAAGCCGGTGTACCCGCCGGCGCTGCAAAGGGCCGGAATTACAGGTGATGTCCGGGTCAGGTTCACGGCGCATGCCGATGGTTCGGTGAGCAAGGTGAGCATTTTGCAAAGCGATCACCCGGATTTGGCCGAGGCGACCCGGGTTGCCATTGCGCAGTGGCGATTCAAGCCGTGGGTGGTCGAAGGTGGCAAACCCAAAGAGCAGGAGGTCATTGCGCCCATGATCTTTCGATACGACTCGGATCTGCCCATTCATATCAATCAGTGGCTCAAGGAGCTGAGATGCCGCGATTTCAATGAGGTTATGGCCAATGTTCCGGAGAGCGGTTGGCTTGATGCTTCTGCCTTCCATTACACCCGTGCCTACCTGTCGAATGCGTTTTCCGCGACCAGCTTGTCAAACGAGCGACGTCTGGAGCTGATCGCAAAGCTGAACAGGGCGGTGCCGATTATCGTCCGGCAATGTTCGAGCAAACCAACGTCCCGGTTTGCGAGGTTTTTGCCTGAGGACCTTCGCAAGCTGCTTTAGTTGTCGACTGGGTCTGAACCCGATTGCTTGAGTCCAGACCGTTTTGCCAATTCAGCGAACCTGCACCACCACCTTGCCTACCGCCTTGCGCTGGCCCAGATCGTTGATCGCCTGCGCGGCATTGCTCAGCGGATACACCTGCGACACCAACGGCTTCAGCTTGCCTTCGGCAAACCAGCCGAAGAGCTGCTGGAAGTTCGCGGCGTTGTCCTGCGGTTGGCGCTGGGCGAACGAGCCCCAGAATACGCCGAGTACCGCTGCACCTTTGAGCAGTGCCAGGTTCACCGGCAGTTCGGGAATCCGGCCGCTGGCGAAACCGACCACCAGCAGGCGGCCGTTCCAGGCGATGGCGCGGATGGCCTGGTCGAACAGGTCACCACCCACCGGGTCATAGATCACGTCGGCACCCTGGCCATCGGTCAGGCGTTTGATTTCGTCCTTGAGGCTGGTTTCGCTGTAGTTGATCAGTTCGTCGGCCCCCGCGGCTTTGGCCACGGCGAGTTTTTCTGCGCTGCTGGCGGCAGCGATCACACGGGCGCCCATGGCCTTGCCTATCTCCACTGCCGCGAGGCCGACGCCACCGGAAGCGCCGAGCACCAGCAGGGTTTCGCCCGGCTGCAGGTTGCCACGCTGCTTGAGCGCGTGCATCGAGGTGCCGTAGGTCATGCTGAAGGCGGCGGCTGTGTTGAAGTCCATCGACGGCGGAATCGTTAGCACGTTGTAGCCCGGCACCGCGACCTGTTCGGCGAAGCTGCCCCAGCCGGTCAGGGCCATGACCCGGTCTCCGACTTTCAGGTGACTGACCTTTTCACCCACTTCGCAGACCACGCCGGCTGCTTCACCGCCCGGTGAAAACGGGAAGGGCGGCTTGAACTGGTACTTGCCCTCAATGATCAGCGTGTCGGGGAAGTTGACCCCGGCGGCGTGCACATCCAGCAGGATTTCGTTCTTCTTCGCGACAGGGCTGGCGACGTCTTCCAGCACCAGCGATTCGGCAGGGCCGAAGGCTTTGCACAGCACGGCTTTCATCAGGGCTATTCCTTTGGGAGTGATGGCCGATAAGTGTAGGTGTGTGAGTCGATGGGTCAACGAGCATGCCCGGCCCTGATAGGCAGCCATAAGCTTGTGCTTGCGCGGCGGGTCGTTATGCTAGGCCGCAAACCGGATAAGGAGCGAATTGTGAAAGCGTGGATCATGTTGATGCTGGCCCTGTCTCTGCCTGTGGCAGCAGTGGCCGAAGAAGCCAAAGAGGATGCGGCACCGAAGGTCAATTACATCACCCTGAGCCCGCCGTTCGTGGGTAATTACGGGCTCGATGGCACGCCGAAACTCAAGGTATACAAGGCCGATGTGGCGTTGCGAGTGACCGGCGAAGAGGCGACCAAAGCGGTCAAGGCCAACGAGCCGCTGATTCGGAATCAGCTCGTGGCGTTGTTTGCCCAGCAGACTACCGAGACGATGAACAACGTCGAGGCCAAGGAAAAGCTGCGTCAGGAAGCGCTGAAGCAAACCCAGCAGATAATGAACGACGAAACCGGCAAGCCGGTGGTTGAGGATCTGTTGTTCAACAACCTGATCATCCAGTAATGCTGGACCTGTAGGAGCAAAGCTTGCTCGCGATAGCGCACTCAAGACCGCCATCGCCGGCAAGCCGTGCTCCCACGACCGCCATCGCCGGCAAGCCGTGCTCCTACAGAAGCGCAATCACCGCCGCCCACTGCTCCGGCGTCACCGGCATCACCGACAGCCGCGATCCTTTCTGCACCAGCGGCATTTCGGCCAGTGCCGTCTGCTGCTTCAGGTAATCGAGCTTCAAGACCTTGGAAAACGTCTTGATATGTTCTACGTCAATTGCACTCCAGGCGTTTTTTTCCGTGGTTGCCTTGGGGTCGTAGTAATGACTTTCAGGCTCCAGCGCCGTCGGGTCTGGATACGCGGCTTCGACTATCTTGCCGATCCCGGCGATCCCTGGTTCCGGGCAGCTGGAGTGATAGAAGAAAAACTCGTCCCCCACCGCCATGGCCCGCAGGAAATTTCGCGCCTGATAGTTGCGGACCCCGTCCCAGCGCGCTCTGCCAAGCTTCTCCAGGCCTTTGATCGAGAGTTCGTCGGGCTCGGATTTCATCAGCCAATAGGCCATGTTTTTTGTTCCTTGCGAGGTGAGTGGGCAGGTTGTCGGGCAATTTTATGACAAACCGACAGTCGGTTGACGCCAGCATTTGCGCAGCGGTTCACGTTGCCGCAAAATGCCGGCCTTTAGAGCTTGACGCTGCTGCACGGCCTACAAAACGGAAACCGCTGCTGTCATCGTGTTGATATGCCTTTGGGGGGCAATCGATGAAACGCAAACCGGATTTACTATGGATTTTGGTCATTTTGTTCGGCCTCGGCGTCGTGACCACTGGCTATGCCCAAAGCCTGTGGGCCAACAAGACCGACGCGCCGGTCGAAGTAGCCCAGTTGCAGCAACAGTCGACTGCGTTCAAGCGCTGATCCTGTCTTTTCGACGCCGCTGACGCCAGTGGCGTCTAGCCCGCGTAATACCAGGCCTTGTCCGTTACCGTTCCTTGCAGCGGCACATCCCAGCTCGCTTGAGCCAGGCGCTCGACCTTCTGACATTCATGGGCCAGCCCCAGCAGTGTCGGCTTGCGCCAGTCATTGCGACGCGCCAGGTAGGCCAGGCTTCGATCGTAGAAACCGCCGCCCATGCCCAGGCGTCCGCCGACATCGTCAAAACCCACTAATGGCAGCAGCACCAGATCCAGCGCCCAGACTTTGCGTTGCCGGGCAAGGTTGTGCCGGGGTTCGAGTATCCGAAAGCGGTTGGGCTTGAGCTTTTCACCGGGGCGGATGCGCTGGAAAACCATTTTGGTTCGCGGCCAGGCGCTGAGTACCGGCAGATAGGTGGCCTTGCCTCGACGTTGAGCCGCACGCAGCAGCAGTCGCGGGTCAATTTCACCGTCGGTGGGCAGGTAAAGAGAGATGTGTTTTGCGCGGCGAAACAGCGGTTGCTGAGCCAATTGCCTGTACAGCCCGCGAGCTGCCGCGCGCTGTTGACTGGGCGTCAATGCGCGGCGGGCCTTGCGCAGCAAGCGTCGAAGTTGCGGGCGGGGAAGCAAAGCAGGTTCGGTCATGGAATCGGCTTCAGCAGTATGGGTACGCAAATGGTACCCATAAAAACGCCGATGCCGGTATTCAAACCGGCATCGGACTGGAATCAGGCTCCCCGGATGTACCGCTGTCGACTTAGCCCTTGAACCCGAAAGTTCAAGGTGGAAGATGCAGTAGGCTTTAAGGCTTTCCGTCTAGCGGACATGCACACCAGCCCAACGTGCAACCTCCAGGGTATAGCAAATCGGCTCAGGGACATCGCCAACTGGCAAGCACCCCAGGGAGTGATCGGAGTATACCGCAAGCGGTGGCGCGAATCAGCCTTTGGTGACGTCCGGATCGGTCGCGAGCACCAGATCGACGCGATCGAGCAGGTCACGTACCTGTTCACGGGTCGAGCCGCTGGCCTGGATATCCGGGCGCTCTTCCTTGTGCAGCAGGTCGTGGGTGATGTTCAGCGCAGCCATCACGGCAATACGGTCGGCACCGATAACTTTGCCGCTGCTGCGAATCTCGCGCATCTTGCCGTCCAGATAGCGGGCGGCGCTCACCAGGTTGCTGCGCTCTTCCTGGGGGCAGATGATCGAATACTCTTTGTCGAGGATCTGCACGGTGACGCTATTGCTTGAACTCATGAGTCTTGCTCCAGGGCCTTGAGGCGCGAAATCATCGATTCGACCTTACGCCGGGCGATTTCGTTTTTTTCAATGAGGTGAGCGCGTTCCTCGCGCCAGGTCTTTTCCTGAGCTAGTAAGAGTCCGTTTTGGCTCTTAAGTTGCTCGACTCGGGTAATCAGCAGTTCGAGTCTGGCCATCAGCGCTTGCAGGTCGGTGTCTTCCATTGTCTTCACTGTCTGATGGGGTTGAACTGTAGGAGCGAGCCTGCTCGCGATGAACCCGAGAACGCCGCGGGTGTCAGGTACCCAGCGTAATCGTTGGCGGCCATCGCGACGGTGCGACGATTCGGCAGGCTCGCTCCTACAGAGGAGTCGATGTAGGATACAAGGCCTTCATTCTAGACATAGCGCCGTCTGGCGCCTAGCTGCCCATGACCATTCAGAATTCCCCGTACCAAGCTTTCGCCACCCTGCTGACTTCCAGTGGTCACAATGTCTCGCCTGCCGAACTGCACGGCCTGCTGCTCGGCCGCAGCTGCGCCGGCGCCGGTTTCGATGCCGAAGGCTGGCTGATCGACGCCGCCGAACTGCTCGAAAACGAGCCGCAGGACAACGTACGCAACGCCTTGATCGGCCTGCAAGAGATGGTCAAGGGCGAGCTCACCGGCGATGACGTGACCGTCGTCCTGTTGCTGCCGACCGACGATGCTCCGCTTACCGAACGCGCCGCTGCGTTGGGCCAGTGGTGCCAGGGCTTCCTCAGCGGGTTCGGCCTGAACTGCCGTGACAGCAGCGCCCTGAGCACCGAGGCCACCGAGGTGTTGCAGGATCTGGCAGCGATTTCCCAGGTGCAGGATGCCCTGGAAGAGTCCGAAGACGGCGAAACCGACTACATGGAAGTCATGGAATACCTGCGCGTCGCGCCGCTGCTGCTGTTCTCGGAAACCAAGAAAGACGCGGCGGCTGCCGCCAAACCGTCGCTGCACTGATCAAAGCCAGGGAACGCCATCTGCCCATGATCCATATCCCGAAATCGGAATACAGCCGTCGCCGCAAGGCCTTGATGGCGCAGATGGAACCCAACAGCATCGCCATCCTGCCCGCCGCCGCGGTCGCCATCCGCAACCGCGACGTCGAGCACGTCTACCGTCAGGACAGCGACTTCCAGTACCTCAGCGGTTTTCCCGAGCCGCAGGCGGTACTGGTGTTGATGCCAGGCCGCGTGCATGGCGAGTACATTCTGTTCTGCCGCGAACGCAACGCCGAACGTGAGTTGTGGGATGGCCTGCGTGCCGGCCAGGAGGGTGCGATTCGCGACTTCGGCGCCGACGACGCCTTTCCGATTACCGATATCGACGACATTTTGCCCGGTCTGATCGAAGGTCGTGACCGGGTGTATTCGGCCATGGGCAGCAACCCGGAATTCGACCGGCACTTGATGGAATGGATCAACGTGATCCGCTCCAAGGCCAATCTCGGCGCCCAGCCACCGAACGAATTCGTTGCCCTGGATCATCTGCTGCATGACATGCGCCTGTATAAATCGGCGGCAGAAGTGAAGGTGATGCGCGAGGCCGCACGGATTTCCGCCCAGGCGCATGTCCGTGCCATGCAGACCAGCCGTGCCGGCTTATACGAGTTCAGCCTTGAAGCCGAACTCGATTACGAATTCCGCAAGGGTGGGGCGAAGATGCCGGCCTACGGTTCGATCGTTGCTTCTGGGCGCAACAGCTGCATCCTGCATTACCAGCAGAATGACGCCGTGCTCAAGGACGGCGATCTGGTGCTGATCGACGCCGGCTGCGAAATCGACTGCTACGCCAGCGACATCACCCGTACCTGGCCGGTCAACGGCAAATATTCCGCAGAGCAGAAGGCGATCTACGAACTGGTGCTGGCCGCGCAGGAAGCCGCGTTTGCCGAGATCGCACCGAATAAACACTGGAATCAGGCCCATGAAGCCACGGTGCGGGTGATTACCACGGGTCTGGTCGAATTGGGTTTGTTGCAAGGCAACGTTGAAACGTTGATCGCCAGCGAAGCCTACAAGGCGTTTTACATGCACCGCGCCGGTCACTGGCTGGGAATGGATGTGCATGACGTCGGCGAATACAAGGTCGGTGGCGAATGGCGTGTGCTGGAAGTCGGCATGGCGTTGACGGTAGAGCCGGGGATTTACATCGCCCCGGACAATCAGAGCGTGGCGAAAAAATGGCGCGGCATTGGCGTGCGCATCGAGGACGACGTAGTGGTCACCAAAAACGGCTGTGAAATCCTCACCAAGGGCGTACCGAAAACAGTGGCTGAAATCGAGGCTTTGATGGCGCAAGCGCGGACACAAGCGGCATGAGTCGAGTCAATCTGGCAATCATCGGTGGTGGCCTGGTCGGTGCCAGCCTGGCGTTGGCGTTACAGGCCGGGGCCAAGGCTCGGGGCTGGAAAATCGTCCTGATCGAGCCCTTCGCGCCCGGCGATTCGTATCAGCCAAGTTATGACGCGCGCTCCACGGCCTTGTCCTTTGGTGCACGGCAGATTTATCAGCGCCTTGGCGTTTGGCAGGAGATCTCCCGCCGCGCCGAACCGATCAAACAGATTCACGTCTCCGACCGCGGGCGTTTTTCCACGGCGCGGCTGTCGGCCATGGAGGAAGGTGTGCCGGCGTTGGGTTACGTGGTGGAAAACGCCTGGCTCGGCCAGTGCCTGTGGCAAGGCCTGGACAAAGACGTCATCAGTTGGCGGTGCCCGGCCGAAGTCACCCGCATGGAGCCGCTCACCGATGGCTATCGCCTGATCCTCAATGACGAAACCACACTGGAATGCGACCTCGCCGTGTTGGCCGATGGCGGCCGCTCAGGGCTGCGCGAGCAATTGGGCATCGGCATTCGAAAGCGCCCGTACAACCAGAGCGCGCTGATCGCCAACATCACCCCGAGTGAAGCCCACAACGGCATGGCGTTCGAGCGTTTTACCGACGATGGCCCGATGGCGTTGCTGCCGCTGCCGGACAACCGCTGCGCATTGGTCTGGACCCGTTTGGGGATGGACGCGCAACGCTTGGCTGCATTGGATGAACGCAGTTTTCTCAGCGAGTTGCAGGGCGTGTTCGGTTATCGCTTGGGCACGTTGAAGCAGGTTGGCGCTCGGCATTTGTATCCTTTGTCGCTGGTCGAGGCCGAGGAACAGGTACGCTCGCACTTGGCGGTGCTCGGCAATGCCGCCCATAGCCTGCACCCGATTGCCGGACAGGGTTTCAACCTGTCGCTGCGTGATGCCCAGGCACTGGCCGATGCATTGCTCGCCAGCGAGCAGCCATTGGGCCACTTCGCGACCTTGCAGGCTTATCGCGAACGTCAGCGCCTGGATCAGAACCTCACCGTCGGTTTCTCCGATCAGGTCACGCGCCTGTTCGGCAGCACCCAGCCACTGGTTTCGTTGGGGCGCAATCTCGGATTGCTCGGTCTGGATCTGCTGCCGCCGGCCAAACGCTGGTTCGCCCGACAGGCCATGGGCCTGGGTACTCGCCCTGATGTTTAAGTGGCTGACTCGCACGTTCGGCAAGGCGCGACTGATGCGCCGATTCATGAGCTTCTATCCGCCGTACCTCGGCGCTGGCGTGCGCGTGCGGCATATCAGCGATGACTTTCGCGACATCCAGGTCTCCATGGGCTTGAGCTGGTACAACCGCAATTACGTCGGCACCCAGTTTGGTGGCAGCCTGTATTCGATGGTCGACCCGTTCTTCATGCTGATGCTGATGGAGAACCTGGGGCGCAACTACATCGTCTGGGACAAGGCGGCGGACATCGATTTCATCGCGCCGGGCAAAGGCCCGGTGTTCGCCCGTTTCAACATCGACGACACGTTGCTCGACGAGATCCGGCGACAGACGGCGGGTGGCGAAAAATACCTGCCGCAATTGCAGGTCGATATTCATGACGGCGCCGGCCACCTGGTGGCGCGTGTCGGAAAAACCCTTTACGTGCGGCTCAAGCCGCAAGCGAGACAGGCTTAAAGCATGGAAATGCGCGCAGATCTGCTGATTGTCGGAGCCGGAATGGTCGGCAGTGCCCTGGCGCTGGCGTTGCAGGACAGCGGGCTGGAAGTCCTGCTGCTCGACGGCAGTCCGATGAGCGTCAAACCGTTTGACGCCCAAGCCCCGTTCGAACCACGGGTGAGTGCGCTGTCCATCGCCAGCCAGCGGATTCTCGAGCGCCTGGGTGTGTGGGACGGCATCGTCAGCAGGCGCAGCAGTCCCTATAGCGACATGCACGTCTGGGATGGCAGCGGTACCGGGCAGATCCACTTCTCGGCAGCCAGCGTGCATGCCGAGGTGCTGGGACACATCGTTGAGAACCGCGTGGTGCAGGACGCCTTGCTCGACCGCTTGCACGATTGTGATTTAGGCATGCTGGCCAACGCGCGTCTGGAGCAGATGCGTCGTTCCGGCGACGATTGGCTGCTGACCCTGGCCGACGGCCGCACGTTGCGTGCACCGCTGGTGATCGCCGCGGATGGCGCCAATTCGGCAGTGCGGCGCCTGACGGGCGTGGCGACGCGGGAGTGGGATTATTTGCATCACGCCATCGTCACCAGCGTGCGCAGCTCAAAAAACCATCAATCGACAGCCTGGCAGCGCTTTACCGACAACGGCCCGTTGGCGTTTTTGCCGTTGGAGCGTAATGGTCAGCACGACTGGTGTTCGATCGTCTGGTCGACTACGCCGAGTGAAGCCGAACGCCTGATGGCGCTGGATGACGAGGTGTTCTGCCGCGAGCTGGAGCGAGCCTTCGAAGGTCGGCTAGGGACCGTGCTCAAGGCCGACCCGCGTCTGTGCGTGCCACTGCGTCAGCGGCATGCCAAGCGTTATGTAGCTGAAGGCCTGGCGCTGATTGGCGATGCGGCCCACACCATTCACCCGTTGGCCGGGCAGGGCGTGAATCTTGGTTTCCTCGACGCCGCCGTACTGGCCGAAGTGTTGTTGCAAGCGGCGAGCCGTGGCGAGCGTCTGGCGGATGTGAAGGTACTCAGCCGCTACGAACGTCGCCGCATGCCGCATAACCTGGCGCTGATGGCGGCGATGGAAGGCTTCGAGCGACTGTTCCAGGCCGATCCGTTGCCGGTGCGCTGGTTGCGTAATACCGGGCTGAAGCTGGTTGACCAGATGCCGGAGGCCAAGGCGCTGTTTGTGCGCGAAGCGCTGGGTTTGATCGGGGATCTGCCGACGCTGGCCAAGGCCTGAGATATTGATGGCCTGTGGCCTGTTCGCGGGCAAGCAAATCGACACGCACTGGTAGGAGCGAGGCTTGCCCGCGAAGGCGTCGGCACATTTTTCAACAATGTCGCCTATGCAACATCTGGTAACGCCTCCGCGAACTGTTCGATTGAGAAGCTAAATGTGAGTCCTTATCATTTGGTCTCACTTTTTCAATCGAGAGACCGCTCCCATGTTGGCACCGAAGCGTCTACTGACCGCACTGGCCCTGACTCTGATTGGCAGCACTGCCGCCCAGGCCGCCGACGAGGTGGTTGTCTACTCCTCGCGTATCGACGAGCTCATCAAGCCAGTCTTCGATGCCTACACTGCAAAAACCGGTGTGAAGGTGAAGTTCATCACCGACAAGGAAGCGCCGCTGATGCAGCGGATCAAGGCCGAGGGCGAGAACGCCACAGCCGACCTGCTGCTGACCGTTGATGCCGGCAACCTCTGGCAGGCCGAGCAGATGGGCATTCTCCAGCCGTTCACCTCGAAAACCATCGACGCCAATATCCCGCTGCAATATCGCGCAGCTTCCCATGCCTGGACCGGCCTGAGCTTGCGCGCGCGGACCATCGCCTACTCCACCGAGCGGGTGAAGCCGGGCGAGTTGACCACCTACGAAGCGCTGGCCGACAAGAACTGGGAAGGTCGCCTGTGCCTGCGCACGGCAAAGAAGGTCTACAACCAGTCCCTGACTGCCACCATGATCGAAGTGCACGGCGCCGAGAAAACCGAGAAGATCCTCAAGGGCTGGGTCAACAACCTGTCCACCGACGTATTCTCCGATGACGTCGCCGTTCTCGAAGCCATCAACGCCGGCCAATGCGATGTGGGCATCGTCAACACCTACTACTACGGTCGCCTGCACAAGCAAAAACCTGATCTGCCGGTGAAGCTGTTCTGGCCGAACCAGGCGGACCGTGGCGTGCACGTCAACCTGTCGGGTATCGGCCTGACCAAACACGCGCCGCACCCGGAAGCCGCCAAGGCCCTGGTGGAGTGGATGACCACGCCTGAAGCGCAGAAAATCTTTGCCGATGTGAACCAGGAGTTCCCGGCCAACCCGACGGTTCAGCCATCCGCAGAAGTGGCGGCGTGGGGCAAGTTCATTGCCGATACCTTGCCGGTGGAAGTCGCGGGCAAGCGTCAGGCTGAGGCAATCCGGATGATGGATCGGGCTGGCTGGAATTGACGTTACCTTTATACTGCGCGCCTTTACGGCACTGATCGTTCCCACGCTCTGCGTGGGAATGCATCCACCGACGCTTCGCGTCGAAGCGTGACGCAGAGCGTCACAAGATGTGTGCCCACGCAAAGCGTGGGCACAATCATTTAAACGAGAGTTTTCCTTGGCCCACCCCGCCCAACGCCGCTGGTATCCCCTGGTCTTCGCCATCGCTGCGCTGGTCCTGTTGCCCTTGAGCGTGTTGCTGTTGTCCTGGCAAACCATCGATCAGCAGATCTGGTCCCATCTCTGGGAAACCCAGATGCCGCGGTTGTTGGGCAACACCCTGACCCTGGTGCTTGGCGTTGGTGTCGGCGTGACGGTGCTCGGTGTGAGCCTGGCCTGGCTCACCAGCCTTTGCGAGTTCCCCGGCAGGCGCTGGCTGGACTGGGCCTTGATGCTGCCCTTTGCGATTCCCGCCTACGTGCTGGCGTTCGTCTTTGTCGGCCTGCTGGATTTCGCCGGCCCGGTGCAAACCCTGTTGCGTGAGTGGTTCGGCACCGGGCTGCGCCTGCCGCGCGTGCGTTCCACGGGTGGGGTGATTGTGGTTTTGGTGCTGGTGTTCTACCCCTATGTTTACCTGCTGGCGCGCACGGCATTCCTGGCTCAGGGCAAAGGCTTGATGGAGGCTGCTCGGGTGCTGGGGCAATCGCCCTGGCAGGCGTTCTGGCGGGTGGCCATGCCCATGGCGCGTCCTGCCATTGGCGCGGGTGTGGCATTGGCGCTGATGGAAACCCTGGCGGATTTCGGTGCCGTGTCGGTGTTCAACTTCGACACCTTCACCACCGCCATCTACAAGACCTGGTATGGCTTTTTCAGCCTGTCCAGCGCCGCGCAACTGGCCAGCCTGCTCCTGCTGGTGGTGATGGTGGTGTTGTACGGCGAGCGGCGTGCCCGTGGTGCCAATCGGGCGAGCAATGAACGGCCACGGGTCAAGGCGCTGTATCACCTGCATGGAGTCAAAGCGCTGCTGGCCACCGGCTGGTGCGGTCTGGTATTCGCCTGCGCCTTCGTCATCCCTGTGCTGCAACTGTTGGTGTGGTTCTGGCAGCGCGGGCGCTTCGATCTCGATGAGCGTTATACCGGTCTGATCGTCCACACGCTGTACCTGGGCGCGATGGCGGCGTTGGTCACTGTCAGTGTCGCGTTGGTCCTGGCGTTTGCCCGACGCTTGGCGCCGACGCAGGGCATCCGCGCAGGTGTCAGTCTGGCCAATCTGGGTTATGCATTGCCCGGTTCGGTGCTGGCGGTGTCGATCATGCTGGCGTTCAGTTATCTGGACCGCGAGCTGGTGATTCCACTCTCCGGCTGGTTCGGCGGAGCCGGCAAGCCACTGCTGCTGGGCAGTCTGGCAGCGCTGTTGCTGGCCTATCTGGTGCGTTTCATTGCCGTGGCTTATGGGCCGCTGGAAAGCAGTCTGGCGCGTATACGGCCATCTTTGCCCGAAGCGGCACGTAGCCTGGGTGTCAGCGGTCCGCGACTGTTTTTCAAAGTGTATCTGCCGTTGTTGCTGCCCGGTTCGTTGAGTGCGGCGCTGCTGGTGTTTGTCGACGTGCTCAAGGAAATGCCCGCGACCCTGCTGATGCGCCCGTTTGGCTGGGATACGCTGGCAGTGCGAATCTTCGAAATGACCAGTGAGGGTGAGTGGGCGAGGGCGTCGTTACCGGCCTTGACCCTGGTTTTGGTCGGGCTGCTACCGGTTATCGGATTGATACGACGTTCGGCGCATCGAAACAGCTAGGTGTCAGTCCTACACCTTGCGGCTACAATGCGCGGCATTCGGTGCGGTCCGTCTGACAGACAAGGTAGTAAAAATCGGCTGGAAGCCTTTGATATCAAGGTTTTCAGACGGTTTATCACTCGCCCGCACCTTCGCCACGCCCGGAAGGAGAAACCCATGGGACAGCGTACGCCTCTGTATGACCTTCACCTCGCCCTTGGCGCGAAGATGGTCGATTTTGGCGGTTGGGATATGCCTCTGCATTATGGATCGCAGGTCGAGGAACACCATGAGGTGCGCCGCGATTGCGGTGTCTTCGATGTATCCCACATGACCGTGATCGATGTCAGCGGCCCCCAGGCCAAGGCCTGGCTGCAGCACCTGCTGGCCAACGACGTCGAACGCCTGCACAGCTCCGGCCGTGCGTTGTACAGCGCCATGCTCAATGAACGTGGCGGCATCGTTGACGACATGATCGTCTACCGCCTCGATGAGGGTTATCGCCTGGTGGTCAACGCCTCGACGCGCGATCAGGACATGGCGTGGATGCAGGCGCATCTCGACGGCTTCGATGTACAGCTCAACGAACGGGCCGAACTGGCGATGCTGGCCATTCAGGGGCCGCATGCCCGGCACAAGATTGCCGAACTGGTGAACCAGTCCCGCGGCAATCTGATTCAGCTGCTCAAGCCTTTTGAAGGTCAGCCCGACGGTGACTGGTTCATTGCGCGTACCGGCTACACCGGTGAAGACGGTCTGGAAATTATCTTGCCGGCCGATCAGGCGCCGGGATTCTTCAACGATCTGGTCGGGGCGGGTATTTCCCCGATCGGGCTGGGCGCACGTGACACCTTGCGGGTCGAGGCCGGGATGAACCTCTACGGCCAGGACATCAATCAAGACGTTTCACCGCTGGCCTCCAACATGGCCTGGAGCATTGCCTGGGAACCGACCTCGCGCCAGTTCGTCGGCCGCAAGGCACTGGAGGCGGAACAGGCCGGAGGAATTCAGCACAAACTGGTGGGGCTGGTCCTTGAGGAACGCGGCGTTTTGCGCGCGCATCAAGTGGTCCGCATCGCTGATGTTGGCGAAGGGGAGATCACCAGTGGTAGTTTCTCTCCTACGCTTAGCAAGTCGATTGCACTGGCGCGCGTGCCGATGGCAACTGCCGACCGCGCAGAAGTGGAAATCCGTGGCAAGTGGTACCCGGTTCGAGTGGTCAAACCGACCTTCGTACGCCATGGCAAAACCTTGATCTAATCTTTTCCGGCGGGCTTGGACCGCCGACAATTTTCCTGAGGAACTGAACATGAGCGATATTCCTGCCGACCTGCGTTTTGCCGAAAGTCACGAATGGGCACGTCTGGAAGCCGATGGCACCGTCACCGTGGGCATCAGCGATCACGCGCAGGAAGCGCTGGGTGATGTGGTGTTTGTCGAATTGACCGAAGTCGGCAACGTGTTTGCCGCGCAAGATCAGGCCGGTGTCGTTGAATCGGTGAAAGCCGCTTCCGACATCTATTCGCCGATTGCCGGTGAAGTGATTGCCGTGAACGAAGAGCTGAGCGCCAACCCGGAACTGCTCAACTCCGATCCGTACGGCGCCTGGATCTTCAAGCTCAAGCCAGGCAACAGCGCTGACCTGGACAACCTGCTCGATGCCGCCGGTTACAAGGCTGCCATCGGCGAGTAAGCCTTCAAGCGTCACCCCAAAGCCCCGACCTGTCGGGGCTTTTTCATGCCTGACAACTTTCGCGATACCTGCTTTTTTGTGGGAGCGAGCTTGCTCGCGATGAGGGCCTCACATTCAACATTTATATTGGTTGATCTACCGCTATCGCGAGCAAGCTTTGCTTCCACAGGGTTTTCCAAAGAATCGTGTCCGACATCGGCTGCTATGCTGGTTTGACCGTGTTGCATCGACGCTGAGCGCCAGCCAAGAGAGAGCCCGTCATGTCCCAGTTGCCGTCCCTGAGCCAGTTACGCGACCCCAATGCCTTTCTTCGCCGCCACCTCGGGCCGGATGCCGCCGAGCAGCAGGCGATGCTCGACAGCCTCGGTCTTGGCAGCCGGGTCGAGCTGATCGAACAGACTGTGCCGCCGGGAATTCGCCTGAATCGGGCGCTTGATCTGCCACCGGCACTGGACGAAGAAGCGGCGCTGGCGAAGCTGCGGGGATATGCCGAGCAGAATCAGGTCTGGACCAGCCTGATCGGCATGGGCTATCACGGCACGCTCACGCCGACGGTCATCTTGCGCAACGTGCTGGAAAATCCCGGCTGGTACACCGCTTACACGCCTTATCAACCGGAGATCGCTCAGGGCCGGCTCGAAGCGCTGTTGAACTTCCAGCAACTGACCATCGATCTCACGGGGCTGGAATTGGCCAACGCCTCTCTGCTGGACGAAGCGACCGCCGCGGCGGAAGCCATGGCCCTGGCCAAACGCGTTGCCAAATCGAAAAGCAATCTGTTCTTCGTCGATGAAAACTGCCATCCGCAGACTATTTCCGTGGTGCAGACCCGCGCTGAAGGCTTCGGTTTCGATCTGATCATCGATGCTGTGGATAACTTGAAGCAGCACCAGGTGTTCGGCGCGCTGCTGCAATATCCCGACACCCACGGCGAGATCCGCGACCTGCGTCCCTTGATCGATCACCTGCATGCCCAACAGGCGCTGGCCTGTGTCGCCACGGATCTGCTGAGCCTGCTGTTGCTGACCCCGCCGGGAGAATTGGGTGCCGACGTAGTGTTCGGTTCGTCCCAGCGCTTCGGCGTGCCCATGGGCTACGGTGGGCCGCATGCGGCGTTCTTTGCCAGCCGCGACGAATACAAGCGAGCGATTCCCGGGCGGATCATCGGCGTGTCGAAAGATGCCCGGGGTAACGTCGCCCTGCGCATGGCCCTGCAAACCCGCGAGCAACACATTCGTCGCGAGAAAGCCAACTCCAACATTTGCACGGCCCAGGTGTTGCTGGCCAACATTGCCAGTTTCTATGCGGTCTACCACGGGCCGGAAGGGCTCAAGCGCATTGCCCAGCGTGTGCATCGACTGACCTGTATTCTCGCCGAGGGCCTTGAGCGCAAGGGCATCAAGCGCCTGAACCAGCAGTTCTTCGACACGCTGACGCTGGACGTCGGTGGCACCCAAACGGCAATTATCGAAAGCGCCGTGGCCGCACAGATCAACCTGCGCATCCTGGGGCGTGGGCGGTTGGGTTTAAGCCTCGACGAAAGTTGTGACGAAACCACGGTGGCAAAACTGTTCGATGTGTTCCTGGGAGCCGATCATGGGCTCGACGTCGACGAACTGGACACACAAACGCTGGCTTGCGGCATACCGGCCGGCCTTTTACGCACTACGCCTTATCTGCAACATCCGGTGTTTAGCGCCCATCACAGCGAAACCGAAATGTTGCGTTACCTCAAGCAGCTGGAAAACAAGGATCTGGCGCTCAATCAGTCGATGATTCCACTGGGCTCGTGCACCATGAAGCTCAACGCCACCAGCGAGATGATCCCGATCACCTGGCCGCAGTTTGCCAATCTGCATCCGTTCGCACCTAAAGAGCAGGCGGTCGGTTATTCGTTGATGATCGAGGAGCTGGAGCGCTGGCTCTGCGCGATCACCGGTTTCGATGCGATCTGCATGCAACCCAACTCGGGCGCCCAGGGCGAGTACGCGGGATTGCTGGCGATCCGCAAATACCACGAGAGCCGCCAGCAGGGTGGACGCGATATCTGTCTGATTCCATCATCGGCCCATGGCACCAACCCGGCGTCGGCGCAGATGGCCGGGATGCGCGTGGTGATCGTTGAATGCGATGAGGCCGGCAACGTCGATCTGGAGGACTTAAAGGAAAAAGCGGCAGACGCCGCAGACAAACTCTCTTGCCTGATGGCGACGTATCCTTCGACCCATGGCGTCTACGAGGAAGGCATCAGCGAGATCTGCGCGGTGATCCACCAGCACGGCGGCCAGGTGTACATGGACGGCGCCAATCTCAATGCCCAGGTCGGGCTGGCGCGGCCTGCAGACATTGGCGCCGACGTGTCCCACATGAACCTGCACAAGACCTTCTGCATTCCCCACGGCGGCGGCGGGCCGGGCATGGGGCCGATAGGCGTGCGCGCGCATCTGGCGCCGTTCGTGGCCAACCATCCGGTGGTGCCCATCGACGGACCGCTGGCACAGAACGGCGCGGTCAGCGCAGCGCCGTGGGGCAGCGCGAGTATCCTGCCGATCAGCTGGATGTACATCGCCATGATGGGGCCGCAACTGGCCGACGCCAGCGAAGTGGCGATCCTGGCGGCGAATTACCTGGCGCGGCATTTGTCCGGCGCGTTCCCGGTGCTCTACACCGGGCGCAACGAGCGGGTGGCTCACGAATGCATTCTCGACCTGCGACCTTTGAAGGCGCTCACAGGCATCAGTGAGGAAGACGTTGCCAAGCGCCTCATGGACTATGGCTTCCACGCACCCACCATGTCGTTTCCGGTGCCGGGGACGTTGATGGTCGAGCCTACGGAAAGCGAATCGAAAGCCGAGCTGGACCGCTTCATCGGGGCCATGCTGAGTATTCGCGCAGAGATTACCGAAGTGCAGAATGGCAACTGGCCGGCCGAAGATAATCCCTTGAAGCGCGCACCGCATACGCTGGCCGATGTCACCGGGATCTGGGAACGGCCCTACAGCATCGAGCAAGCAGTTACGCCGGACGCGCATACCAAGGCCCACAAGTACTGGCCGGTGGTGAACCGGGTGGACAATGTCTACGGGGACCGGAATCTGTTTTGCGCGTGTGTGCCGGTGGATGATTACCGCTGACAGTACTCGTTCCTGTAGGAGTAAGGCTTGCCCGCGATAGCGACCTTGAGATCGTCATCGCGGGCAAGCCTTGCTCCTACAGTTTGTGCAAAAAAATGCCGCTCATTTGAGCGGCATTTTTTGTTCAGCAACCGGGCTTATTCGGCAGCCACGGCATTCTTCGCCAGAATCGCATTCGCCAGTTCCATATCCGTAGCCTGCAGGCCCGGGTTGTCGGCGCGGACTTTCTGCATGGCCGCTTCCAGGTACGGGCCGCGGATGCCGCCGTCGCTGGCAACGAAGCTGCCGGCATCGTCCTGGGCGGCGACGATCAGTTTGTGATCCTTGAAGGTCAGGTAGGTCGAAGCGGTGGTCGCACCGGACGAAATGACATTACGCCAAAAGCTATCAGCCATCGCCGAACCGACTGGCAGGGACAACAGGGCGATGGTGGCGACAGCAAATTTGAAACGCATAGGGGTGACTCCACTGGGTTTTTAACTACGGGGTTGGATCGTCATCGCCCCATCCAGTTCCATCACCGCCCGCCTACTTCTGCTCGCTCTGCGGCGTCACGCGCAAGACTTCTTCGACGGTGGTCAAACCCGCCGCCACTTTCTGCGCCCCCGACAATCGCAAGCTGCGCATGCCCTCCTTGAACGCCTGTCGCCGCACCGCCAGCAAGTCGGTGTCCGGGTTGATCAGGGATTTGATGCCATCGCTGAGCTGCATGATTTCGTAGACGCCCGCTCGCCCGTGATAACCAGTGTCGCGGCATTCCAGGCAACCGATGGCGCGTTGAGCGTTACCGGGCAACGGCGCCTGCCAGGGCCGGGTCAGGGTTTGCCAGTCCTCTTCGTTCAAGGCTTGTGGTGCCTTGCAGTGCGGGCACAAGGTCCGCACCAACCGCTGGGCCATGACGCCGAGGACCGTGGCTTTGATCAGGTAGTGCGGCACGCCGAGTTCCAGCAAACGGCTGATGGCGCTGGGTGCATCGTTGGTGTGCAGCGTCGACAGCACCAAGTGGCCGGTGAGGGCAGCTTGAATGGCCATTTCGGCAGTTTCCAGGTCGCGGATCTCGCCGATCATGATGATGTCCGGGTCTTGCCGCATCAGCGCGCGCACGCCGGCGGCGAACGTCAGGTCGATGTTGTGCTGGACCTGCATCTGGTTGAACGCCGGTTCGACCATTTCAATCGGGTCTTCGATGGTGCAGAGGTTGACCTCCGGCGTCGCCAGTTTTTTCAGCGTGGTGTAGAGCGTGGTGGTCTTGCCCGAACCGGTCGGCCCGGTGACCAGAATGATGCCGTTGGGTTGGCGGGTCATGTCTTGCCAGCGGCGCAGGTCGTCTGCGGAAAAACCCAGCTGGTCGAAATCCTTCAGCAGCACTTCGGGGTCAAAGATCCGCATCACCATTTTTTCGCCGAAGGCTGTCGGCAGGGTCGAAAGCCGCAGTTCGACTTCCCCGCCGTCCGGGGTCTTGGTCTTCACCCGGCCATCCTGGGGTTTGCGCTTTTCCGCAACGTTCATCCGCCCCAGGCTTTTCAGGCGACTGACGATGGCCATGGTCACTTGCGGAGGAAATTGGTAGACGTTGTGCAACACGCCATCGATGCGAAAACGCACCGTGCCCTGCTCGCGCCGGGGTTCGATATGGATATCGCTGGCGCGCTGCTGGAAGGCGTACTGGAACAACCAGTCGACGATGTTGACGATGTGCGCGTCGTTGGCGTCCGGCTCCTGGTCGCTGGCGCCAAGGTTGAGCAATTGTTCGAAGTTGCCCAGGGTATTGACCTGCTGATCGGCGTTGTTGGCCCCGGTGACCGACTTGGCCAGGCGAAAGAACTCAACGCTGAAACGCTGGATATCCACGGGGTTGGCCACCACGCGTTTGATCGGCAGCTTCAGTACATGGGTCAGGTCGGCCTCCCAGCCGTTGACGTACGGCTGCGCGCTGGCGACCGTCACGGCGTCGCGGTCGATGGCCACCGCCAGGATCTTGTGACGCTGGGCGAAGGCGTAGGACATCAACGGCGTAACGGCGGCGACGTTGATTTTCAACGGGTCGATACGCAGGTAAGGCTGGCCGGCCTGCTGGGACAGCCACAGGGTCAGGTTTTCCAGATCAAGATGCTTGCCCGGACGGCTGAGGTCGTCCAGTTGTTGGCTGGCGATGAATTCCAGCGGGTGCATCTGGCCCTGTGCGGCATGGCGGCGACGGGCATTGAGTGCCTGCTCGGCAGAATCCTGGTTGATAAAACCTTGGGCGACCAGCTCGCGCAGCACATCATTGAGATCCAGCCAGCGGTCCTGAATTGAGAGTTGAACGGACATGCGGGCTCCTTTTGGACAACAGTCCGCAAAGGATAGCCGCGGCTCCGCAGACCGTTGGGCCACTACCCGACGAAGGCGTATCCGGTCTTTTCAGCCAGTCGCCTGAGCCGGCTCAACCCAGGCTGAATCGACGGTTCGCAACTCAACCGAGCAGACGCTGATCAGGTTACGAAGTTTTTGTGCAATGACCTTGGCGCGGTGCCAGCTCAATCCGTCCATGACAATCTCGATGACCAGCAGGTCGTGCTGGCGCTGCACGTTGACCTGGTCCGGCGTGAGGCATTGCAGCGCAAACAGGTTGAGTGCGCGGCACAACAAGTCCGGTTCGGCTTCGGCCAGCAATTGGTAGTGCACACGGCAGTGGGCATTGCCGGCATTCCAGACGTCGGCGCGGATGGGAAAAGTGTTCACGGCTTCGAGATGCGGCATGGTCGGACTCCAAAAAACATGGAGAAATTTTTACATCCGTTGCCGGGTATTTCTTCTCTATGATTGAGCGAAAGACGGTTATGTCGAATCAATCAATTCGTTTACAAAGCGGTATGGGGTATTTTTATGCAGGTTGAGTTGGACAGCTACGACCGTAAGATTCTCGCGTTGCTGCAAGAAGACGCTTCGCTCTCCAGTGCGCAGATCGCTGAGCAGGTGGGACTCTCGCAGTCACCGTGCTGGCGGCGGATTCAGCGTATGAAGGACGAGGGGATCATTCGTGCCCAGGTGACGTTGCTGGATCGCAAGAAAATCGGCCTGAACACGCAGATATTTGCCCAGGTAAAACTCAACGCCCACGGGCGATCGAACTTCACCGAATTCACCGAAGCGATTCGCGGTTTTCCCGAGGTGCTGGAGTGTTATGTGCTGATGGGGGCTGTGGACTTCATGCTGCGGATCGTCGCGGCGGACATCGAAGCGTATGAGCGCTTCTTTTTCGAGAAGCTGTCGCTGGTGCCGGGGATTCAGGAAGTGAACTCGGTTGTGGCGTTATCGGAGATCAAGTCGACCACCTGTTTGCCGGTGGTGCGGTGATTGCCTTTGTGGCGAGGGAGCTTGCTCCCGTTGGGTTGCGAAGCGACCCCAAAACCGGCGTTTGCCGGAATGGGGAGTCCTTCGGCCTCCAGCGGGAGCAAGCTCCCTCGCCACAGGGTTACATGCGCAGGAGCATCTTCCAGGCACGGTTCTGATAAACCGCAATCGCCTGCTGCTTGCGCGCATCGAGCAATTCGTCGGTGATCGTCGGTTCGTTGGCCAGTTGCGCCAGTTTGTTCAGCTCGCCATACAGGCGGTCCATTTCCGGGACCTCCAGTACGTTGCGCGCATGGTGCAACCAGACCTGGATGCGCTCGATGCGCGGCAGCTGTTCAGCCAGATCTTCCGGCTGTTGCTGGTAACGCTGCAACTGCAAGGAAGTGGCTTCTTCGCCCAGCAACCGTGGCAACCAGCTGCCCAATTGCGCAGCGCCCTGACGATTGCCGCGGGTGTTGCGCTCGGCGGTCCAGGTGCGGGCCAGCAACCAGCGTGAAGTGGTCAGGGAGAACAGGCCCCAACGCGGGTCTTCCAGTTCTTCGAGGAATTGCTCCGGCGCGGCTTTGCGCACGTCTTCATCCTCCAGGCCGGCCTGAACCAGCGGACGCCAGTCTTCCAGCAAGGCATCGAGCGCGACGCGCAGGTCGTGGGTCGACTGACGCGGGGCGGCTTGCCCGAGGCTGCTGATCAGCGCGCGCATTTCAGCCAGGCACTCGACCCAGTCCTGCAGCAGGCGCCAATGACCGTTGAAGCGATACTGCTCGGCCAGACGCTGGCTGCTGCCCAGCAAATGCCAGCTCAGCGCGGCGAACGCGTCGTCCAGCGGGGTTTCGGCGGTGATCTGCGGCGCCGGCAGGCTCAGCGAATAGCTGTGGGCGTCGTACAGGCGATAACCGCGCTCGGCCTTGCTGATATCGCAAGGCATCAGCGCCAGTTTCTCGGCCAGCTCGGCGGCCAGCTCCAGCAATGCGGCCGGCTCGCCTTCGCGCAGTTCCAGTTCCAGCTCGCAGATTTCTTCTTTCTGTTTGCCGACCACGACGTGGCCCAGATCCAGAGCGGCTTCGATAACCACTTTGGTCTTGCCACGGCCCCAGGCGATTTCTGCACGTTCGCGGACGAAGTCGGTGGTGAAGATCGGCTTCAGGGTTTTCTTGTCCAGTTCGGCCAGTTCCTCGGGCCAGCATTCGCCGTCGAGTTTCTTCAGGTCGAGCTTGGCTTTGGGCAGGTTCCAGTCGTACTCGTTACGCTCGGACAGACCGGCAATGCTTTGGCCGCGGGTTTTGAGGGTCTGGATCACTTCTTCGCCATCCTTGCGCAGGCGCAGGGCGACTTTGGCCCGGGCCAGATCGCGCTCCGGGGTGTCGAAGTATTGATTCATCAACTCACGGCGTTCCCAGCCACTTTTGTTGCGTTTTTTAAGAAGAGGGTGCTCGCGCAGGGCGGCGAGGGTTTCGCGGCTGACGCGGAGTTTGATTTCGGTTTCTTTCTGCATGGCCGGAAAATCCAGGATCGGGAGCGCAGCCGGGGGAATAGGTGGCTGCCAAGGTCGTGCAGTGTACAGGACTCGACCAAGATAGGGTCTGTTGACGCTTGGTGACGGCCGCGACGGCCCTCCCTTGGCTCGTCACCAAGCGCCAACAGACCCTGCCCGCCGTGCGACGGTTTATTCCTGTCGCCGGATGGTTCTATGATGGTCTTCAATTTGCGAGTTGGAGTCAGCGATGCCTTTGCCGTCCATGAAAGATCAATTCGCTGCGCTGATTGCTGCACCGTCCGTCAGTTGCACCCAGGCCAGCCTCGATCAATCCAATCGCCCGGTGATCGACCTGCTGGCCGCGTGGCTCGGTGATCTTGGCTTCGCCTGCGATATCCAGCAGGTCAGCCCGGGCAAATTCAATCTGCTGGCCAGTTATGGCTCCGGTCCCGGTGGGTTGGTGCTGGCCGGTCACAGCGACACCGTGCCGTTCGATGGCGCGTTGTGGCAGACCGACCCATTGAAGCTGACTGAAGTCGATGGTCGTTGGGTCGGGCTCGGCAGTTGTGACATGAAAGGCTTTTTCGCCCTGGCCATCGAAGCCGTCAAGCCGTTGCTCGATCAGCCGTTCAAGCAACCGCTGCTGATCCTCGCCACGTGCGATGAAGAAAGCTCGATGTCCGGCGCCCGCGCGCTGGCAGCCGCCGGGCGGCCGCTGGGGCGTGCCGCGGTCATCGGCGAGCCGACCGGGCTCAAGCCGATCCGCATGCACAAAGGCATCATGATGGAGCGCATCGACATACTCGGGCAAAGCGGCCATTCCTCGGACCCGCGCCTGGGCCATAGCGCGCTCGAAGCCATGCACGACGCCATTGGCGAACTGCGTGGCCTGCGCCTGTTGTGGCAGCGTGAATTTCGCAACCCACAGTTCAGCGTGCCGACGCCGACGATGAATTTCGGCTGCATCCATGGCGGCGACAACCCCAATCGCATCTGCGGGCAATGCTCGCTGGAGTTCGATCTGCGGCCGCTACCGGGCATGGACCCCAAAGCCCTGCGCGCGGCGATCCTGCAGAAGCTCAACCCGATTGCCGAGCGGCATCAGGTGAAAATCGATTACGCGCCGCTGTTCCCTGAAGTGCCGCCCTTCGAGCAGGCTGAAGATGCCGAATTGGTGCGCATTGCCGAAAAGCTCACCGGCCATGGCGCCGAAGCAGTGGCGTTCGGCACAGAAGCGCCTTATCTTCAGCACCTTGGCTGCGAGACACTGGTACTCGGCCCGGGCGATATCGCCTGCGCCCACCAGCCGGGGGAATACCTTGAAATGTCACGTTTGCAGCCTACGGTGCATCTATTACGTCAGTTGATTGAACATTACTGCCTGACTCCGGCCCAAACGAAACACAACCTGTAGGAGCCGGCTTGCTGGCGATAAACGATGACGCGGTTCATCTGAAGAACCGCAGCGCTTGCATCGCCAGCAAGCCGGCTCCTACAGGTTTCATGTATAAATTGCCGGTATCCCAACCCGTATTCATGAGGAGAGCGCGCGTGTCGCCAAGCCTGTTCCGACGATAACCATCAGCCCGCTGTGCGTTTTCTGTTTCGCCCTTTTTTCGGCTGCTATTTATTACAGGCCCAGGTTCATGCCCGAATACGTCAATTGGCTTCGTCACGCTTCGCCTTACATCAACGCCCACCGCGATTGCACCTTTGTCGTCATGCTGCCCGGCGACGGTGTCGAGCACCCCAACTTCGGCAATATCGTCCACGACCTGGTGCTGTTGCACAGCCTGGGTGTGCGACTGGTGCTGGTTCACGGCTCCCGTCCGCAAATCGAAGCGCGCCTTGCCGCGCGCGGCCTGACCCCGCATTACCACCACGGCATGCGCATCACCGATGCCGCGACGCTGGAGTGCGTGATCGATGCGGTGGGCCAGTTGCGTATCGCCATCGAGGCGCGGCTGTCCATGGACATGGCATCCTCGCCAATGCAGGGCTCGCGCCTGCGGGTTGCCAGCGGCAACCTGGTGACCGCCCGGCCAATCGGCGTGCTGGAAGGCGTCGATTATCACCACACCGGTGAAGTGCGCCGGGTTGACCGCAAAGGCATCAATCGCCTGCTGGACGAGCGCTCCATCGTGCTGCTGTCGCCGTTGGGTTATTCGCCGACCGGTGAAATTTTCAACCTCGCTTGTGAAGATGTCGCAACACGTGCGGCCATCGACCTCGGCGCCGACAAGCTGTTGCTGTTCGGCGAGGAGAAGGGCCTGATCGATGAGCACGGGCGTCTGGTGCGCGAACTGCGTCCACAGCAAGTCCCGGCGCATTTGCAGCGACTGGGCAGCAACTACCAGGCAGAGCTGCTGGATGCCGCCGCTGAAGCCTGCCGTGGCGGCGTGGCGCGCAGCCATATCGTCAGTTATGCCGAAGATGGTGCATTGCTGACCGAACTGTTCACCCGTGACGGTGGCGGTACGCTGGTGGCCCAGGAGCAATTCGAGGTGGTACGTGAAGCGGCTATCGAGGACGTCGGCGGTTTGCTGGATTTGATCAGCCCGCTGGAAGAACAGGGCATTCTGGTGCGGCGTTCGCGTGAGGTGCTGGAGCGCGAGATCGAGCAATTCAGCGTGGTTGAGCGCGAGGGCATGATCATCGCGTGCGCGGCGCTGTATCAGATTGCCGACTCGGATGCCGGTGAGCTCGCGTGCCTGGCCGTCAACCCGGAATACCGTCACGGCGGTCGCGGCGATGAGCTGCTGGAACGCATTGAAACCCGCGCCCGTGCCCAAGGCCTGAAGACGTTGTTCGTGCTAACCACCCGCACTGCGCACTGGTTCCGCGAGCGTGGTTTTGTACCGAGCAGCGTTGATCGCCTGCCGTCGGCCCGGGCGTCGCTGTACAACTACCAGCGTAACTCGAAGATTTTCGAAAAAGCCCTTTGACCTGATCATTCCCACGCTCTGCGTGGGAATGCCTCTACGGACGCTCTGCGTTCGGTACTGGATGGGACGCGGAGCGTCCCGGGCTGCATTCCGCTTTTGTGGCGAGGGAGCTTGCTCCCGCTGGAGGCCGAAGGATTCCCCATCAGGGCCGCTACGCGGCCCAACGGGAGCAAGCTCCCTCGCCACAGGTTTCAGTGGATTCCTCTTCGTTCCCTGATCGTTCCCACGCTCTGCGTGGGAATGCCTCTACGGACGCTCTGCGTTCGGTACTGGATGGGACGCGGAGCGTCCCGGGCTGCATTCCGCTTTTGTGGCGAGGGAGCTTGCTCCCGCTGGAGGCCGAAGGATTCCCCATCAGGGCCGCTACGCGGCCCAACGGGAGCAAGCTCCCTCGCCACAGGTTTCAGTGGATT
>NZ_RCNY01000017.1:217745-240578 GCF_004307635.1 Pseudomonas sp. Sample_22
GGCCGCTACGCGGCCCAACGGGAGCAAGCTCCCTCGCCACAGGTTTCAGTGGATTACTCGGTGACAAACTTCGCGCTGACATACGGCGAGTAATCCGGCAGCACCGTTTCCACCTTCCCTTGTTCCTTCAAGAACTTCGCCGTCTCGCCAATCGCCTTGGCCGTGCCGCCGTCCAGCAGCGCGCTGGTTTGCTGTGCCTTGGCATCCGGGAAAGCGGACCCGGCGAGCAACTCAGGCACGTCGGCAGCGTTGGCACCGGTCAGTTTGGCGATTTTTTGCACAGGCTCAGAGTCGACCGTCCAGTTGGCTTTGTGCGCGGCGTAATCAGCAAAGGCGTCGAGCGTGACCTTGGCGAACTTGGCTACGACATCAGGATGCTTCTCGGCGTAATCCTTGCGCGCAACCCAAACCTCAAAGGTGGGAGCGCCCCACTGTCCGACCTGTGCGGCATCGGTCAAGGTCTTGCCGGTCTTGCGAATTTCACCCAATGCGGGTGACCAGACAAACGCGCCATCAATATCGCCACGCTTCCAGGCCGCGGCGATTTCCGCTGGTTGCAGGTTCACCACTTTGACTTTCGAAGCGTCCAGGCCCCAGTGCTTCAGCGCGCCGAGCAGGCTGTAGTGCGAGGTGGAAACGAAGGGCGTGGCGATGGTCTTGCCGATCAAATCTTGCGGTTTTTCGATGCCGCTGCCGTTACGCACCACCAGGGCTTCCGCCGCATTGATCTGTGCCGACACGAGGAACGCGACAATCGGCAGCTTGCGCGACGCCGCTGCCGCCAAAGGGCTGGAACCGAGGTTGCCGATTTGTACATCGCCGGACGCTATCGCTGTGACCACCTCCGGGCCACTGTTGAAACGTCGCCAGTCGATGGGCTGGCCAATGGTTTTTTCGTACAGGCCATCCGCCTGCGGCACCTTGCTGGGGTCGATACCGGTTTGGTAGCCGACGGTGAGGTTTGCTGCGTGGGCAGAGAAAGAAATCAACAGCGATACACAAACTGTAACAAAGGGCTTGGATAGTGCGCGCTTGGTCGTCATGGCGAGGGCCTGTTCGATTGGTTTTGTTGCGAAATTGTGTCCAAACCTAATCGATCTAAAAAACGCCCAATAAATACCATTTAGTAATTAGCTTATGTGGCACCCGCTCTAGTCCGCTGGGGTAATTGAAGTGAGCTTAATTCCTAAACGGTATGAGAAAAGAATCGAGCCATTCTTTTCAGGTTTGTGACGATCTCATGAACCTGCATGGACCAAAAAACCGGGGATTAGACTATGGTCGTAGACACACATGGTTACGATTGACTTGTGAGTCACCGTCCGGCGCTAATCGCGCATCTTAGGATTTTGGGCAACGACCCGAGACCAGGAACACAAGAATTAGAATCCAGAGGAGCTTCACAATGAACAAGTCCACCTTGGCTTTGGCCGTGGCCGTAGGGGTTATGGCGCAGCAGGCAGGCGCCGCAGGTTTCATCGAAGACAGCAAGGCTTCCGTCAGTTCGCGCACCTATTATTTCGACGCCGATAAACGGGAAGGCGCCAGCACGCCTGCCAACCGGCAGCGAGAGGCCGCTGAAGGCCTGAAGTTCGATTACCAGTCGGGTTTCACTCAAGGTGTCGTTGGTTTTGGTATCGACGCCCAGGCGCTGGTCGGTATCCATCTGGACGGCGGCAAAGGCCATCACCCGGACAACAACTCCTTCACACCTAGCGACACCGATGGTTCGGCCGAACACTCGTGGAGCCGTGCGGCAGCGAACGTCAAGGCACGTTTCTCGAAGACCGAGGCTCACGTGGGTGGCGCTCTGCAGCCAAACATGCCGATCCTGATCGCGAACGACAGCCGCGTGCTACCGCAAACCTTTGAAGGTGGCACCCTGACTTCGAAGGAAATCGACAACGTGACCTTCAACGTAGGTCAGTTGGAGCACGCGACCGGTCGCGCATCGAGCAACAGCACCGGCCTGGCCGTGGCTGGCGGTACTCAGGACAGCAACCAGTTCCGTTACGCCGGTGCTGACTGGAAGGTCACCAAAGACCTGATGCTGCAGTACTACTACGCGAACCTGGAAGACTACTACAAGCAGAACTTCCTGGGCCTGGTGCACGTCTACCCGATCGCACCGAACCAGTCGTTCAAGACCGATATCCGTTATTTCGACAGCAGCTCCGACGGCAAGAACGGCACGGCCGGCTACCTGTTCAACAACAACAACGGTTACGCCAAGACGCCAGGCGAAGTCGACAACAAAACCTGGAGCGCCACGTTCACCTACACCCTGGGCGGCAGTGCATTCTTGCTCGGTCACCAGCGTGTCAACGATGACGGCGGTTTTGTTTTCCTGAACCAGGCTAACGTGGTTGACGGTCGAGGCCGTAACGAAGGTGCCGGCGGCGCAAGCTTCTACTCCTTCACCGATGCCACCGTGGGCAGCTTTATCCGTGCCGGTGAAAACACCACCTACGGTCAATACTCCTATGACTTCGCTTCTTTGGGCGTGCCAGGCCTGAAAGCGTCGGCTGCTTATCTGTATGGCCGGGACATCAAGGCCACCAACGGCGTGGGTGATGACCTGAACGAGCGGGAAACCGACCTGCGTGTGGATTACGTGATTCAAACCGGCCCACTCAAAGGCTTCGGTACTACGTTGCGTCACGGTATGTATCGTGGCAACACCAGCACGCTTGATGAAGACCAGACCCGTCTGATCTTCAACTACACCTACAGCTTCATGTAATAGCGTCCCCCTTCAAAAAACCTCACCACAACGGTGAGGTTTTTTTTCGTCTCGATTCAATATTCCATATTGTTTGTATAGGTGAATTTTTAATTCTTTTTAGCTTTTATCGTCAGCGCTTACAGTAAGTCCATCCGACACGCACCGTAAGCCTCGGATCAAGCTGCAACCTCCCTCGAGATAAAACGATTCAGGAATCGGCATTTCGGCCGATATCCCCAATCTGTGTTGTCGGGGCTTATTTCCCAATGCGATTAAAAATACTTCAATAATTCTTTTACGGATTATGAAGAGGTATCCTGCGCGCCCAAAAAAATGACCGCGTTCGACGGTCAGGCGCAAAAAGCGTCTGCGGATCCAGGGCATACGACCCGGGACCAGCAACACAAGTATTAGAAAACGATAGGAGCGAAACAATGAACAAGTCCACCTTGGCCCTGGCAGTGGCCGTAGGGGTTTTGGCGCAGCAGGCAAGCGCCGCCGGTTTCATCGAAGACAGCAAGGCAACCTTGGGGCTGCGCAACTTCTACATCAATCAGGATTTCCGTGACGGCAGTGCCGAACCGAACAAGAACGAAGAGTGGGGCCAAGGCTTCGATCTGCGTTTCATTTCCGGTTACACCCAAGGCACCGTCGGTTTCGGTATCGACGCGATCGGCCTGCTGGGCGTGAAACTGGATTCGGGCGGTGGTACCAACGGTGGGGCAGGTAACGCTTATGGCGGTACTGTTTTCCCAACCAAGTCCAACGGTGAATCGGTTGATAACTTCTCCAGCCTGGGTCTGACCGCCAAGGCCAAGGTTTCCCAGACCGAGCTGAAACTGGGGACCTTGCAGCCGAAGAACCCGGTCATCGTGACCAACGACGGTCGTCTGCTGCCGCAAACCTGGCAGGGCGGCCAGATCACGTCCGGCGACATCAAGGACCTGACCCTGGTCGGCGGTCAGATCGAGCAGGTCAAAGGTCGTAACTCGAGCAACAACCAGCAGTTGTCGATCTCCGGCGCCAACGGTCGCACCGCGGCAGCTCGCGACAGCAACAAGTTCATCTATGCCGGCGGTGACTACAAACTCACCAAGGACCTGACTGCCCAGTACTACTACGGCAAGCTGGAAGAGTTCTACAAACAGCACTTCCTCGGACTGGTGCATAACTGGGCAATCGGCCCTGGCGTATTGAAGTCGGACTTCCGCTACTTCAACAGCTCCGACGACGGCGCCAACGGTCACGATCCGTTGTATTACACGACGGGCAACTACAACGCGCCTAACGGTAAGGGCAAGGTCGACAACAATCTGTACAGCGGCCTGTTCCTGTACACCGTGGCCGGCCACACCTTCGGCGGCGGTTACCAGGTCAGCAATGGCAGCAGTGACTTCCCTTGGTTGAACCAGGGCGACGGTTCGTCGAACTACACCATCACCGACTCGCAAATCCAGAAGTTCGGCCGTGCCGGCGAGAAAACCTGGCAAGCGCGCTACTCCTTTGACTTCGCCAAGGTCGGTGTTCCTGGCCTGACAGCGGGTGTGGTTTACCTGCATGGCGACGACATCGACACGGTCAACGGCGCCGGCCGTCAACTCGCCAACGGCGCTTCCGAGTGGGAACGCGACCTGACTGTGGGTTACGTCGTGCAGTCGGGCGCGCTGAAGAACCTCGGCCTGATGTGGAAAAACGCCACCTGGCGTACCGACCTGCCGAACACCCGTTCCCAGGACGAAAACCGTCTGATCGTCAGCTACTCGATTCCGCTGTTGTAAAAGCGCACGCGTAAGCGAGATAGAAAAAGCCCCGCCCGGCATCACGCCGGGCGGGGCTTTTTGCGTTTCAAGACGGGGTCACCCCCGTAATCCCGCCTCGAAATTCCCTCTTTTGCAGCAACTCAAGGCCTTCTCGAACCTTGTGGCCGATGTTCGGCGGGTTGCGTTCATCCGTCCAGTGAACAGTTCTTTAATATTTCTTTTCGGTCTAAACAAATCGATATTTATTCTTTTTAATGGATAAAAAACACAGGCACAGTTGAGTTCATCCAGCACTCACCAGGAGCTACACCATGGGCATCAGACTCGGCGATATCGCCCCCGATTTCGAACAGGATTCCAGCGCCGGCACCATCCGTTTCCACCAATGGCTGGGTGATAGCTGGGGTGTGCTGTTTTCCCATCCGGCGGATTTCACCCCGGTGTGCACCACCGAACTGGGCTTCACGGCCAAGCTGAAGGATGAATTCGCCAAGCGTGGCGTCAAGGCCATTGCCCTGTCAGTCGACCCGGTGGACTCGCACCACAAGTGGATCGCCGACATCAACGAAACCCAGAACACCGTCGTCAACTTTCCGATCCTCGACGATGCCGACCGCAAGGTTTCGGACCTCTACGACCTGATCCATCCGAATGCCAACGACACCCTGACGGTGCGTTCGCTGTTTGTCATCGACCCGAACAAGAAGGTTCGCCTGACCATCACCTACCCGGCGAGCACTGGCCGCAACTTCCATGAAATCCTGCGGGTGATTGATTCTCTGCAGCTCACCGACAACTACAAAGTGGCCACGCCGGCCAACTGGCAGGACGGTGATGAGGTGGTGATCGTGCCGTCGCTCAAGGATGAAGAAGAAATCAAACAGCGCTTTCCCAAAGGCTATCGCGCCGTTAAGCCTTACCTGCGCCTGACGCCGCAGCCGAATCGCTGACGATGTGATCGTTCCCACGCTCCGCGTGGGAATGCCTCTAGGGACGCTCCGCGTCCAGTGACGCGGAGCGTCACGGGCTGCATTCCCACGCGGAGCGTGGGAACGATCATCAACCACAAAGCAGGGGATTTCAGGCCGTTTCGACGGCCTTTTTTTTGTCTGAAAGAAGTGATTCTTCATATTTCTATATTGCATAACCAAATGAATAAATATGATTTATGGATATATGAATCACCTGTTAAGGTCACTCCATCAAAGCGAGATCGCAAACCGCGAATCGTCTGCAATCAAGGAATCGTCTGAATGCTGGTCGTCTCACTCGGTGGCAGTCCCAGTCAGCGCTCCCGTTCCGGGGTTCTGCTGGATCGCTCCCAACGTTGGCTACAAGAGCAGGGCGTGGAGGTGGTGAGTTATCAGGTACGGGACTTCCCGGCTGAAGACCTGCTGCACGCACGTTTCGACAGCCCCAAGGTGGTCGACCTGCTGCAACAAATTGAAAACGCCGATGGTTTGCTGATCGCCACGCCGGTGTACAAGGCTTCGTTTTCCGGTGCATTGAAAACCGTGCTGGATCTGCTGCCGGAGCGCGCCTTGAGCCACAAGGTGGTGTTGCCAATGGCAACCGGCGGCAGCATCGCCCACATGCTCGCGGTGGATTACGCGCTCAAACCGGTGCTGTCGGCATTGAAGGCCCAGGAAATGCTTCAGGGCATTTTCGCCGTCGACAGCCAGATCGCTTACGGCGAAGGCAGTGCCCTGGCGCAGTTGGCACCGGAGCTTGAGCAACGATTGAATGAATCGCTGGAGCTGTTTTTCAGCGCCATGGCGCGACGGCCCAAGCCGCTCGATCCAAACCTGTTGAATGAACGTTTGTTGAGTGCTCGCTGGAGCATTTGAGCCATTTTCACCCTTGAAGTACTGGCCTTACTCGCCCGCCAACGGGCAAGCAGGTGCAGCCAAAACCCAACTGCAAATAGGAGAGCGCCATGCGCCCTGTCATTTTGCGTCGTGGTCTGGTCGCTCTGTTTGCTGCGGCTGTTACCTTCGGCGCCATTACCCAAGCTCAGGCCGAGACACTGCGGATCGGTTATCAGAAATACGGCACCCTGGTGCTGCTCAAAGCCAAAGGCACCCTGGAAAAACGCCTCGCCGCCCAAGGCGTGGATGTGCAATGGACTGAATTCCCCGGTGGCCCGCAGCTGCTCGAAGGCTTGAACGTCGGCTCCATCGACTTCGGCGTGACCGGCGAAACCCCTCCTGTGTTTGCCCAAGCGGCAGGCGCCGATCTGCTCTACGTCGCCTACGAACCGCCAGCGCCGCACAGCGAAGCCATCCTGGTGCCGAAGGATTCGCCGATCAAATCGGTGGCCGAACTCAAGGGCAAGAAAGTCGTCCTGAACAAAGGCTCCAACGTGCACTACCTGCTGGTGCGGGCACTGGAAGACGCCGGCCTCAAGTACACCGATATCCAGACCGTATTCTTGCCACCGGCCGACGCCCGTGCTGCGTTCGAACGTGGCAGCGTCGATGCCTGGGTCATCTGGGACCCGTACCAGGCGGCCGCCGAACAGCAACTGCAAGCGCGCACCCTGCGTGATGGCAAAGGCATCGTCGACAACCATCAGTTCTATCTGGCGACCAAACCCTACGCGCAGAAAAATCCCGAGGTGATCAAGACCCTGGTGGAAGAAGTGCGCGCGGTCGGCGAGTGGTCCAAGGCCAACCCGCAAGATGTGACCAAACAAGTCTCGCCACTGCTTGGCCTGCCAGCGGACATCACCCTGACTTCGGTGAAACGCCAGGGCTACGGCGCGCTGTTCCTGACCCCGGCAGTGGTCGCCGCGCAACAGAAAATCGCCGACAGCTTCTACCAGCTCAAGTTGATTCCCAAGCCGCTGAGCATCAAAGACGTGATCTGGACGCCGCCGGCGACCGTTGCCCAAAGCTCAGTCACCAAAGCCCAGTAACAGTCCGATTTCCCAAGGAGACCACTCCATGAGCCTCAACATCTTCTGGTTCCTGCCTACCCACGGCGACGGCCATTACCTTGGCACCGCCGAAGGCGCTCGCGCCGTTGACCACGGTTACCTGCAACAAGTCGCCCAAGCGGCGGATCGACTGGGTTTCGGCGGTGTGCTGATTCCCACCGGTCGTTCCTGCGAGGATTCGTGGCTGGTGGCGGCGTCGTTGATTCCAGTGACCCAGCGTTTGAAGTTTCTTGTCGCCCTGCGCCCCGGGATCATTTCCCCGACGGTGGCGGCACGCCAGGCGGCTACGCTGGATCGCTTGTCCGGCGGACGTGCGCTGTTCAACCTGGTCACGGGCGGTGATCCGGAAGAGTTGGCCGGCGATGGTCTGTTCCTCAGCCACGAAGAGCGCTATCAGGCCTCGGTGGAATTCACCCGCATCTGGCGTCGCGTGCTGGAAGGCGAAACCGTCGATTACGACGGCCAGCACATCAGCGTGAAGGGCGCGAAGTTGCTGTACCCGCCGATCCAGCAACCGCGTCCGCCGCTGTACTTTGGCGGTTCCTCGGAAGCGGCGCAGGACCTCGCGGCAGAACAGGTGGAAATGGTGTTGACCTGGGGCGAGCCACCGGCCGCAGTGGCCGAGAAGATCGCACAGGTGCGGGCCAAAGCTGCGAGGCTCGGGCGTACCGTGCGCTTCGGCATTCGCCTGCATGTGATCGTTCGTGAAACCAACGCCGAGGCCTGGCAAGCGGCGGACCGACTGATCTCGCACCTGGACGACGACACCATCGCCCGTGCCCAGGCCTCCCTGGCGCGCTTCGATTCCGTCGGCCAGCAACGCATGGCCGCGCTGCACGGTGGCAGCCGCGACAACCTGGAGGTCAGCCCGAATCTCTGGGCCGGCGTCGGGCTGGTGCGGGGCGGTGCCGGTACGGCGTTGGTCGGTGATGGGCCGACTGTGGCGGCACGGGTTAAGGAGTACGCCGATCTGGGTATCGATACGTTCATCTTCTCCGGTTATCCACACCTGGAAGAGTCGTACCGCGTGGCCGAGTTGCTGTTCCCGCACCTGGACATCGAGCGTCCCGAGTTGCCGAAAAGCGCTGGTTACGTCAGCCCGTTCGGCGAAATGGTCGCCAACGACATCCTTCCCAAAGCCGCGTCGCAGAGTTGAGCGCGCCATGAAAAAAATTATCCACAGCCTCGCGCCCTGGGCGTTGCCGGTGTTGCTGCTGGCGGTGTGGCAGCTGTCGGTGTCGGCGGGTTGGTTATCGACACGGATTCTGCCGGCGCCGATCGCCGTGATCGAAGCCGGTGTGAGCCTGGTACGCAGCGGCGAGATCTGGACACACCTGGCAATCAGCGGTTGGCGTGCCGCGTTGGGCTTTGCCATTGGTGGCGGTATTGGCCTGACACTGGGTTTCATCACCGGTCTGTCCAAGTGGGGCGAACGCCTGCTCGACAGTTCGGTGCAGATGATCCGCAACGTTCCGCACCTGGCGCTGATTCCGCTGGTGATCCTGTGGTTCGGCATCGACGAGTCGGCGAAGATTTTCCTGGTGGCCCTGGGCACCTTGTTCCCGATCTACCTCAACACCTATCACGGCATCCGCAACGTCGATCCGGCGTTGGTGGAAATGTCGCGCAGCTACGGCTTGTCCGGTTTCAGTCTGTTCCGTCAGGTGATCCTGCCGGGTGCGCTGCCTTCGATTCTGGTCGGCGTGCGCTTTGCCCTGGGCTTTATGTGGCTGACGCTGATCGTGGCCGAAACCATTTCCGCCAGCTCCGGCATTGGCTATCTGGCGATGAATGCCCGGGAGTTCTTGCAGACCGACGTGGTGGTGCTGGCGATCCTGATGTATGCGGTGCTCGGCAAGCTGGCCGATCTCGCGGCGCGTGGACTTGAACGCGTGTGGCTGCGCTGGCATCCGGCCTATCAGGTCGTCAAGGGAGGTGCCGCATGACCGCTCAACAACCTCCACGCCTGCTGCGCGGGATTCCGCTGGCGGTGCGCAAGCTGCAAAAAACCTTTGGTTCGCGCCAGGTGCTGCGCGAGATCGATCTGCATATTCCGGCGGGGCAATTTGTCGCCGTGGTCGGTCGCAGCGGCTGCGGCAAAAGTACCTTGCTGCGTTTGCTGGCCGGTCTCGATCAGCCCACGGGCGGTGAACTGCTGGCCGGTTCCGCGAAGCTGAGCGAGGCCCGGGAAGACACCCGGCTGATGTTCCAGGAAGCACGGTTGCTGCCGTGGAAAAAGATCATCGACAACGTCGGCCTGGGCCTCAAGGGCCACTGGCGTCCCAAGGCATTGGCGGCGCTGGAAGCGGTCGGCCTGGCGGACCGCGCCCATGAGTGGCCGGCGGCCCTGTCCGGTGGGCAGAAACAACGCGTGGCCCTGGCTCGCGCGTTGATTCATCAACCGCGCCTGCTGTTGCTCGACGAGCCGTTGGGCGCGCTCGATGCCCTGACCCGCATCGAAATGCAGCAACTGATCGAACGGCTCTGGCAGCAACACGGCTTCACCGTGTTGCTGGTGACGCACGACGTCAGCGAAGCCGTAGCGATTGCCGATCGGGTGATTCTCATCGAAGACGGCGAAGTCGGCCTCGACCTGCACGTTGAGCTGCCACGCCCTCGGGTTCGTGGCTCTCATAGGCTGGCAGCACTGGAGACCGAAGTTCTCAACCGCGTGCTGTCACTGCCCGGCCAACCACCGGAACCGGAACCTGTTTCACCCTTGCCTACGCAGTTGCGTTGGGCCCAGTAACCCAAGTCTTATCCAACCACAGGAATCAATATCATGACTATCAAGGCCATCAACGTACGCAACCAGTTCAAAGGCTCGATCAAGGAAATCGTCCTCGGTGACGTGCTCTCGGAAATCGATGTGCAGACCGCTTCCGGCATCGTCACTTCGGTGATCACCACACGTTCGGTGAAAGAGCTGGAATTGGCGGTGGGCAGTGAAGTGATCGCGTTTGTGAAATCCACCGAGGTGTCGATCGCCAAGTTGTAAGGGCGTGGGACAAACACTGCCCCGAAGGGTGCAAGCCCTTCGAGGTAGATATTTATAAAAAGGAAGTAAAAAACTAATTGGCCTTTTGGCCAAAATCCTAACATGCAGATTGTTTTGGCGGAACTGTCAACTTTGACAGGTTTCAAGGTATGATTTTTTGTGTAGCTTTGGTCTTGCATTCATCCTTAATTCGCAAGGAGTAGACATCATGCCGGACATAAAAAATTGTGTTGCTGTGGATTGGCGGCAAGGGCAGGATCATTGCTATTTTTTCTTCAAGGATACAAATACTTTTTCGCGATTCAATAATGCAGAAGATAGAGTTCCACCAGGCTACCCTACAGCAATTAATGCAGGGAACTGGGGGGAATTTCATCCCTATGCCAGATATTTGCGCTTTGGGTTTACAACAACGAGCGGATATAGCGATTATCTGCATCTCTTCTATTTGGATGGTAATACCCCAAAGGTATGTACCTACCATCAGCAGACGGACAGGGTTGTTCAATTTGAAACGCTGGCAGATAGCCGGTGGTCACTGTTGTTACCATACTTTGATAAGATTGTGGCTGGTGTATGGTGGAAAGAGCCAACTACGTTTCTTAGAGATAACATATTTTTGTTTTTGATGAGTGATGGGGATTACCTACGATACGATGCTCGTCAGGAAACGATTGAAAAAAAACCTACCAATGACGCTAACTGGCCGGGGGTAGGTCCTTACAGATACGAAATTGTTACTGCAGTACAATTTGATCGCGATTTGGCTGATGATTTCTACTATATTTTTCTGACGGGTAATCGTTATCTAAAATATAATATGGACGAAGATAGGTTGGTGGGTGGTCCTGATCCCGTTAATGATAATACTTGGCCGGGATTGTTGCGAAACTAACAGTGGGTGTGGTTTCAATAAAGGCCTGTGTTGGCGATTTTATACTGTCGTGGATTTATCCAGGCCTTTTTGTATTTTTAGTTTCAATAGCTTTTTGCATGCAGTCAGGAATTGTTTGCGCTGCAGCCGTCGATTCTATCTTGATGCAATCTGATGTGCTTCAAGGCTGCATTCGCTTGGGCAGGTAGGGTGGCAAGTAAAGACCAAGGTACGCATCAAACACCCGCATCCCTTCTTCGGCCATGCGCGGTGTGATCTGCCCGTGCTGTTGCACCGAGCGCGCGTACACTCGATCCCCCAGCTCCATGGCCAGGGCAAACACATCGACATCATCCGGCAGTTTCGGCAGTTCGAAGTGGTGATTGAAGAGCTTGTGCATCAGGTCGCCCAGTTCGATGTCGTGCTGGCGGTCGGCCTGGGTGACTTCGGTCAGGCCGTGTTGCGCCAGGATCAGCTGGCGGGCGGCGGCATCCTCGCCGTAGATGTCGAGCATGCGTTGTTCCACCAGCCGCGACAGGTCACGCCAACCGCTCAGCGCGTCGTGGTCGATGGGTGCTTGCAGGCAGGCGCGGAAGGCGGCGTGGACGTCGGCGGTCAGTGCTTCCAGCAAGGCCGGTACGCTGGCGAAGAAATGGTAGACGGAGGAGGGCGGGATCTCCGCCCGCTCGGCAACGCTGTAGATCGACAGGCTGGCCACACCCTCGGCGGCCAGCAAGGTGCGGGCGGCATCGAGGATCGAATCGATTCGCGCCTGGCTGCGGGCGCGGGGTTTGCGAACGGTGGCTACGCGTGTCATTGAAGTCTCCTGAGGGGCAGCGGGCATTGTACGAGCAGGGTTGTGTGTTGTCTCCTCGGCCGCCATCGCTGGCAAGCCAGCTCCCACAAGGATTGTTGCCGACCACACATCTTGTGTTCATTAACAAAACCTGTGGGAGCTGGCTTGCCAGCGATCCGCCGCAGGCGGCCATAAAAAAACGCCGCAAGCCTTGTCAGCCTGCGGCGTTCTTTTGTACTGCAAGCGCTTACACGGTATGCAAATACCAGTTGTACTCAAGGTCGGAGATGGAGTGTTCGAACTCCTCCAGCTCGCTCTCTTTGCACGCGACGAAGATATCGATGTATTTCGGATCGATGTACTTGGCCATCACTTCACTGTCGTCCAGCTCGCGCAATGCATCACGCAGGTTGTTCGGCAGGCTTTGCTCGTTCTGCTCGTAGCTGTTGCCTTCCACCGGTGCGTTCGGCTCGATCTTGTTGACCAGGCCGTGGTGCACGCCTGCCAGGACCGAAGCCATCAGCAGGTACGGGTTGGCGTCGGCACCGGCCACGCGGTGCTCGATGCGCACGGCATCGGATGAACCGGTCGGCACACGAATCGCTACGGTGCGGTTGTCCAGGCCCCAGCACGGTGAGTTCGGCACGTAGAACTGTGCGCCGAAACGACGGTACGAGTTGACGTTCGGGCAGAGGAAAGCCATCTGCGCCGGTAGGGTCTCGAGCACACCGCCGATCGCGTGACGCAGTGCGGCGTTCTGCTCGGGATCCTCACTGGCAAAAATGTTTTTGCCATCTTTGTCGAGAATCGAGATGTGGACGTGCAGCCCGTTGCCCGCCTGGCCCGGGTAAGGCTTGGCCATGAAGGTGGTGTCCATTTCATGGTCGTAGGCGATGTTCTTGATCAGGCGCTTGAGCAGGACGGCGTAATCGCAGGCCTTGATCGGGTCGGCCACGTGGTGCAGGTTCACTTCGAACTGCGCCGGGGCACTTTCCTTGACGATGGCGTCGGCCGGGATGCCTTGCTCTTTTGCACCTTCCAGAATGTCCTGGAGGCAGTCGACGTACTCGTCGAGGTCGTCGATCAGGTAGACCTGTGTCGAATGCGGGCGTTTGCCGGAAATCGGCGAGCGGGGCGGTTGCGGACGACCGTTCACGTTCTCCTGGTCGATCAGGTAGAACTCCAGTTCGAACGCGGCGCAGATGGTCAGGCCCATCTCATCGAACTTGGTCACCACCTGTCGCAGCACTTCACGCGGGTCGGCGAAGAAAGGGTCACCTTCGAGTTCGTGCATGGTCATCAACAGTTGCGCGGTCGGGCGCTTCTGCCATGGCTCGTTGCACAGGGTATCGGGAATTGGATAGCAGATTCGGTCAGCATCACCGATGTCCAGGCCCAGGCCGGTGCTTTCCACCGTAGAGCCATTGATATCCAGAGCAAATAGAGAGGCCGGCAGGTTGATGCCTTTCTCGTAAACCTTGTGGAGGCTGGTGCGTTCGATGCGCTTGCCGCGCACCACACCATTCATATCCGCAATCAGAAGGTCAACGTACAGAACCTCAGGATGTTCCTTAAGGAACGCGTTCGCTTCGTTAAGCTGAACGGCACGCGGGGGTACCGACATGATGCAACACCTTTGTTGTTAAAAATATCAATCATTGATCTTTTCGGTTTCCAGTCAACCCGAACGGCATGCCGAAGTCAAGCGAGGCCTTTTTTGCCCTAAAAAAGCGCTCGTGTGGCTTTTTTGAGGCACTTTGGGGCGTTTTTATGCCCTTGGCCTCTATGGCGCCCGCGGGCTTGAGCGGGCCGTGTTGTATTTTTTACGGGGGTGTTGTGTAAAAAAATGAACAAGGCTAAGCTCGAATCAAACCCATAACAGCAATAATACCGGGGTGCTTCATGTCTCGCCTGCCGATAATCGGCGTCACCGACTGCTCAAGACAGATCGGTCTGCATGCTTATCACATGAGTGGCGACACTTGCGTGCGCACCGCGGTCCCGGCAGCTTCGGCCCTGCCGGCGGACCTCACGTCCCTGACGGTTCGGCTGTTCCCGTCCGATATTCTGGACGGCCCTGATGGCACCCCCATTACGGTTACTCCATTCAATATAGAACCGATTCACAATAGCAGCTCAGCCATGGCGCAGGGCACCGCTCGCGATTCTGCACGCCTGGCATTTGCCTTGCGGAGCGCGAAGAACACGATAGCCTGTCGCAAACCCGTATTTCAACGCGACGCCGATGCGTCAACTATCGCCTGACTCCCAAGAGTCAGGAAACTCAAAGCCTAGAGGCATTTATGAGTAACAACCTCGACCAGCTCACCGATTGGTTGAAAGACCACAAGATCACAGAAGTCGAATGCATGATCGCCGACTTGACCGGGATCACCCGGGGCAAGATTTCGCCGACCAACAAATTCATCGCCGAAAAAGGCATGCGCCTGCCAGAAAGTGTGCTGTTGCAGACCGTGACGGGCGATTACGTCGAAGACGACATCTATTACGAGCTGCTCGACCCGGCCGACATCGACATGATCTGCCGCCCCGACCAGAGCGCGGTATATGTGGTGCCTTGGGCCATCGAGCCGACCGCTATCGTTATCCACGACACTTACGACAAACAAGGCAACCCGATCGAGCTGTCGCCGCGCAACGTGCTCAAGAAAGTCCTGAAACTCTATGCCGACAAGGGCTGGCAGCCGATCGTGGCGCCAGAAATGGAGTTTTACCTGACCAAGCGCAGCGACGACCCGGACTACCCGTTGCAACCGCCGATCGGCCGCTCCGGCCGCCCGGAAACCGGTCGCCAGTCGTTCTCCATCGAGGCGGCGAACGAATTCGATCCGCTGTTCGAAGACGTCTACGACTGGTGTGAATTGCAGGAGCTGGATCTCGACACGCTGATCCACGAGGACGGCACGGCGCAGATGGAAATCAACTTCCGTCACGGCGATGCCTTGTCCCTGGCCGACCAGATTCTGGTGTTCAAGCGCACCATGCGCGAAGCCGCGCTCAAGCACGACGTGGCCGCCACCTTCATGGCCAAGCCAATGACCGGTGAGCCGGGCAGTGCCATGCACTTGCACCAGAGCATCATCGACATCGAGACCGGCAAAAACATCTTCTCCAATGAAGACGGGACCATGAGTTCGTTGTTCCTGCACCACATCGGTGGCTTGCAGAAACTCATTCCCGAGCTGTTGCCGCTGTTTGCACCCAACGTCAACTCGTTCCGCCGATTCCTGCCCGACACGTCGGCGCCGGTCAACGTCGAGTGGGGCGAAGAGAACCGCACCGTAGGCCTGCGCGTTCCGGACGCCGGGCCGCAAAACCGCCGGGTTGAAAACCGCCTGCCGGGCGCCGATGCCAACCCGTACCTGGCGATTGCCGCCAGCCTTCTGTGCGGTTACATCGGCATGGTCGAAGGCATGAACCCGAGCGCACCGGTAGTCGGCCGTGGTTATGAGCGCCGTAACCTGCGTTTGCCGCTGACCATCGAAGACGCACTGGAACGCATGGAAAACAGCAAAACCATCGAGAAGTACCTGGGCACCAACTTCATCACTGGCTACGTAGCGGTCAAGCGGGCCGAGCATGAAAACTTCAAGCGCGTGATCAGTTCGTGGGAACGGGAGTTCCTGCTCTTTGCCGTCTGACACGCCGGGCGCCGCCGTTGTCCCGCGGCGCGCCTTCACCTGGATTTTTAGGAGATTCACATGACCAGCAACAACCCGCAAACCCGCCAATGGCAAACCCTGAGCAATGATCACCACCTGGCCCCGTTCAGCGATTTCAAGCAGCTGAAAGAGAAAGGCCCGCGGATCATCACCAACGCCAAGGGCGTGTACCTGTGGGACAGCGAGGGCAACCAGATTCTCGACGGCATGGCCGGTCTGTGGTGTGTGGCAATCGGTTACGGTCGTGAAGAACTGGCAGACGCCGCCAGCAAACAGATGCGCGAACTGCCTTACTACAACCTGTTTTTCCAGACCGCGCACCCGCCAGTACTCGAACTGGCCAAGGCCATCGCCGACATCGCGCCGCAAGGCATGAACCACGTGTTCTTCACCGGTTCCGGCTCCGAAGGCAACGACACCATGCTGCGCATGGTCCGCCACTACTGGGCAATCAAGGGCCAGCCGAACAAGAAAGTCATCATCAGCCGCAAGAACGGCTATCACGGTTCCACCGTGGCCGGCGCCAGCCTGGGCGGCATGACCTACATGCACGAACAGGGCGACTTGCCGATCCCGGGCATCGTCCATATCGCGCAGCCTTACTGGTTCACTGAGGGCGGTGACATGACGCCTGAAGAGTTCGGGATCTGGGCTGCCAATCAGCTGGAAGAGAAGATTCTGGAAGTCGGCGTCGACAACGTTGGTGCCTTTATTGCCGAACCGATCCAGGGCGCTGGCGGCGTGATCATTCCGCCTGACAGCTACTGGCCGCGCATCAAGGAAATCCTCGCCAAATACGACATCCTGTTCGTGGCCGACGAGGTGATTTGTGGTTTCGGACGCACCGGCGAGTGGTTCGGCAGCGATTTCTACGACCTCAAGCCCGACATGATGACCATCGCCAAGGGCCTGACTTCCGGCTACATCCCGATGGGTGGGCTGATCGTGCGTGACGAAGTGGTGGCAGTCCTCAACGAGGGCGGCGACTTCAACCACGGTTTCACCTACTCCGGTCATCCGGTGGCCGCCGCGGTGGCGCTGGAAAACATCCGCATCATGCGCGACGAGAAAATTGTCGAACGCGTGAAGACCGAAACGGCACCGTATTTGCAAAAGCGTCTGCGGGAACTGAACGATCATCCGCTGGTGGGTGAAGTTCGCGGGGTGGGTCTGTTGGGGGCCATCGAACTGGTTCAGGACAAGGCCACGCGCAAGCGCTACGAAGGCAAGGGAGTGGGCATGATCTGCCGACAGTTCTGCTTCGATAATGGCCTGATCATGCGGGCAGTCGGTGACACCATGATCATCGCGCCGCCACTGGTGATTACGCCTGCGGAAATCGACGAACTGGTAACGAAAGCTCGCAAGTGTCTGGACCTCACCCTGAGTGCGTTGCAAGGCTAAGTGCTAGGCTCTGAGCGAAGGCGCCGCGGCACCTTCGCTCGGGGCAGTCAGAAAGGTTGGCCTTTTCTTGAAAGACCGCCTCGGATCTTGCCAGACTAGCCGCGGTTCCAGTTGTCGGGGTTCGGCCGCTGAACAAAGTGGTTCAAAAAAGAAAAATTTGGAGCATTAACGCATGAAGGCATTAGGCAAAAAGCTTGCTGGCAAGACTCTTCTCGCCATGTCCCTGATGGGCATTATGGCGGGCGCGGTTCAGGCGGACGACAAGGTGTTGCACGTCTATAACTGGTCCGACTACATCGCTCCGGACACCGTCAAGAAGTTTGAAGACGAGTCGGGCATCAAAGTGGTCTACGACGTTTTCGACAGTAACGAAACCCTGGAAGCCAAATTGCTGGCAGGCAAGTCCGGCTACGACATCGTCGTACCGTCCAACAACTTCCTGGCCAAGCAGATCAAGGCAGGTGTTTACCAGAAGCTGGACAAGTCCAAGCTGCCCAACTGGAAGAACCTGAACACCGACTTGCTCAAGGCCGTATCGGTCAGCGACCCGGGCAACGAACACGCCTTCCCGTACATGTGGGGTTCGATCGGTATTGGTTTCAACGCCGAGAAGGTCAAGGCTGCACTGGGTGCCGACGCGCCGACCAACTCCTGGGACCTGCTGTTCAAACCTGAAAACGCTGCGAAGTTGAAATCCTGCGGTATCAGTTTCCTCGATTCGCCAACCGAGATGATTCCGGTGGCGTTGCACTACCTGGGCTATCCAACCGACAGCCAGGACAAGAAACAACTGGCCGAAGCTGAAGCGCTGTTCCTGAAAATCCGTCCTTCGATTGGTTACTTCCACTCGTCCAAGTACATCTCGGACCTGGCCAACGGCAACATCTGCGTGGCCGTGGGTTACTCGGGTGACATCTACCAGGCCAAGGCACGCGCTGCCGAAGCCGGTGACAAGGTGAAAGTCAGCTACAACATTCCGAAAGAAGGCGCCGGCAGCTTCTACGACATGGTCGCCATCCCTAAAGATGCCGAAAACGTCGAAGGCGCCTACAAGTTCATGACCTTCCTGCAGAAGCCGGAAATCATGGCCGAAATCACCAACGCCGTACGCTTCCCGAACGGCAACGCGGCCGCCACGCCGCTGGTTGAGAAAGAAATCACAGCCGACCCGGGCATCTACCCGCCGGCCGATGTGCTGGCCAAGCTTTACGCGATTGCCGACTTGCCGGCCGCGACCCAGCGGATCCTGACCCGCAGCTGGACCAAGATCAAATCCGGTAAGTAAGCCGGTTTGAAGCAAGAACCTGTTGTCGTCGTCTGCGCGGTGGCGGCAACAGGTTTAATTAAATGACAGAAAGTTTTGCTGGAACGGTTTTTCGAGGGTAAGTTGCGCGCCGGTTTTGTTGCCATACAGCCATGGCTGTCATGTAACGCGGGGCAACTTGGGCCCAACTCATTTTAGAGGACCTCCACTTGCCTATTTTTTCTTTGTTGCGCAATGCCATGCTGGTCGGCGCCGGGCTGACGCTTGCCGTCAGTGTCCAGGCCGCCGGTACTGTGCATATTTATAACTGGTCGGACTACATCGGCGAGAACACGCTGGCCGACTTCCAGAAAGAGACCGGGATCAAACCGGTTTACGACGTGTTCGACTCCAACGAGACCCTGGAAGGCAAGTTGCTTGCCGGGCGTACCGGTTACGATGTCGTCGTGCCGTCGAACCACTTCCTCGGCAAGCAGATCAAGGCTGGCGCGTTCCAGAAGCTCGACAAGTCGCAGTTGCCGAACTACTCGAACCTCGACCCGGTGCTGCTCAAGCGTCTGGAGCAAAACGATCCGGGCAACCTGTACGCCGTGCCCTATCTATGGGGCACCAACGGCATCGGTTACAACGTCGACAAGATCAAGGCCGTGCTGGGGGTCGACACTATCGATTCGTGGGCCGCCGTCTTCGAACCTGAAAACATCAAGAAGCTGCAAAGTTGCGGTGTGGCGTTCCTCGATTCGGCCGATGAAATGATGCCGACGGTGCTCAACTACATGGGCCTCGACGCCAACAGCACCAACCCTGAAGATTACAAGAAGGCTGAAGCCAAGTTGCTGGCGGTACGGCCTTACGTGACCTACTTCCACTCCTCCAAATACATTGCGGATCTGGCCAACGGTGATATCTGCGTCGCGATCGGTTTCTCCGGCGACATGTTCCAGGCGAAGAACCGCGCCGATGAAGCCAAGAAAGGCGTGAACATCGCCTACTCGATTCCCAAGGAAGGCGGTGCGCTGTGGTTCGACATGCTGGCGATCCCCAAGGATGCGGCCAACGTCAAGCAGGCCCACGCGTTCATCAACTATTTGCTCAAACCTGAGGTTATTGCCCAGGTCAGTGATTACGTCGGCTACGCCAACCCTAACCCCGGGTCGGACAAACTGATGGAACAGTCCATTCGCACCGACGAAGCGGTTTACCCACCGCAGGCCGTGCTCGACAAGACCTACGTGTCCATCGAGCTGCCACCGAATATTCAACGTTTGATGACCCGCAGCTGGACCAAGGTCAAGTCGGGCAAATAGCTTCAAGGCTCAAACTATCCAAAGTTGGCTCACCTTGAGCGAACTGCACTCTTTTTTTTTGGGAGTTTCGTAAATGGCAGTTGCCTCCGGCGCCTATAAGAAAGCCCTCGAGGGCGACCAGTCACCTAAACAGGTGTTGGTCAAAATCGACCGGGTCACGAAGAAGTTCGACGAGACGATTGCCGTGGACGATGTGTCCCTGGAAATCAAGAAAGGCGAGATTTTCGCCCTGCTCGGCGGTTCGGGATCGGGCAAATCCACCCTGCTGCGCATGCTCGCAGGTTTCGAACGGCCCACGGAGGGGCGCATCTTCCTCGATGGCGTAGACATCACCGACATGCCGCCGTACGAGCGGCCGATCAACATGATGTTCCAGTCCTACGCCCTGTTCCCGCACATGACCGTAGCGCAGAACATCGCTTTCGGCCTCAAGCAGGACAAACTGCCAGCCGCCGAAATCGACGCCCGTGTGGCCGACATGCTCAAGCTCGTGCAAATGACCCAGTACGCCAAGCGCAAGCCGCACCAGTTATCCGGTGGCCAGCGTCAGCGTGTGGCACTGGCGCGTTCCCTGGCCAAGCGGCCGAAGCTGCTGTTGCTCGATGAACCGATGGGCGCACTGGATAAAAAACTGCGTTCGCAAATGCAGCTGGAACTGGTCGAGATCATCGAGCGCGTCGGCGTGACCTGCGTCATGGTGACCCACGACCAGGAAGAAGCCATGACCATGGCTGAGCGCATCGCGATCATGCACCTGGGCTGGATCGCCCAGATCGGCAGCCCGATCGACATCTACGAGACCCCGACCAGTCGCCTGGTCTGCGAATTCATCGGCAACGTCAACATCTTCGAAGGTGAAGTGATCGACGACGCCGAAGGCCACGCGATCATTACCTGCAAAGACCTGGACCGGCAGATCTACGTCGGCCACGGCATCAGCACTTCGGTACAGGACAAGTCGGTGACCTACGCGATCCGTCCGGAAAAACTGCTGGTCACCGCCGACATGCCGACCTGCCAGTACAACTGGTCCAGCGGCAAGGTGCACGACATCGCTTACCTGGGCGGGCACTCGGTGTTCTACGTCGAGTTGCCAAGCGGCAAGCTGGTGCAGTCATTCGTCGCCAACGCCGAACGTCGCGGGCAGCGTCCGACCTGGGGTGATCAGGTCTACGTGTACTGGGAAGACGATAGCGGCGTGGTACTTCGCTCATGAACATGCGCAAATTCAAACGCCGTCTCAATCGAATAATTCCCGGTGGCCGCCAGTTGGTCATCGGGGTTCCCTTCATCTGGCTGTTCCTGTTCTTCATGTTGCCGTTCTTCATCGTTCTGAAGATCAGCTTTGCCGAAGCCGACGTGGCCATCCCGCCGTACACTGAAATCTACAGCTACGCCGAACAGAAGCTGCAGTTGCTGCTGAACCTGGGCAACTACGCGATGCTGGGCGATGACGAGTTGTACATCGCCGCGTACCTCGGCTCGCTGAAGATGGCGCTGATCAGCACCATCCTCTGCCTGCTGATCGGCTACCCGATGGCCTACGCCATTGCCAGCGCCCGCAAAGAGCTGCAAACGGTGCTCGTGCTGCTGATCATGATGCCGACCTGGACCGCGATCCTGATCCGCGTCTATGCGTGGATGGGCATCCTCAGCAACAACGGCCTGCTCAACGGTTTCCTGATGAGCATGGGCTGGATCGACGAACCGCTGCAGATCCTCAACACCAACCTCGCGGTTTACATTGGTGTCGTTTACTCCTATCTGCCGTTCATGATCCTGCCGCTGTACGCCAACCTGGTGAAGCACGACACGAGTCTGCTGGAAGCCGCTTCGGACCTGGGTTCGAGCACCTTCAACAGCTTCTGGAAAATCACCGTGCCGCTGTCGAAAAACGGCATCATCGCCGGCTGCATGCTGGTGTTCATCCCGGTGGTGGGTGAGTTTGTGATCCCGGAACTGCTCGGCGGTCCGGAAACCCTGATGATCGGTAAAGTGCTCTGGCAAGAGTTCTTCAACAACCGTGACTGGCCGGTGGCGTCCGCCCTGGCGGTGGTGATGCTGGCGATCCTGATTGTGCCGATCATCCTGTTCAACCGCAGTCAGGCCAAGGAAATGGAGGGTAAAGAATGAAACGCTTCCGTTTCTCCAGCCTGATGCTGGTGGTGGGTCTGTTGTTTATCTATCTGCCGATGCTGATCCTGGTGATCTACTCGTTCAACGCCTCGAAACTGGTGACGGTGTGGGGCGGCTGGTCGATCAAGTGGTACGTCGGCCTGATGGACAACACGCAACTGATGGGCTCGGTGGTGCGCTCGCTGGAAATCGCCTGCTACACGGCGATTGCAGCCGTCGCACTAGGGACGTTAGCCGCGTTCGTCCTGACCCGCATCACCCACTTCAAGGGTCGCACGCTGTTCGGTGGCCTGGTCACCGCGCCGCTGGTGATGCCTGAAGTGATCACCGGCCTGTCGCTGTTGCTGCTGTTCGTGGCCATGGCGCAGATGATCGGCTGGCCGCAGGAACGCGGCATCGTCACCATCTGGATCGCCCACACGACGTTCTGTGCGGCGTACGTGGCGGTGGTGGTGTCGGCGCGCTTGCGTGAGCTGGACCTGTCCATCGAAGAAGCGGCCATGGACCTCGGTGCACGGCCATGGAAGGTGTTCTTCCTGATCACCATCCCGATGATCGCGCCATCGTTGGCGGCCGGCGGCATGATGTCGTTTGCCCTGTCGCTGGATGACCTGGTGTTGGCGAGCTTCGTTTCCGGCCCGGGTTCCACGACCCTGCCGATGGAAGTGTTCTCGGCGGTACGACTGGGCGTGAAGCCGGAGATCAATGCCGTGGCCAGTCTGATTCTGTTGGCCGTATCAATCGTGACTTTCCTGGTCTGGTTCTTCAGCCGCCGTGCCGAAGAAAACCGCAAGCGGGCGATCCAGCAGGCCATCGAAGAAAGCGCTGCCGATTCTTGGAAACAACCGGACGTGCGTCGCGCACAGGCGCCGGAAGCTGCCTGAAGCGATGCCATGATCGTTCCCACGCTCTGCGTGGGAACGCCTCAACGGACGCTCCGCGTTCGGC
>NZ_RCNY01000054.1:0-2882 GCF_004307635.1 Pseudomonas sp. Sample_22
TTTTAGCGAAAAACATCTCGCGAAAGCTTGACCGTGAACAGAGTATCTACAGGTTTTGATTCACGCCACCGCCGGCCGGGCGATCTGTTGTTGCGCCAAGCCGATGAAGGCACTCATCGCCGAGGTGATCATCGTGTCATTACGGCGAATGAACACCGTGGAGACATTGGCGAATTCCGCTGGCAGTGTGTGGCAGCGGATCGCATGGCGCACGCTGCAATTTTCTGCGATGGACTTGGGCAACAGGGTTACGCCCATTCCCGCGGCGACGCACGACAGGATACCGTCGAGCGTACCCAGTTCCATGATCTGGTTCGGCACAAGGCCGACCTGATAAAACCAGTTCTCCAGCGTCGAGCGATAGAAGCACCCGGTGCGAAACACCAGCACGGTTTGCTGAGGCATTTTTTCGATGAGGGCGGGCAGGGTTTCAAACTGATTGCTGCTGACCAGCACCAGTTCTTCGGTGAACACCTCTTCCTGGGCCAGCGCCGAATTCTGATGAAAGCCGCCGACAAACGCGCCATCGAGCCGATGCGCTTCGATCGCCTTGATCAACTCCACCGTGGTGCCCGTCAGCAGCGATAACTGCACGTCGGGAAACTGTTCGCGGTACTTGGTCAACACTTGCGGCAAGCGGATGGCCGCGGTGGTCTCCATCGAGCCCAACCGTAGCAAGCCCGTCGGGCTGCCGGTGTCCATCAATGCGCTGCGGCTTTCCTCGGTCAGTTGCAGAATGCGCCGGGCGTAACCCAGGAAAGTTTCGCCCGCCGAGGTCAGCACCACGCCGGACTTCTTGCGGATGAACAGCTCGCGATTGAGCTCCGCTTCCAGCTCTTTGACGCGCATGGTGACGTTGGATTGCACCGTATTCACCTGCACAGCCGCGGCGGTGAAGCTCCCCAGTTCAGCCACGGCGCAGAAAATCTTCAGTTGGCGCATTTCCATGATCGTTACCACCCATCATATAAAGTGATTGTGGACATATTTAATGATCACTTTACGAGCATTTCAGCGACTTAGTAAAGTGCTCGAAACGTTATGAAACGAGCGCAGTCCGCCGATGAAACTGACTTCAAACATTGATCATGTCTTCGCAGGGGGCTTGGCTGTCTTGCAGCCCGAAGGCCAGCAAACCGGCATCTACAAGCAACGCCGTGAAGGGCCGGTGCGTGTAGAGAGACAAGGGATTGTCGGCGATCAGCATGGTGACAGCCGCGTGCACGGCGGTCCGGAAAAAGCCGTTCATCAGTATGCGGCGCAACACTATGCGCGCTTGGCTGAAGCTTTCCCTGGCAGTGCCTCTGAGTTGAAGGCGGGCAGTCTCGGGGAAAACCTCTCTGCACTCGGGCTGTGTGAGGTCAGCGTGCACATCGGTGATGTGTTCCAGGTCGGCAGCGCGGTGTTGCAGGTGTCGCAACCGCGCAGCCCTTGTTGGAAGATCAATCACCGGTTTGATGCTGAGCACATGTCGATGTTTGTCGCCAGGGAGCGCATCACTGGGTGGTATTACCGGGTCATTCAGCCGGGTGGGTTTGAGGCGGGGGACCGGATCGAGTTGCTTGAGCGGCACTCGGCGCGGTTTTCCATTGATGAGTTCTGGCAGGTGCAGTTGTCGCATCGGCCGGTGATTGATGATTTGCTGGCGTTGGCGGCTGCGCCGGGGCTGGCTGAGGATTGGCAGCGGCGTTTGTCGGAGCGGGCGAAGTATTTGCACAAACGCGCGGGTTGATGATTGATCTGACCGTTGCGGGTGTCGTCGATCCCTGTGGGCGCTGGCTTGCCAGCGATGGCGGTCTGTCTGCCGATGTGATTTTGCGGGTGTGCGCGATTTACTGTGGGAGCTAGCCTGCTGGCGATTGCTTTATGGCAGGCGCTAGATGTCTTGCTGGTGTACATATCCATTGCTGCGGTAACGGCCATCTAGGATCTCCCGTGTGAGCAAGTCCCCTGTGGGAGCTGGCTTGCCAGCGATGGCGGTCTGCCTGTCGATGTGATTTTGCGGGTGTGCGCGGTTTACTGTGGGAGCTAGCCTGCTGGCGATTGCTTTATGGCAGGCGCTAGATGTGTTGCTGGTGTACATATCCATTGCTGCGGTAACGGCCGCTTAAGGTTCCGCTCTTACAGCGGGTCACTTTGAGGAGCGCAAAGTAACCAAACGCTCTTGCCCCTTTCGTTCGGTGCCTCGCCTAGGCTCGGCATGCCCTCGCTCCGGTCCTGCTCCGTGGGCCCGCCGCCATCGGCCATCCATGGCCGGGGGCGGCTAACCCGGCATCCTTGCCGGGTTGCCCACTGCGCAGAACCTGCACTCGGCCTCTCGATGGGGCAAGAAAAGCCTAAGCCAAAGCGAGGCGGCCTGACAGCCGACCTGATTGGCAGTTGAGCTTTGTTTTTCTGCATCTCCCGTGCGGGCACGGCCCCTGTGGGAGCTGGCTTGCCAGCGATGGCGGTCTGCCTGTCGATGTGATTTTGCGGGTGTGCGCGATTTACTGTGGGAGCTAGCCTGCTGGCGATTGCTTTATGGCAGGCGCTAGATGTCTTGCTGGTGTACATATCCATTGCTGCGGTAACGGCCATCTAGGATCTCCCGTGTGAGCAAGTCCCCTGTGGGAGCTGGCTTGCCAGCGATGGCGGTCTGCCTGTCGATGTGATTTTGCGGGTGTGCGCGGTTTACTGTGGGAGCTAGCCTGCTGGCGATTGCTTTATGGCAGGCGCTAGATGTGTTGCTGGTGTACATATCCATTGCTGCGGTAATGGCCATACAGGATCTCCCGTGCGGGCACGGCCCCTGTGGGAGCTGGCTTGCCAGCGATGGCGGTCTGCCTGTCGATGTGATTTTGCGGGTGTGCGCGATTTACTGTGGGAGCTAGCCTGCTGGCGAT
>NZ_RCNY01000078.1:0-2856 GCF_004307635.1 Pseudomonas sp. Sample_22
TTACGTAGGATTTAGGGGGATTGACAATCGAAGCGGTACAAGCACTGGGGGTAACGTACGGTATGGGCTCGGTACCGATGGAGCGGGTAATAAGATTGGTTGGTACAAAATTATCATGCTCAACTCCAGCGCCAATGGCGCAACAGGCTACGTTAAATTTACGTTAAATAATGGTTCGACTTGGACGACGATAACAAATACTTCTAATGCAGGAGATTTGAATACGTATGCAGGACAAAACGTGACCTACGCCATCAATCCTACAAATAATGGCACCGCTCCTCCACAGGCCATTACCAGCGCCTCCCTCGACCTGACCGTGACGCCAACGATTGCGCCAAGGAATACCCTAGACACCAATAACGCGATTAATTTGGATGGCTCGGCCACTATCGAGTTGGTCTATCTGTGATTTTTAGCCCGCCGGTGCTGCAGGCGACCTCAAGATGAATCCGGTTCGTCTGCGCGACGGTGGGTTGCAACCTTAATAGTAATGCATCAGGCCATCCCCCTCCCATGACATACCCTGGCTTGCCTTTCACTGGGTAACGGGCCGTATTGGCGAGGGGGAGAGAAGGCAACCGTCGGTGTCGCCACATCCGTATTGCTGCTCAATCGGTGCGATTCATACCTGGCCGCCATCCGCGCGACGCCTGAAGCTGAATGCGTAGGTATTGCTGGCTCGTATCAGACGTAACTACGGATTCTAACTATCGCCTGAATGCATTCGCGAACAAGCTTATCTCCCCCTTACCTAGCCGCGTCTTGACGTTGTAATAGTGGCGCCATTCTTAGGCGCCAAATTTTTCACGGTTTTATACATGTTTAGGAATCGCCACATGCTGCGCAAATTTTCATTGGGTATTGCTGTGTTTTGTGTATCCAATGCCATGCCCTGGGCAGCTGAAGCTCCGTTGTCGGCCAATAATGATCTGGTGAGCGTCTATCAAGAGGCTGTAGCAAACAACGCTGATCTCGCTGCCGCCATCGCCCAGTATGGCGTGCAGAAGGAAGTCGTACCGCAAGCTCGCGCCGGGCTGTTGCCCAATCTGTCCGGTAGCGCAGAAACTGCCAGTGTTCGCACCTCGATCGACCAGCCTTCGGCTGCTGCAAATCGCTACGAGCATTCGTACCAAGCCACCCTGGCGCAACCGCTGTTTCGTGCCGATCGCTGGTTTCAGTTCCAGGCGGCCAAGGATGTGAATGAACAGGCGGCGCTACAGCTCTCAGCAGCCCAGCAAAACCTCATTCTGCAAACCGCAGACAGTTATTTTAATGTGTTACGTAGCCAAGATAATCTGGCTTCGACCAAGGCCGAAGAGGCCGCGTTCAAGCGCCAGCTCGATCAGTCCAATGAGCGTTTCAAGGTTGGCCTCGCGGATAAGACCGATGTGCTGAATTCACAAGCTAGCTACGACACGGCACGGGTCAATCGCATCGTTGCGCAGCGCCAGGTGGATGATGCTTTCGAAGCACTGGTGAACCTCACTAACCGGCGATACAACGCGATCTGGGGTATTTCCCATAGCCTGCCGATCCTACCGCCAGCACCAAACAATGCTAAGACGTGGGTTGATACCGCGGCTCAACAAAACCTTAATCTGCAGGCCAGCAACTATGCAGTCAGCGCCGCTGAACAAACTCTTAGTCAGCGCAAGGCTGGCCACGCACCAACCGTCGATGTGGTCGCCCGGTACGAGAAAGGCGACAATGATGCGCTGGGGTTCAGCAACCCCAGCGCGTTGGGTCAACCGTACAAAGGCGATGTCGCGCAATCCTTGATCGGCTTGCAGCTGAATATCCCGATCTACAGTGGCGGCTTGATCAATTCCCAGGTGCGTCAATCGTATGCGCAACTAGAGCAAACAGAGCAACAACGCGAATCGCTGCTTCGCGCCATCGTGGAAAACACCCGTGACCTGTATCGTGCCGTCAATACTGACGTTGAGCAGGTACAGGCGCGCAAACAATCAATCATTTCTAACCAAAGCGCAGTGGAAGCGACTGAAATCGGATATCAGGTAGGGACGCGCAACATCGTCGATGTGTTGGATGCGCAGCGCCAGCTCTACAGCTCGGTACGGGACTACAACAACACCCGCTATGATTACATCCTCGATACTTTGCGCCTGAAGCAACAGGTCGGAACGCTGAGTCCACAAGACTTACATAATCTGACCCACTGGCTTAAGGGGGACTACAACCCGGACAAAGATTTCCTGCCTCCGGACCTGGCTGAGGCTGCAGCGAAACAGCTTAATTTCAAACCAGGTCAGTGAAAACAACTGCCCGGCGAACAGACTCGTTTGAGGTTTTCATCGAGCCGTTTACGTTCCAATAACCGGGTTCCCCTTCAAGTGTTGATAGGTTTTGTCTTTCCGGTCGGCGACAGCAAGTGCTCCTCAAAATAACGCAGTCGGTGTTTATCCGCGCCAAATCCTGATTTGTTGTTCATTGAGGCCTGCAGCCATGTGAAGAACAAAGCTGTTGGATGGTTTAGGCGCTTAATTCAGCGTGCCATAGGTTTACGGAAAAGGTAGCGGCAGGGGGGGGGGGGCACCTTCTCCCGCCGCCTTCGAAGTTTTCAGAAAAAGCCTACAGATGCGGCCTATTTCCCGCAGTACCTTGACTGTGTCTATCCGGCAGGCTTAGTCAGGCTCAACCGCTATTGCATGCGATTGGACAAGCAATGGTGGCGACCTTAACGAATCGCTCCATACGCGAAACACATACCAGCTTGGATTTACGTCGTGCCGCGAAAATGCAGATAGCTGATGAAAATAAGGCTGTGACCAACTGCTTTAAATGACCCGTTAGGCGGGAAGGAAATCGATAATGGAATTTCGGCCTACATCC
>NZ_RCNY01000029.1:0-2766 GCF_004307635.1 Pseudomonas sp. Sample_22
TCAAGATTAAATTCCGAAACCCCAATTGCGAAAGCAGTTGGGGTTTTGTTTTGTCCGCAGGAAAATCCGTCTCCCTTGATTTCTATGCATTTGCTCGGGGCGTGGCTATCATGCGGGCCTCATTGTGAGGCGAGACTTGCATGCTGACGTTGTTAAAGCTTCTTAAAGATGGCCGATTCCATTCAGGTCAAGCGCTGGGTGCTGCCTTGGGTGTTAGTCGCAGTGCTGTGTGGAAGCAGCTTCAGCACTTGGAAGCTGAGCTGGGTTTGTCCATTCATAAAGTTCGAGGGCGGGGTTATCAATTGGCAGCGCCATTGACGCTGCTTGATCCTGCTGAGATAGCGAGACTTGCCCCATCTTGCGAGTGGCCTGTTCTGGTCTTCGATTCAATTGATTCCACAAATGCCGAGGCTCTGAGAGCGATAGAACGTCTCCAGGTCGCGCCCTTTCTGGTGCTTGCCGAGCGTCAAACGGCGGGGCGCGGGCGGCGGGGACGTAGATGGGTCAGTCCATTTGCGGAGAATGTTTACTTTAGCCTGGTGCTGCGCATCGAAGGCGGGATGCGTCAGCTGGAGGGGTTGAGTCTTGTCGTTGGGCTTGCTGTCATGCAGGCGTTGCGTGAGCTTGGTGTTTCCGAGGCGGGTTTGAAGTGGCCGAACGATGTTCTGGTAGGTCAAAAGAAGATTGCCGGTATCCTGCTTGAGTTGGTTGGCGATCCAGCTGATGTCTGTCATGTGGTGCTGGGTGTTGGGATTAATGTAAACATGCAAATGACCGATGAGGTTGATCAGCAATGGACGTCCATGCGACTGGAGTCCGGCAAGATGTTTGATCGAAATCAGTTGGTGGCAACACTAGGTGAGATGCTGCAGAGGTACCTTGCTCGCCATCAGGCCACAGGCTTTTCTTCCATCCAGGCTGAGTGGGAGCAAAATCACTTGTGGCAGGGGCGCGCTGTGTCATTGATTGCGGGCGTAAATCAAATAGATGGCGAGGTGCTGGGGATCGATAATCAGGGGGCTCTGCGCTTGAAGGTAGGTGGTGTGGAAAAAGTCTTTAGTGGCGGTGAGCTGAGCCTGAGGTTGCGCAATGATTCTTGAGCTCGACTGCGGAAACAGTTTTATCAAGTGGCGTGTGCTCGAATCGAATGCCCAGGTGGTGGTGGGTGGCGGGGTTGTTGATTCGGATCTTGCTTTGCTCGCGGACTTGAATCTACTCGAGGGATTGGCTCTCAAGCACTGTCGGCTGGTCAGCGTGAGGACTCAAGAGGAGACTGGGCTGTTGGTCTCTCTCTTGAAGCAATTCTTCGGCGTATCGGTCGTTTGTGCTTCGCCTGCCCGGGAAATGTCCGGCGTTCGAAACGGTTATGAAGAGTTCGAGAAGCTGGGTCTCGACCGCTGGCTCGCCCTGCTTGGAGGGTTCCATTTGGCGGCTGGGGCGTGCCTTGTGTTGGATTTCGGTACTGCGGTCACAGCCGATTTCGTTGCGGCGGATGGGGGGCATCTCGGTGGGTTCATATGCCCCGGTATGCCATTGATGCGAAATCAACTTCGCACGCATACTCGCAAAATTCGTTACGGTGATCTTGCGGCTGAACGTGCATTGGAAAGTCTCGAGCCAGGGCGTACAACGGTTGAGGCTGTCGAGCGCGGTTGCCTGTTGATGCTGCGGGGGTTCGTGTTGACGCAGCTCGGACTGGCGCGGGAGCGTTGGGGTGACGATTATGCGGTTTTCCTAACGGGTGGTGATGCGGCTCTGGTCTCCGAAGTGGTGCCTGAAGCCAGGGTGGTTCCGGATCTGGTGTTTGTCGGTTTGGCGATGGCGTGCCCTTTAGCCTGAGGTACTTATGCGTTGGTTGTTTTTGCTGCTGCTTGTTCTCAATGTGTTTTATTACATTTGGCATCAACAAGAGGCTCCGCTGCGCGCGAAGGACGTAACGCCTTTGAGTTTGTATCGAGGGTCGCAGCACGATATCCGGCTGTTGAGCGAGACCGAAGTCGCGTCTAAAGATAAAGAGAAAGAGAAAGAGAAAGCGGTCCAGGTGGACTCAAACTGTCTTTATGTAGGTGGTTTTGCGCGCCAGGATGTTGCTCAGGGGCTTGAACGAAGACTGACAGGTATGGAGGTCAGGTTTCAGGCCTTGCCTCGAGGTAGCGCTGAATCAGCGGGATATTGGTTGCGCGTGGCCCCGGAGAGCCGGCGCTGGCTGGATGATCTGCAGCTGATAAACCTTTCTAAAGAATTCAATGAGTTAAAACATAAAATAATGCCTTGCGAGGGGGTTGCACCCTTCGAATAGTTTGCATAGAATGGCGCCCGCTCCACAGCGAACACCGGAAACGGTCAACGGCGTGGAGCGAGGTCAACGCAGCTAACCTCAGGTTTTTAATGAGAAAAATGCTTGACAGAAGGCTGGCATGATGTAGAATGCCGGCTCGCTTAGGAGGGGTTCCCGAGCGGCCAAAGGGATCAGACTGTAAATCTGACGTCTACGACTTCGAAGGTTCGAATCCTTCCCCCTCCACCATTTTAGCGAGAGCTGTAAGCCTCGCGGGTATAGTTTAGTGGTAGAACCTCAGCCTTCCAAGCTGATGATGCGGGTTCGATTCCCGCTACCCGCTCCAAGTTTACAGGTTTTGCACAGTGTTTCGCTCTTGTAGCTCAGTTGGTAGAGCACACCCTTGGTAAGGGTGAGGTCAGCGGTTCAAATCCGCTCAAGAGCTCCATATAACAAGGCAGATATGAAAATATCTGCCTTTGTTTTAA
>NZ_RCNY01000085.1:0-223656 GCF_004307635.1 Pseudomonas sp. Sample_22
GCCCAGGCCCACCACCGACAGGATGGTTTCCATCGCGGTCCAGGTCTTGAAGGTTTCGGCCACGGTCATGTTGAAGTACTGCTTGACCAGCCAGAAGCCGGCGTCGTTCACGTGGGACAGGATCAACGAACCGGCACCGGTGGCCAGCACCAACAACTCGCGGTTCACGCCCGGGATCATTCCTACCACCGGTACCACGATGCCCGCGCCCGTGATGGTCGCCACTGTCGCCGAACCGGTTGCGATACGGATCACCGCTGCCACCAGCCAGGCCAGCAGGATCGGCGAAATTTGTGCGTTCACCGCCATGTGGCCGATCACGTCGCCCACACCACTGGTCACCAGCATCTGCTTGAAGCCACCACCGGCACCGATGATCAGGATGATCGCGGCGGTCGGTGCGAGGCTCGCATCCAGCCATTTCATCATTTGGCTGGAACCGATGCCCTGCTTGTAGCCAAAGGTATACAGCGACAGCAGCAACGCCAGCAGCAATGCCGAAATCGGGTGACCGATCAGGTCCATGAAGGCGCGGAAGATGTTGCCATCCGGCAGCACGACGTCGGCGAAGGTCTTGAGCAGCATCAGGAACACCGGCAGCAGCACGGTCACCAATGTGATGCTGAAGCTCGGCAATTCAGTTGTGTCTGTTTCGCGGGCCAGTTGATCCACCAGTTCCTGGTTCGGATGACCGGGAATGTGCTTGGCAATGAACGTACCGAAGATCGGGCCGGCAATGATCGCCGTTGGCAGCGCCACGATCAGACCATAAAGAATGGTTTTACCGATGTCGGCACCGAACACGCCGATAGCCAGCAGCGGGCCCGGGTGCGGCGGCACCAGGCCGTGGACCGCCGAGAGGCCGGCCAGCAGCGGGATACCGATCTTGATGATCGACACGCCGGTGCGACGGGCAACGATGAACACCAACGGAATCAGCAACACGAAGCCGATTTCGAAGAACAGCGGGATGCCCACCAGGAACGCGGCGAACATCATTGCCCACTGCACTTTGTCCTTGCCGAACGCGCGGATCAGGGTCTGGGCAATCTGGTCTGCCCCGCCCGACTCGGCCATCATTTTGCCGAGCATGGTGCCCAGCGCCAGGATAATACCGACGAAACCGAGCACACCACCGAAGCCGTCCTGGAACGCCTTGATGATGGTGCCGATCGGCATGCCGGAGGTCAGCCCGAGGAAGGCGGCGGCAATGATCAGGGCAAGAAAGGGGTGCAACTTGAACTTGGTGATCAGGACGATAAGCCCGATCACCGTGACCACTGCATCGAGCAGCAGGAACGTCTCGTGGGACATGCCAAACATTAGGGGTGTCTCCTGGTTGTTGTTGTTATTAAAGCGGGTAATTCAAAAGCCATAAGGACAGCGCTATCTCTGCAAGCAAAAAATTAACCGGCGCGCTTCAAGCCATGTTCAAGCCACCATTGGTGTGCCTGGACAGCCAGTTCATCGACGCTGTGATTCGACGCATCGAGGGCCAGGGTCAATGGCTCGCCGACGGGGGATTCGAGGGTGGCGAACTGGCTGTCGATCAAGGTCGACGGCATGAAATGGCCCGGCCGGTGGGAAACGCGGTCGGCGGCGACTTCGGGGGTCAGTTCAAGGAACACGAAGCCCAGGCCCGGCAAGGCGCTGCGCAAGCGTTCGCGATAGATGTGCTTGAGCGCCGAACAGGTCAACACCGGGCGCTGGCCCTTGGCGTCAATGCGGCGCAATTCATCGCACAGGCTGTCGAGCCAGCCGGCACGGTCTTGATCGTCCAGGGGGATACCCGCGCTCATCTTTTCGATATTGGCGGCTGGGTGGAAAGAGTCGCCTTCAATGGCAGTGGCGCCGCTCAGTTGGCACAGAGCTTCGCTGACGCACGTCTTGCCGCAACCGGCAACGCCCATGATGACCAGGGCGGTGATGGGATGATTCATGTAACACCTCAGCGCGCAGACAGCGCTACCTTTGCAAGCTATGACACTCGAACAAAAGCAGAAGTTGCCGACGCCTTTCTTGTCATTTTATGGGTTGCAGCATGTTCGTTCCCAATGCCAAAAAGCGAGGATCAGGCGAACCCCCGCTCACGCATTTGCAGCTGCATCGAGACAGCGCTACCTTAGTGCCTTGAATTTTGTTTGGCAAGCCGTCGATGAATCCAACTAAAAACGATAAAAATACCCGCACCACTGGCCGCCCTACCCTGAATGAAGTTGCCCGCCTGGCCGGTGTCAGCCCGATCACTGCTTCGCGTGCCCTGCGCGGCGTCAGCACCGTGGCTACCGAACTGGTGGAAAAAGTCCAGAAAGCGGCACTTGAGCTCAACTATGTAGTCAACCCTGCCGCCCGTGCCCTGGCGTCGGCGCAGAGCCATTCGGTGGTGGTGCTGGTGCCGTCATTGTCCAACCTGCTGTTCATCGACACCCTGGAAGCCATTCATCAGGTTTTGCGCCCCAAGGGCTTCGAAGTGCTGATCGGCAACTTCCACTATTCCCGCGACGAAGAAGAAAACCTGCTGCGCAATTACATGGCCTATCAGCCACGCGGTTTATTGTTGACCGGGTTCGACCGCACCGAAAGCTCGCGACGGATGATCGAAGCCAGCAACATTCCCTGCGTGTACATGATGGAGCTGGACAGCGCCGCCGGGCTTAACTGCGTCGGCTTTTCGCAACTGGCCGCCGGTGAAACGGCCGCCGAGCACTTGCTGTCCCGCGGTCGCAAGCGCCTGGCGTACATCGGCGCGCAACTGGATCAACGCACCTTGCTGCGCGGCGAGGGTTTCCGTCGCGCCCTGCAAAAGGCCGGTTTGTACGATCCCGCCCTGGAAGTGCTGACCCCGCGTCCGTCTTCCGTGGGCCTGGGTGGCGAACTGTTCTTGCAGATGATTGCCAGCCACCCGGATATCGATGCGATCTTCTTCGGCAACGACGACCTGGCCCAGGGCGCGCTGCTCGAAGCCATGCGTCACGGGATCAAGATCCCCGAACAAGTGGCGATCCTCGGCTTCAACGACCTGCCCGCATCCGCGCACATGGTCCCGCGCCTGAGCAGCATCAGCACCCCGCGCGAAGCCATCGGCCGCCGCGCGGCGGAGCAGATGCTGACGCTGATGGCCGGCAACACCGTGGCCAGGCCGGTGCAGGACATGGGCTTTGAGCTGAAGGTGCGTGAGAGTACATAAGCACGACTCAACCGCAGTAAAGTGAGATTTGTGGCGAGGGAGCTTGCTCAGTTCGGCGGCGAAGCCGTTGCAATGTAGATAGAACGCATCCGCTGATATTGGGAGCGCTTCGCACTCCAGCGCGAGCAAGCTCCCTCGCCACAGGTTCGGCGATCAATCCTGCGGATCGAGGTTATCCGTGGACCAAGCCAAGGTTGCGAAGCACCTGAAGTCCAATCAAGAGCCAAACGCGGAACTTCCGTTGGGGCATTACCGCGCGGAGCATGGGAACGATCAGGGCGCCCATGCGAGTCGATTTCAACTAACCTTTTAGAGCAACGTATGTCGCCCTCTGGCGAGCACACTGTTAGATTCCCGTAGCGCACCAACTCGCTAACGGAGCAGCGCAATGGATCACACACTGAAAATTCTCGGTAAAGCCTCGTCGATCAACGTCCGCAAGGTGCTGTGGACCTGCGAGGAACTGGGGCTGTCCTTTGAGCGCGAGGATTGGGGCAGCGGTTTTGCCTCGACCCACAGCCCCGAGTTCCTCAGGTTCAACCCGAACGCCCAGGTTCCGGTGATCATCGATGAAGCCGGGGTGTTGTGGGAGTCCAATACCATTTGCCGCTACCTGGCCGGCAAGCACCAACACCACCATGAATTACTGCCCGGCGAACCGGCCGCCCGCGCCCGGGTGGAGCAGTGGATGGACTGGCAGGCCACTGATCTCAATTCATCCTGGAGCTACGCGTTCATGGCGCTGGTGCGCAAGGACCCGGAATACCAGGACGCCCATCGCATCGAAGTCGGCGTGCGTGGCTGGAACCAGAAAATGGCCATCCTCGAACATCAACTCGTGACCACCAAAGCCTATGTCGCTGGCGCGCGGTTTACCCTGGCCGATATTGTCATCGGCCTGTCGATCAACCGTTGGCTGATGACGCCGATGGAACGCCCCGATTACCCGGCCATCGATGAGTATTTCAAACGTCTGGCGCAACGCCCCGGCTTCCTCAAGCATTGCTGCAACGGCTTGCCTTGAGCACGCGATCTGGGCGGTAGGGCTCTGCCGCCCAGCGGCAAGGCCTTACCGCAAACACGTTTACCCGCTGCAAGAAAAATAAATAACGCACTGATTTATTTAGCTTTAAATGTTCAGGCACAGACTTTGCTCAGCGCACCTCACCACAAACACCTACAAGGTCTCTCCTTATGTTGGTCAGTGCAAAGTCAAACCTGGTCACACCACTCCCCAAACGTCCTGGTGAAGATCCAACCGCTGAAGCCGCCGCCGGTCTGCAAAGCGTCATGACTCAAGCCCTGCAAAACAACGTGCAGGCACAAACCGCGCAAACCGACACGCAGGTTCAGGAATCAGCGACCCAGATCGCGACGCAACAGGTCAGCGAGGCCGCCAAAGTGAGCGACAACGTCGATGAGGCGTTCGCCAAGACCCGGGTGAATCTGCAAGCGGTCTACGCGCCACTGCCGGATGACATCAAGGACCGTTTCAAGGGCGGTTCGGCTACGGATGAGTTCAAGGACTACATGAGCAAAACGCCAGAGCAGCGCCTGCGTGATGCGATCCTTCAGGAGATGGGGCTGACTCAAGAGGAGGTAGACGCCATGCCCCCGGAGAAACAGCAAGCGATCGGTGAAGAGATCGCCCAGCGCATGGAAGACAAGAGGAAGATGGCCCAGGCCGAGGAAGCCAACGAACGTAACCACGACAGGCCGGGCGCCGAGGCCGTGGACAAACTCATCGCTGCGCTTTAAGGCATTGCACGAGATAAAGAAGGGTCCCTCTACCGGGACTCTTCTTTATTTGCTGCTCTTAATTCAACTGCAAGGTCGAGTTGAATTGACTGATCGCATCCACCACGTGTCGCGACCCTTGCTGAATTTCCAGGATCACCTCCCCCGCCTCGTTCGCCAATTCCACACCGAGCCCCGTTCGACTCAAGCTCGACTGCATGCTCGACACGGCACTCAATGACAAATCGTGGTTCTTGCGCACCACGTCGACAATCTCCAGCGTCGCCTGACTGGTGCGGGCGGCAAGGCTGCGCACTTCATCGGCCACGACCGCAAAACCCCGCCCATGCTCGCCGGCGCGGGCGGCTTCGATGGCGGCATTGAGCGCCAGCAAATTAGTCTGATCGGCAATGCCACGGATGGTCTGCACGATGGTGCCGATGATGTCCGACTGTTTGCTCACCGCGTCGATACTCAGCGCGGCCTGATTCAGATCCCGGGAAATGTCCTGAATGATCTGCACCGTTTGCTGCACCACCTCGGAACCTTTGCGTGCGCAGGCGTCGTTTTGCACGGAAGTGCTATGGGCCGATTCAGCAGCGGTTTGCAGCGTGGTCATCTGGTGGGTGATGTCGCTGGCGAACTTCACCACCTTGTACAACCGCCCTTTGGTGTCGAACAACGGGTTGTAGGACGCTTCGAGATAAATCGTCTGACCCTGCTTGTTCTTGCGCTCGAATCGGTGCGAGTGATATTCGCCGCGATTCAGCGAAGCCCAGAACGCCTTGTAACTTGCCGATTCGGCTTCGGCCCGGTGACAGAACAGACTGTGATGCTGCCCGATCACTTCGTTGAGCGAGTACTGCATGGTTTTCAGGAAGTTTTCATTGGCGGTGATCACTCGCCCGTCGGGGGTGAACTCGATCACCGCCATGGAGCGACTGATAGCTGCCAGCATGCTCTCGTTTTCGTGTTCCTTGTTGACTCTGGCCGTAATGTCGGTGGCAACCTTGATCACGCTTTTGACTTGCCGATCGGGACCAAACACCGGCATGTAACTGGCTTCGAGCCAGATTTCCTTGCCGTTCTTGTTCAGGCGCAAAAAGGTGCCGCTGACCGGCTCGCCACGGGCCAGGTCACGCCACAACTTGGCGTACTCCTCGCTACGGTAAAACGCCTCTTCGCAAAACACCCGATGGTGCTTGCCGCGAACTTCTTCTGCGCTGTAACCCATGACGCCGCAAAAGTTTTCATTGGCGTCGAGGACGATACCCTCCGGGGTGAATTCAATCATCGCCATCGAACGACTGACGGCTGCCAACTTGGCATTGGCCTCGGTCAGTGCGCAACTGAAACGCTCGATCTCCAGCAGGTCAGCCTTGTGATGTAGGTTGAACATGGTCTTATCACCCTATTGCTTGCGCGGTCTTTTGAATTATTGAAAGTTGCTGGTCTTTCAAATCCACCACTACGTTCCACAGAACAGGCACACGCGCCCCTCCAAAAGAGGAAGGACCAGTCAGGTGATTAATGATGTTCAATCGGAGGGTCCCTGGCGCGACACTCTCATCAAGACATCCTTCTCTTGATAACCCGCAGGCGGGTCAACCCTAACGTGCTCATAACGAAATTCCCTTTCCACAACAGCTCCATTGAATGCATCGGTGCCTTGGATTGCGCACTCTGGGAGTCACCGCGTCGTTGCGGTCGACATGGTTAGTTACACGAGAGCATAGACAGACGAGTGAGGCTTGCAAGGCCACTAGTCGGCCAGCATTGGGTACAAAATCGGTTCAGCGTCAGGCGATGACCTGGGAGGGAGCGATGACAGGCAAGGCTTGATCAGCGGGGGCGAATGGGCGTGAGTCTTGGGATTGATTGCGAGCAGGCTCGCTCCTGAAGGAGATCTGCGGTGATCAACATTTTTGTGAACACCGGGAAACACTGTAGGAGCGAGCCTGCTCGCGATGGCTATCTACACGTCACCCCGAAACTACAAACTGGCACTCACTTTCGTAGCCACCTCACCCGGCACCCAACCCTTCCAAACCTGCGGCTGTTCACGCAAAAACGCTTCGGCGACCTCACGGGGTTTCTGGCGTTTTTCACTCATCTGCCCCAGCGTCTGGTTGAGCAGATCAATCGGCAAGTCGACTTTTTCGAAAAACGCCACCAGGTCGGGATACTGCGCCTTGAACGGTGCCGATACGCCAATGGCCAGGCTGGCCGGCATTGAGCTAGTACCTATGGGGTTTGGGTTACTGGCGTCGGCCAGGGTTTTCCAGGCTTGGGCATCGAACGGCGGTTCTTCGAGTTTCACCAGTTTGAAGCGACCTAACAGCGGCGTTGGCGACCAGTAATAGAACAACACCGGTTTGCCTCGACGAATCGACGACGCCACTTCGGCATCCAGCGCCGCGCCGGAACCGGTGCGGAAATTGACGAAACTTTCGCTCAAGCCGTACGCCTTGAGTTTCTGGCTATTGACGATCTCCGAGGTCCAGCCCGTAGGGCTGTTGAGGAAGCGGCCACGCCTTGGGTCTTCCGGATCGCGGAACACATCTTTGTACTTGGCCAGGTCGGCCACCGACTTCAGCTCCGGCGCCAGGGGTTTGATACCGCGTTCCGGGTCGCCCTTGATCACATACTCCGGCACCCACCAGCCTTCGGTGGCTCCCTTGACGGTGTCGCCCAGGCCGAACACTTTACCTTCCGCGGCAGCCTTGACCCACGCAGGGCTGCGTCCGGCCCATTCTTCGCCGATCACCTGGATGTCATTCTTCGCCAACGCGGCTTCAAGGCTGACGGTGCTGCCCGGCAGCGTGTCTGTCGGGTAGCCATAACCTTTCTCGACGATCAGCCGCAGGATCTCGGTGATCAGGCTGCCGCTTTCCCAGGTGATGTCGCCAAAATGGATAGCTGCCGGTTTTTCCGTCGCAGGGGCCTGGGTGGCAAACAGGCTCAGGGCCAGCAGCGAACTGCCGAGCAGGGTTTTGATCGATCTCATGCGGACCTCTTGTTTGGCAGGGGGCGGTTCAGGGATTGATTGGCGCTGTGGCGGATGCACAGAGCCTCGGAGCGAGTCATGTAGACGCTGACCGAACGCAGGGAAATGCCCAGCTTGGCAGCGATTTGCGGGTAGGTCAGACCGTCGACCCGCGACAACAGAAAGGTCGCCCGAACGTTGTCGGGCAGACGCGCCAGCGTGTGGTCGAGGCCTTGCAGCGCCTGGGTCAGTTGCACCAGTTCTTCAGGTGAAGGCGATGACGGTTGATCGACCTGCAATAGTTGATCGAGGTGCTGGCGCTCAAGGTCGCGCCGGCGCCAGAGTTGATAAACCAGGCGTCGCGCAATGGTGGTCAGTAAAGCGCGCGGCTCGCGGATGGCAAGCGGCTTTGGGGCTTCGAGCAATTGCACAAAGGCTTCGGCGGCGATGTCTTCGCAACCGCAACCCACGTGCTGGCGCAACCGTGCACAAAGCCAAGAGTAATGCGTGCGGAACAGTCTGCTTATTACGTAATGATGGGAACGGTCGATGCCGGACATAGAGGCTCCAAGGTCTAGGGGGTCACTGGATGTCCGGTCATCCGGTGAGGTGATCCTAGCAATGGGCCTTATTCATTAACAATACTAAAAATGCATTTTTATATTGCTGAAAAGAATATTAACGCAGTTGCCCGTATCCCAATGTTTCAGCTTCGCGTTGATAATCGAGTATCACTTGATAGTCACCTTCACTGGCCGGCAACACTTCTCGCAAAGCAAGGACTTCAGCTACCTGCGGCAACTCGCCGAGGGCCTGATTCATCACGTGTCGAATCTTTTCCGCTTGCCCGGCGCAAAGGCTTGCTGCGGTGATGTAGGGCAAGGTCGGGCTGAAAGCGCTGCGAGCTACGACCCGCAAGCCAGCCACTTGCGCCTCGGCGTGACGGGCGAGAAAAGCGAAGGTCACACTGTCGATGGCCGCCAGATCAGCACGGTTCTGCTGTAACCAGCGCAAGCTTTCGCGATGACTGCCGCTGGTACCGACCGAGGCAAAAAACTGCCCGTCCCGATGCAGCGGCGCCAGACGATGACGCAACAGGTTCATGCCGCTGTTGGAGTCTTCGCCATTGATCACCCCACGGCTGCCAAGAAATTCCGGCAAGGTTCGTCGTCGATCGTCGGCGCGGCTCAACAACAGGCTGCAATGGTGGCCGCCGCTACTGTCCGGCAGCTCGTAACGCGGACGTCCCAGCACCCTGACCTTGCCACGCAAAGCCGTCATCAGCGGATAGCCGCAGGTTTGTGTCAACAGCAGTTGCGGGGATAGCCACAGGTCCATCAAGGACAGACTTTCGGCGCTGCGGCGAGTGACGCCCAGGTGTTCGACGATACGTGCCAGCCACTGTTCGTTGGCTTGTTGAACAGGCTCAGGAGCAACGTACATCAGTAATTCAGCAATCTGTTGAGTCATCAAAATCCTCCATACAACGAAGATCCCAAACGAGCCTGCTCGCGATGGCTATGTCACATTCAACACATCTGTTGATTGGCCCAACGCTATCGCGAGCAGGCTCGCTCCTACAGGGTACAGAAGTGGCCTTACGTCAGTGAAACGGATGCAGCGGACTGTCGATCGCCCTCACCCCATGCTCACGCCAAAAATGGCCATAGCCCTGCACCAGAAACCCGCCGCTGCGCGCCAGCCATTGCTCGCGACGCATGCGGTAGGCGCAGGGCAAGTCATACCAGGGCAGTCCCGGCAAATCGTGGTGCACCAAATGCAGATTGAGGTTGAGGAACAGCCAGCGCCACGGCCAGGCCGCTTCGTTGAGTACGGTGCGTTGCTCCGGTGCCGCATGCGGGCGGTGTTCATAGTAGGAGCGAATCATCGCAATCGACAGCGCCGGCACGCTGACCAGCAACAAGTAATGCCAGATCGGCAGCACGCTGAAGTGGGCGATAAACAGCAACATCAACAAGGTCACGGCGCCATGGCTGAGCCACATCAACCAGGCTTGGCGATCGCCCTTTTTCAAGCGTTTCAGTTCATCCCGGGCCAGACCCAGCAGGGCAACTGGCGCTCCGAGCAGAAAGCGGCCGAGCATGGTTTTATTCAGCCAGTGCAGGCTTTTTTTCAACCAGGAGCTGCCTTGCCACTGCTCGGCACTCAAGTAGCGGCTTTCCGGATCGCGACCGGGAATGGTCAGGTTTTCGTCGCGGTGATGCAGCAAATGGCTGTCGCGATACAAGGTGTAGGGATACCAGACGGCGAACGGCGCGTAGCCAAGGATTTTATTCAACAGCGGCCAGCGGGTCGGATGACCGTGCAGTAGTTCGTGCTGCACCGACAGCCACAACACCACCACGGGAATCAGCAACCCGGTACTCAACCACAAGCCCAGGGAGTGACTGGCCATCACGAGGGCGAACCAGGCGCTGTAGACGCCAATCAACAGCAACCAGGTCGGCCACTCGGTGCGGGCGGTCAGGCGTTGGCGTAGCGTTTCGATTTCTTTTCGGTGGGCAGTATCGAAGTAATGAGGCATGGCGTTGCTCGGATCGGGGACCAATCCTCTTCTGTGCAACGACGCCTGGATTTCCTGCAGATTATTTTCAAACTGATCGCTCCCGCATTGCGCGGGAGCGAACGATCAGCGCAGGCTCAATGCCCGAACACATTGACCTTTTTGGCTTTTTTGTCGGCGCGTTTTTCAATAGCGGTTTTCGCCGGCTTTTTCTTGTCCGCTTTCTTTGAATCCATACCTTTGGACATGATGCGTACTCCACTCACAGGGGATGTGAGATCAGGTATACACCTATCTTTGCAGGTGCGTTCTTTTATAATCGCCCGCTTCGCGTACCGACAGTCCGAGACCATGCCCGACACCCGTTTCAGCCGACTCGATGAGCCGCTTTGGCCATTGATGAACAAGTTCTACCGCGCCCATCAATCGTCGATGAAAGCGGTTCGCGAGGCGCAATTGTGGGTGGCCCGGCGCGACGAAATCGTCGGGGCGTTGTGTTTGCGTCCGATTTCCGGCGGGCATTGGTTGACCGGTTTGTTCGTCGATCCGGCGTGTCGCGGGCAAGGCATCGCCGCAGCGTTGATCAGCGCGGCGGTAAAGGAGTGCGAACTGCCGGTATGGCTGTTCTGTCATCCCGACCTGCGTGGTTTTTATGAGCGCCGCGGTTTTACCTTTGACCCGCCAATGCCCTACGCGATGGTCGAGCGACTGAGCCGCTATGCGCGCAGCAAACCGATGATTGCCATGGGCCTGGCACCGGTGGTGAGGGCTCGTTGCGCGTAAACGGCGGATCAATCGTCGGCGTTGGGATCAAGGTCCGGGAACATCACTTCGGTGAAGCCGAACTTGCTGAAATCGCTGATGCGCGACGGGTAGAGCCGGCCGATCAGGTGATCGCACTCATGCTGCACCACCCGCGCGTGGAACCCGGATGCAATGCGCACGATCGGCTCTCCCTTGGGGTCGAAACCTTCATAGCGGATCTGCTGGTAGCGATCCACCGCGCCACGCAAGCCGGGCACTGACAGGCAACCTTCGAAGCCCTCTTCCATCAGCGGGCTCAATGGCGTGATCAACGGGTTGATCAGTATCGTTTGCGGCACCGCCTCGGCGTCCGGGTAACGTTCGCTGTGCTCGAAACCGAAGATCACCAGTTGCAGGTCAACACCAATTTGCGGTGCAGCCAGGCCGACGCCACCCACGCTCTCCATGGTCTGGAACATGTCATCGATCAGTTGCCACAATTCGGGACTGTCGAACATTTCAGCGGGCACCGGCGGAGCAATGCGCAGCAGGCGCTCATCACCCATTTTCAGGATTTCACGAATCATGGTCAGGTTTCGTCAATGGTCGGTTTGGGTTGTGAATGATCGCGGCCAAGTCCCGATACGTGCTGTTTTTCATGGACAGGCCCCTTCTCGCCGGCAACTTTCTCGCCAGGGTCTTTACCCTCGCGCGACATGTGCTCGATCACCGCATTCATCTCCGCGCCGAGCAACAACACCGCCGCGGAAATGTAGAAGTACAGCAACAGCACGATGATCGCACCGATACTGCCATACATGGCGTTGTAGTTGGCGAACTCCTTGACGTACAAACCGAAGCCCAGCGACGCAATGATCCACACCACCACGGCCAGCACCGAGCCGGGGGTGATGAAGCGAAATTCCTGTTTGACGTCAGGCATGACGTAATAGATCAGCGCCACCGCGACCATCAACAGGATCACGATCACCGGCCAACGCGCGATGGTCCAAAGGGTGACGATGAAGTACTCGAGGCCCACTTGCGAGGCGATCCAGCTCATCACTTGCGGCCCGAGTACCATCAGTGCGGCGGCGATCAGCAGCATGCCGGCGATGCCGACGGTGTAGATGATCGACAGGGGAAAACGCTTCCACGCCGGGCGACCTTCAACGACATCGTACGCCGCGTTCATCGCACTCATCATCAGCCGCACACCGGCCGAGGCGGTCCACAGCGCAATCACAATACCCACCGACAGCAATCCGCCCTTGGACTGCTGAAGCTGGTCGATGACCGGGTTCACCTGTTCCAGGGCCTGGGGCGGCAGCACCAGCTCCGATTGCAGGCGCAGCCAGGAAAAGAAATCCGGCAGGTGCAGGAAACCGATCAGGGCGATCAGGAACAGAATGAAGGGGAACAGCGAAAACAGCATTTGATAGGCCAGTGCCGAGGCATAGGTCGACATCTCATCGTCGACGAACTCGGTGACCGTGCGCACCATCACACGGTGGATGGGCAGACCTTTCATGTCCGGGAAAATCATTAGCGTCTCCATTCGCCGCAATCAGGATGGGATGTAGTCATGGCGACTCAGGGGCCGTTTTCTTAGATCAAAGTAGCCTACCTGGCGACTTTGAAACAATTTCCTCAATCAAGTTCAGGCTGACACAAAAACGGCCATCTGTGGATGGCCGTTCGAGGCTTGTTCAAAGGCCGGATCAAGCCTTGTCGACACCTTTTTTCACGGCATCCTTGGCCTTGCCGACGGCTTGTTGAGCTTCGCCTTTCTTTTCCTGCACCACGCCTTCGGCGCGCATCTTGTCATTACCGGTGGCCTTGCCGACGCCTTGCTTGACGTTGCCGGCGGCTTCGTTGGCCATGCCTTTCACTTTATCGCTTGTGCTGCCCATGATGTATCTCCTGCGTGCGTTTCATTGGGAGGAAAGTGGTTACACAAGGTTGACCGAGGGCATTCGCGCGGAGTTTCATTTATTTTCCGCGCGACATTTCATCGTTCCATGCAGGTTGGGCTTTATGTTTGCCCGGCAACCCCCGAGAATGCGCAACGTATCGGCGCGTGGCGCTGAAGATCCAATACCGCAGGAATGTTATGAAACTCGATAAAAAGCAGGCCATTGCCCGCAGAAACCAGGAACTTGGTGGTGCTGTGCTTGGCGTCAACAACTGCCACTTCACCGAACTGAACCGCAACCGCAACATCTGGTGGTTCGATATTCCGGTGGCACGCCTGGCCGTGGGTCAGTACGAGTGGATTCACCTGCTGATGCACACCCCGGACACCGACGAACTGCTGCATTTGAAAGTGCCGACGGTGTTTTTGCGCGAGAAGCTCGAAGGCCTGGTGGTGCGCAATCAGGGCAAGCGCAAAGCGGCCCTGAGCCTGGAACTGAGTGCCGACAAGGACTCGTATCTGCAGGACATGCGTCCGGCAGGTACCAACGTCAACTTCGCACCGTTCCGCCAATAACTCCTGCCGCTTGCGGAGTAAAGGACTCCCGCGACAGAAAAGTTTTGCAAAGAAGAATCCAGCACCAACAAAAAGCCCCGCATTTGCAGTAATGCTGTTCAGTCAAGGAACATTACCCTGTGGCGAGGGAGCTTGCTCCCGCTGGGGCGCGAAGCGGCCCTGAAAAGGCACTGCTGCGCAGCGCAGCGGGAGCAAGCTCCCTCGCCACAGGATGCTAACGTTCTCTTCAGTGAACAGCATCACCGCATTTGCGGGGCTTTTTGGTTTACGCGGCGTTCTTCGCCTTGAGCTTTTTCAGCTCCTCATCGCGCAGTTCCCGGCGCAGGATCTTGCCAACGTTGGTGGTCGGCAACGCGTCGCGGAACTCCACCGAACGCGGAACCTTGTAGCCAGTGACGTTGGCGCGCATGTGCTCCATCACCTGTTCCTTGGTCAGGGTCACGCCCGGTTTGGCGACGATGAAAATCTTGATCGCCTCACCCGACTTCTCGTCCGGCACGCCGATGGCCGCGCATTGCAGCACGCCCGGCAAAGTTGCCAGCACGTCTTCCAGTTCGTTCGGGTACACATTGAAACCGGACACCAAAATCATGTCTTTCTTGCGATCGACAATGCGCATGTAGCCGTCGGGCTGGATCAATGCGATGTCACCGGTCTTCAACCAGCCTTCGCTGTCGAGGATTTCGTCGGTGGCTTCCTGGCGCTGCCAGTAGCCTTTCATGACCTGTGGGCCTTTTACGCACAGTTCGCCGATTTCGCCCATTGGCTGCTCGACACCGGCATCGTCGACGATTTTGCACAGGGTCGACGGTACCGGAATGCCGATGGTGCCGATCTGGATATTCTGGATCGGGTTGACCGTGGCCACCGGGCTGGTTTCGGTCATGCCGTAGCCTTCGCAGATGGCGCAACCGGTGACCGCTTTCCAGCGCTCGGCTGCTGCCAGTTGCAGCGCCATGCCGCCGGACAGGGTGACTTTCAGCGCGGAGAAGTCCAGCTTGCGGAAACCTTCGTTATTGCACAGGGCCACGAACAGAGTGTTGAGGCCAACAAAGCCGCTGAACTTCCACTTCGACAGTTCCTTGACCATCGCCGGCAAGTCGCGCGGGTTGCTGATCAGGATGTTGTGGTTGCCGATCAGCATCATCGCCATGCAATGAAAGGTGAAGGCATAAATGTGGTACAGCGGCAGCGGCGTGATCAGGATCTCGCAACCTTCGTTGAGGTTGGACCCCATCAGCGCCTTGCACTGCAGCATGTTCGCCACCAGGTTGCGGTGGGTCAGCATCGCGCCCTTGGCCACGCCGGTAGTGCCACCGGTGTATTGCAGCACCGCGACATCGCTGTTGGCCGGGTTCGCTTCCGCCACTGGCTGGCCCTGGCCCTTGCTCAGCACGTCGTTGAACTTGACGGCTTTTGGCAAGTGATAGGCCGGCACCATCTTCTTCACGTACTTGATGACGCTGTTGATCAGCAGGCGCTTGAGCGGCGGCAACAGGTCGGCGACTTCGGTGACGATGACGTGCTTGACGCCAGTCTTGGGCACCACGATTTGCGCCAGGTGCGCCATGTTGGCCAGGCAGACCAGGGCCTTGGCACCGGAGTCGTTGAACTGGTGTTCCATTTCCCGTGCGGTGTACAACGGGTTGGTGTTGACCACGATCAGCCCGGCGCGGATGGCACCGAAGACGGCCACGGGGTACTGCAGGACGTTGGGCAGTTGCACGGCGATTCGATCGCCCGGCTGCAAATCGGTATGCTGTTGCAGATACGCGGCAAAGGCACCGGACAATTCGTACAGTTCACCGTAGGTGATTGTCTTGCCCAGGTTGCTGAATGCCGGCTTGTTGGCGAAGCGTTGGCAGGATTGCTTCAACACTGCCTGAATATTCGGATACTCGTCTGGATTGATGTCGGCAGCAATCCCAGCTGGGTACTTATCCTTCCAAAAGTCTTCGATCATGGAAGCCCACTCCTCAGCAACGCGAATTCAGCACCGCATTTGATGCGATTATTATTGGTGTTTGGTCATTGGTGAATCTGGCTGACAGAAGGCCGAGAAGTCACAAAGCGCGCCGAGAGTAGCAGCTTTGCCAAGGGTCGACTAGAGCCAAAAGCGGCCTCTACGGTCACAAATGTGACTCAAGAATGACAAACGGTCATTTTAGAGCAAAAATTCTATAAAGCTTTGAAAGCCCCTGAATCCTGGGCTTTCTCTCCTTTAAAAGCATCGCGGGCAAGCCATGCTCCTACAAGTTCGATGCGTTTTGTGCACACCACGGAACCCGTAGGAGCGAGGCTTGCCCGCGATCCGCGTGAAGCGCGGCGATTCAACGATCAGGCGATATCACGCAACTCGCGTCGCAAGATCTTGCCGACCGGTGTCATCGGCAACGACTCCCTCAACACGATGTGCTTGGGTACTTTGTACGCCGTGAAGTTTTCCTTGCAGTACGCCTTCAGCTCTTCAAGGCTGACCCCTGCCTCACGCGCCACCACAAACAGCTTGACCGCCTCACCGGAACGTTCGTCCGGTACCCCGATGACCGCACAGTTGGCGACTTTCGGGTGGGCCATGACCACGTCTTCGATCTCGTTCGGGTACACGTTGAAACCCGAGACAATGATCATGTCTTTCTTGCGATCGACAATGCGCACAAAGCCGTCCGGGTCGATCACAGCAATGTCGCCGGACTTGAACCAGCCCTCGGCGTCCAGCACCTCGGCGGTGGCCTCGGGTTTCTGCCAGTAGCCCTTCATGATCTGCGGGCCCTTGATGCACAGTTCGCCGCGCTCGCCCAAGGGCTGTTCGACCCCTTCATCATTGATCACTTTCAACGTGGTGCCCGGCACTGGCAGCCCGACCGTGCCGATGCGCGATTGGTCGCCGTACGGGTTGGTGCAGGCCACTGGCGAGGTTTCGGTCAAGCCGTAGCCCTCGGTGATGCGGCAACCGGTGAGCTGTTCCCAGCGTTCGGCAGTAGCCTTGACCAGCGCGGTGCCACCGGAGTTGGTGAGCTTGAGGCTGGAGAAATCCAGGGTCTTGAAATCCGCGTGATCCATCAGCGCAACGAACAGCGTGTTGAGCCCGAGCAACGCCGAGAAGCGCCAGTTTTTCAGTTCCTTGATGAAGCCGCCGATGTCCCGCGGATTGGTGATCAGCACGTTATGGTTGCCGGACACCATCATGCACATGCAATTGGCCGTGAATGCATAGATGTGGTACAGCGGCAGCGGCGCGATCATCACTTCCTGCCCTTCGCGCAACAGCGGCTGACCGTCGTTGCCGAACTGCTCCAGACAGGCCCGCACTTGTTGCATGTTCGCCACCAGGTTGCCGTGGGTCAGCATGGCGCCCTTGGCCAGCCCGGTGGTACCACCGGTGTATTGCAGCACGGCGATATCGTCGAGGCCGACTTTCAGCGGCTTGATGCCCAGGCCGCGGCCCATGCGTAACGCAGTCTTGAAGGAAATGGCCTGGGGCAAGGCATAGGCCGGGACCATTTTCTTCACCTTGCTCACTACCGTGTTGACCAGCCAGCCTTTGGCGGCGGGCATGAAGTCGCCCATTTTGGCTTCGATCAGGTACTGGATGTCGGTGTCGGGCAGGACTTCCTGGACCTTTTGCCCGAACATGTTGAGGTACACCAGTGCCCGGGCGCCGGAGTCCTTGAACTGGTGACGCATCTCCCGCGCGGTGTACAGCGGGTTGGTGTTGACCACGATCAACCCGGCACGCAACGCGCCGAACACGGCAATCGGATAATGCAGGACGTTGGGCATCTGCACCGCGATGCGATCCCCCGGCACCAGGTCGGTATGGGCTTGCAGGTAACCGGCGAACGCTGCGCTGTAGCGTTCCAGTTCGGCGTAGGTCAGGGTGATGCCCATGTTGCTGAACGCCGGGCGATCAGCGAATTTCTTGCAGGAACGTTCAAACACCTCGATGACCGACTTGTAGGCACCCGCGTCGATGTCCAGGGGTACGCCGGCCGGGCGCTTGTCATTCCAGAAATCAGGTTGCATTGTTCTTGTCCTCTTTACCTGAGCCTATCCGGGCCGCTTTTCTGTCATTTCTCTGTGATCCCTCAAAAAGCAGAAAGCGAAAAGCGGAGCTTCACGGACACTAGCAGTTATGGCCAATCAGGCAAATATGCGTCAACGCGTCATTGACCGTGTGAATCTTCCTGCCGTGGCGTGAGCTGATGCCGGCAGGATTTTGCGCTATACAATGCAACCACCCCGCGCCCCTGCATGGAAAGGAATCGCCATGATCCACGACACGTTCTGGCTGACCACCAGTGACCGCAGCCGCCTCTTCGTCAATCAGTGGCTGCCCACGGGCAAGCTAAAGGCGGTGATCCTGCTGGCCCACGGCATGGCCGAACACAGTGGCCGCTATGCGCGCCTTGCCGAAAAATGCTGCGATCAGGGCTACGGCCTCTATGCACCGGACTTGCGCGGACATGGCAAAACTGCCGAAAACGGGACGCTCGGCCACTTCGCGGACAACGATGGCTGGGCCAAAGTGGTGGGTGACCTGGCCTGCCTGAATCAGCACATCGGCCAGCAGCATCCCGGTGTGCCGATCGTACTGCTCGGCCACAGCATGGGCAGTTACATCGCCCAAGGTTACCTGTTGCACCACAGCGCCAGCCTGCAGGGGGCCATTCTCAGCGGTTCGAACTTCCAGCCCGTGACGCTTTACCGTGCGGCGCGGCAGATTGCCCGCCTCGAACGCCTGCGCCAAGGCCCCAAGGGCCGCAGCGCGCTGATCGAATGGTTGTCGTTTGGCTCGTTCAATAACAAATTCAAACCGGTGCGCACCCGGTTCGACTGGCTCAGTCGCGATCCTTCAGAGGTCGATTTGTACGCCAATGACCCGCTGTGCGGCTTCAGGTGTACCAATCAAATGTGGATCGATTTGCTCGGCGGGTTGCAGCAAATCAGCAAAGCGTCCAATCTCGCGCAGATCGATCCAGGCCTGCCAATGCTGGTGATTGGCGGTGAATGTGATCCGGTGAGCGAAGGCAAGCGTCTGAAAGATCTGGCCGACGCCTTGCGCGAAGCCGGCAGCCAGAGCCTGCAACTGACGATTTATCCGCAGGCTCGGCACGAACTGTTCAACGAAACCAACCGCGATGACGTGATTGCCGACGTGCTGGGCTGGATCAACCAGACCCTGAGCAACCCCAGGCCACATCGAGCCGAATAGTTTTTTGTGAATTCTTTTATTCGTCACAGGAATTGAGACACATGACCCAGGTTACCAACACCCCTTACGAAGCCCTTGAAGTCGGCCAGACCGCCAGCTTCAGCAAGACGGTCGAAGAGCGCGACATTCAATTGTTCGCCGCGATGTCGGGCGACCACAACCCGGTGCACCTGGATGCCGAATACGCTGCCAGCACCATGTTCAAGGAGCGCATTGCCCATGGCATGTTCAGCGGTGCACTGATCAGCGCTGCGGTGGCTTGCGAACTGCCTGGGCCGGGCACCATCTACATCGGCCAGCAAATGAGTTTCCAGAAGCCGGTGAAGATCGGCGACACCCTGACGGTGCGCCTGGAAATCCTCGAAAAACTGCCGAAGTTCCGCGTGCGCATCGCCACCCGCGTATTCAACCAGCGCGATGAACTGGTGGTCGACGGCGAGGCGGAAATCCTCGCGCCGCGCAAACAGCAGAGCGTGACGCTGACCGAGTTGCCACCGATCAGCATCGGCTGACCTGTGGCGAGGGGGCTTGCTCCCGCTGGGGCGCGAAGCGCCCCCAACTCAGACACCTCAGTTCACCTGAACGAATGCGTTGGCAGGATTTGCGACGGCTGCGCAGCCGAGCGGGAGCAAGCGCCTTGGCCACAGGACAGCAGCACGAACACGAACTAGCGCTCACCCTCCTGCACCTGCACGCTCGCAGTCATTCCTGCACTCAAGTTGATCCCTTCGGGCACTTTGTCCAGCTTGATCCGCACCGGAATCCGTTGCGCCAGTCGCACCCAATTGAATGTCGGTTCCACCTCTGCCAGTAACTGGCCGTCCGGTGTGGTATTGCGATCGGTTATCCCGCGGCTGATGCTTTCAACGTGCCCCTGCAACGCTTCCCCGGCGCTCATCAACCAGACTTTCACCGGGTCGCCGACCTTGATCCGTGGCAGCTTGGTTTCTTCGAAATAAGCCTGCACGTAAAAGGTTGAATCATCGATCAACGCCATCACCGGTTGCCCGGCATTCACATAATTGCCTTGAGCCAGACGCAGGTTGGTGATGTGACCATTGCGCGGCGCATGGATCTGGCTGCGCGCCAGGTTGATCTCTGCGACCTTGGCCTCGGCCTGTGCTTCACGCAGTTCACCACGGGCGATACCGGCATTGATTTGTGCGTTTTCCCGCAGTTCGGCGCTGATCGCTTGCGGCCCGAGGCTGGCGCGGCGGCTGGCTTCGCGTTCACGCAGGTTCAGTTGTTGCTGGCGGGTTTGCACCACCGCCTGGGCTTTTTCCAGGGCGGCTTCGAAACGGTCGCGGTCGATACTCAACAACAGGTCCCCCGCCTTCACCTGCTGGTTATCGTAGGCCTTGAGCTCACGCACCCAGCCCGACACATCCGGCGCGATCACCACCACGTCGGCGCGAATACGTGCATCGCGGGTCCAGGGCGTGAGCATGTAGTACTGCCACAAATGCACGCCGGCAAATATCGCCACCGCCACCAGGCACAGGGTCAACGCGACACGTACGGGGGTACGCATATTCAGCTCCTTATAAAGGTCCGAGGACGACGGTGATCACGGTCAATACACAGACGTACAAGGCACAATCAAACAATGCTTCGTGCCAGACCCAACGACCAATCGGGGTCAGCCGCAACAACAGGCGCAAGGCGCCGGTCACCAGCAGCGCCAGCAGCACATAAATCAGAAACGGGCTGAGCAACACCCCGCCCACCGCCCACTCACGCAAGCCCATGGTTTGCCTCCTGTTGGCGGCACCAGGCGCGCCAGCTGTTCTGCAATTGCAGCACCGCGCCCCGGGCCAGTTTCACTGCATCACTCGAGGGCAAGGCGTAAAGGTTTTGCACGAAAGCCTCGCTGGCTTCGGCCAGCGCTTCGCCGCGATCTGGCGCCGGACCTTTTTTCAGGACGCTTTCCAGTTGTTCGAGGTATTGCTGTTGCGCTGCAGAAACCGGAACCTGCGCAACCGCCAGGCTCAGGCGCAGGTGCAGCAATTCATCGCCGATATCCAACCCGAGCAGCCCGTCATCCCAGCGGCTTCGCGCCGGCTCGGGCAACTCCGGATAATGCCGCGCCAATTGCAGCAAGCGGTCGGCCATGCGCCCGCCGAACCAGCTCTCGGCGCCGGCCAGATTGCGCCGGGTCAGGCGCACCAGATCGTCAAGGGTAGCCGCGAGCAATCGACGGCCATGCCACGCCGGGTTACGCAGGATCAACAGATGGAATGCGAGCACCGCCGCACCGACGCCGATGACCATGGCCTGGGCGCTGTTGAAGAACGTCGCGACGTCGAACTTCATCTGGTTGAGCGGAGCCACCAGCACAATGAAATGCAGGCAGAATGACGTGGCCGTAGCGCCGATCTGCGGCTTGGCCATGCCCAGCGCCCCGAAAAACAACGGCACGCCCATACCCATGCACAACATGGCAAAACTGCTCCATTGCGGCAGCAGAATTTGCCCGACGATGAACGCCGCCGGAATGGCCAGGAATATCCCGCGCATGAAACTCATGCCGATTTGCGCACCATTTTCCCGGCTGGCGAACAGGCTGCACACGACGCACGTCAACAACATCGCCCCCGCTGCCGCGGGCCAGGCGGTCGCCAGCCAGAAACTCGCAACCACCAGGAACGCCAAGGCACTGCGGGCGCCGAACACCAGGGCCAGCGACAGATCGCGGTGAGGTGTGAGCGTCTTGGGCGGCGCGACCGGATCACCGCCCTCCTCAACGGCGCTCAACGCCGCCGTCGCCGCCATGGCCGTATCCATCAGCAAGGTGAAACGCACCAGGCAGTAACTCTGTGCCGAACTGATCTGCGGGTCGTGGGACGCGTCGAGCAAACGCGGGCGCAGGGCATGCAACGTCGCAGGATCGGCGACTTTCAGCGCCTCCAGCACTTCGTTCATCCACGGTGACAACTGCGCCGACTCTTGCGGTTCCAACTGTTTCCACTGCCGGCGCACTGAACGGGCGATGCGCAGCAGCATCAACAATTTCTGGCTCAAACCGCTGATGGCGCGTGCCCGTTGCCGACCGAGAGGCCCTTCGAACCAGGCGTGTTCGCGTTGCGCGTCCACGGCAACGATTCGACCGAGAATTTCCAGCAAGCCTTTGCGTGCCTGTCCATCCCCGGCCAGTGTCGCCCGCGCGGCATTCATGCCACTTTGCCAGGCTCCTCGGGCCTGGTCCGACAGCTGTCGCTCGACCCGCAATGGCCAGAGCAAAGCACTGCTGGCGGTGGCGCAGATAATGCCCAGGCTGATTTCGGTGCAGCGTGCCACGGCTTGGTCAAATACGGTCAACGGATGATTGATGGCCGGCAGCGCGATGATCGCCACGGTGTACCCGGCCAGTACAAATGAATAGGACCAGGCACTGCGCAGTAATGTCGAACTGGCCGTACACAGTCCAAGCCACAATGCCAACGCCAGCAAAAACAGCCACGGTGTCTGGGCGAACAAGCCCATGAACACCACCGACATGATGGTTCCGACCAACGTCCCCAACAGCCGCGCCAAGCCCTTTTGCATCACCATGCCGGACAGCGGCTGCGCGACGATGAACGCAGTCATCAACGCCCAGGCCGGTTGCTCCAGGCCCCAGCGCAATGCCAGCCACAGCGCCACTCCTCCGCCGATCAAGGTCTTGATCGCGAACTGCAAGGCGCGGCGGTCAGGCGCGAACAACGCCTGCAAAGTAATGGGCACGAAAAGCACTCTTGAAAAGTCGTTTTAACGATAGTCGGCTTCAGGCCGGTCACTTGAAAAACAAATTATTAGCTAGCTATCTATACCCCGTCCAGCGCTAATTCCCGAGCACAAAAAAACGCCAGACTGGCTGGCGTTTTTGACAGCAAACGAACGCTTACGAACGTGCGCGCGCCTGGTTACGCAGGGCTTTTACCTGATCGTGGTTACGTTGCACGCCGTGGTACTGACGCTCAACGAGATCACGAATGCCCACCAGGTTGTGCTTGTTGATTTTCTCCATGGCATCGCGATACGCCTTCAGCGCATGGTCCTCGCCACGTTCGGCTTCGTTGAGCACCGCTTCTTCATCCTTGCCGGTGAACATCGACTTCACATCGACCCAGCGACGATGCAGATCGCCACTGACGCTGGTGGACGTTTCCGGATCGCCGCCCATTGAACGCACCGCAGCCTGCAGCTCAGCGGCGGCGGTGCCACAGTCGGCAGCACGTTGCACAAACAAGGTTTTGAGTTCAGGGTGTTTGATGTCTTCGGCGCAAGTCTTGAACCCTTCCTGACCGTCTTTGCAGGTTTCAATCAGGTCATTGAGTACAGAAATCGCTTCTTTATTCATGTCGGTCATTTTTCAATTCCTTGCGGTTGATGAAAGATGACTTACTCATTGCAGGGCGCATGCCAGCTCAACAGACATAAATTTCCCTATATTTTTCAATTAGTTACCGTTACAGCGAAAATCTGTATCCGTTTTTTTTGCATGATCTGTCAATTGGCCTGCATGCAGAATGCCTGTATTTTCCAGACTGAATGAATCAAGACGACTGCGTGATGAACCCTGAAAAGCTCGAACTGCTGATTACCCGGGAAATGCCCTTCGGCAAATACAAGGGACGGATCATTGCCGACCTGCCCGGCCCATACCTGAACTGGTTTGCCCGGGAAGGTTTTCCCCACGGCGAATTGGGTGGCTTGCTGGCCCTGATGCAAGAGATTGATCACAACGGCTTGTCGGAGTTGCTGGAACCCTTGCGCGCCAAGCATGGCAAACCGGCTCCACGCCACTGATCCACGCCCCCCGCCCCTGATTGAGTAAGCCCATGCCCGACAATACCCGCCGTGCCCGTGATGAAGCCTTTTGGCGGACCTTTGCCGATCGCTACGATCGGCAACCGGGACCGATCAATCTGGAAAACGGCTACTTCGGACGCATGTCGCGCACCGTGGTCGAGGAGTATCAGCGCAATATCGAGCTGATCAACCGCAGCAACTCGGTGTATGCGCGCCAGCGCTTCGAGCAGGGCGACAGTGTGAAGATCCGCGCGCAGTTGGCCGGGCTGATCGGTGTACCTGCCGAAAGTGTCGCCCTGACCTGCAACGCGACGGATGGTTTGCAATCGTTGATCCGCAACTACAATCGCCTTCAACCGGGCGATCAAGTGCTGATCTGCGACCTGGAGTACGACACGGTCAAGGGCGCGATGCGCTGGCTGGCGCGTCATCGGGGTGTCGAGGTGATCGAGATCGACCATGGGCACCCTGCCAGTTTCGACAGTTTACTGGCCACCTATCGCGAGACCTTTGCACGCTACCCACGACTCAAGCTGATGGCCTTGACCCACGTCACTCACCGCACAGGCCTGGTGATGCCGGTGCAGGCGATTGCCGCCGCCGCCAGGGAGCATGGCATCGATGTGATCCTCGACGGCGCCCATGCACTGGGGCAACTGGAATTCGATCTCGAAGAGCTGGGCATCGCCTTCGCCGCCTACAACCTGCACAAATGGATCGGTGCACCGCTGACCCTGGGCTTTCTCTACATCGCCCCCGAGCGCCTGGCTGACATCGACCCGGACATGGAGGAAATGCATTTTCCGATCACCGACATTCGCGCTCGCACGTCTTACAGCACGCCGAACATCCCCGCGCTGCTGACCCTGCCGCTGGTGCTCGAAGAGCATTGGGCCATGGGTGGTGCCGCGGCCAAGGGGGCACGGCTCAACTACCTGCGCAACCTGTGGGTGCGCGCGGTACGTGGGCACCCGGGTATCGAAGTCATGACCCCGGATGATCCACGGTTGTACTGTGGCATCACCTCGATGCGCTTTACCGCCCATGCCGACCAACAGGCGATGGCCGAAAAACTGCTCAGCGACTACAACCTGTTTACCGTAGTGCGCAACGGCGCTGCCAGCGGTCCATGCATTCGCATTACGCCAGGGCTGACCAGCACTGCGGCGGACATGAACCGACTGGCTTCGGCGTTGGCGGAACTGGCCTGACGTCACACGGTGTATTTATCGAAGTCTTCCGGCTTGATCTGGGTCGACACTGCAAAGGTGTCGATGCCGATGGTCATGTGCCCGAAAAAACCGTCGTCCCTGGAGTCTCGAGAGAGGGTATGTACATTCAGGGTCGAGGCCTCGCCGCCCATGGTTGTGTAAAAGTGATCTTGCTCATTGCCCAGCGGTCGCACAGCCCGTCCGCTGTACTGCCGACTGCCAAGCACTGAACGCGAAGCCACTTCGGGAAAGTACAGCTGCCCCACCCAGGCGACGTGTCGTTCTTCCAGATAGTTGTTGCCCGAGGTGATTCGCACGGCCACATGAATGTGCAGGGTACGGCCGGCATAGAAACCCGGGTAGATGGTAGTGAAGCGCACGTTCCCCGCTTTATCAGTGAACTGAGCACCACGCAGGTACGTATCGTCGTCGGTTCTCGGGATTGCGCCGATGTCGCCGACATCGACTTCCAGGTCCGGATTGATCTTGCTCCAGCCTGAATAGGCGCCCCGCGCATTGCAGTGCCAGATATCCACCAGCGCATCGGTGACCGGTTGGCCAGTCATGGCATCGATGATTTGCAGGCGCAATACCAATGGGATGCCGTCGGCGCCTTCGCTGATATTGCGTCGAATCAGTTTGGGATTGCGAAAATAAGGGCCGGCGATTTGTTCCGGGGACAGCAGGCAAACGGGTGTATCGGTAATGTTGGCGTCCATGACGTTCTCTCTTCCATAAGATCAACGCAGGCTAGCACTGGCCGCTTTTCCGGATGCGGTAACTATGTATCGCAGGATGTCTTGACGCCGGTTTTCATCAGGCAAAAAAAAACGGTGCACCGACCAAGCGCACCGTAAAGCCGTAGAACACACAACGAAGTGTCGGGTGAAGCGATCAGTCCAGCAGCGCCAGTGCCTCGGCGGTGCATTCCTGAATGCGGGCCCAGTCGCCGTTCTTGATCCACTCAGGATCAAGCATCCAGCTACCGCCCACGCACATGACGTTCTTCAACGCCATGTAGCTCTTGATATTGGCCGGGCCCACGCCGCCGGTCGGGCAGAATTTCACTTCGCCGAACGGACCGCCCAAGGCCTTGATGGCGGCAACGCCACCGCTGACTTCCGCCGGGAACAACTTGAAGCGGCGATAACCCAGACCATAGCCTTCCATGATGCCCGAGGCATTGCTGATGCCTGGCAGCAACGGGATCGGACTGGCAACGCTGGCTTCCAGAAGGTCACGGGTGATGCCTGGCGTAACGATGAACTGCGAGCCCGCCGCTTCTGCCGCGGCCAGCATGTGGCGATCGAGCACGGTGCCGGCACCGGTCATCAACTCCGGACGCTGTTCGCGCAGGATCTGGATGGCCTTGAGGCCGAACTGCGAACGCAGGGTCACTTCCAGCGCGGTCAGGCCACCCGCCGCGAGGGCATCGGCCAGCGGCAGCACGTCCTGCTCGCGGGCGATGGTAATCACCGGCAGGATCCGCGCCTTGGCGCAGAGGCTGTCGATCAGGGCAACTTTATCCGCCATGGAAACGGTCGGGGATGGGATTGTCATAGCGGCTGTTCCTTGGCTCATGGGCACCAGTAAATCTCTAACGTAGGTTGCAGAAACGCGCGAATCGGCATTGCGGCGACATCGTCACCGGCCAGTGCGGTACTCAGGGTGGTCAACTTGGACTGACCGGAAATCGATAGAACCTTGTGCTTGGCCGAAGCCAGCAGCGCACGGCTCATGGTCAGGCGCTGATGCGGCACGGTCGGTGCGAGCATTGGATAGCAACGACGGCTACCGTCTACCTGCAAGGCCTCGGCAAGCTTCGGACTGTTGGGGAACAGCGAGGCGGTGTGACCGTCATCGCCCATGCCCAGTACCAGCACGTCGATCACCGGCAACTCGGAGAGCAAACGGTCAGCCTGCTCTGCCGCCTGTTCCAGGTTGGCGCTGGCGCTATACAGGCTCAGAAACTGAGCCTTGGCCGCCGGGCCTTGCAACAGGTATTTCTTGATCAGGCCGGCATTGCTGTCGGCATGCTCGACCGGCACCCAACGCTCGTCAGCCAGGCTGATCACGACGTTGGACCAGTCCAGTTTCTGCTTGGCCAGGTGCTGGAAAAACGCCACCGGACTGCGGCCACCGGACACCACCAGGGTCGCAGTGCCCTGGGTGTCGATCGCATCGCTCAGTTGTTTCGCCACGCTCAGCGCCAGGCCTTCGGCCAACAGCGTCGGGCTCTTGAACTCATGGGCGCTTACACCCTGAGGCAGTTTCAAATCAGATATCGCCATACCACGACCTCCCATCCCGCGTAATCAGTGCAATGGAGCTCATCGGCCCCCAGGACCCTGCCGCATACGGCTTGGGCGCATCACCGGATTTTTTCCACCCGGCGATCAACTGGTCACACCACTTCCACGCGGCTTCGATTTCATCTTTACGGACAAACAGGTTCTGATTGCCGCGCATCACTTCCAGCAACAACCGCTCGTAGGCATCGGGAATCCGTGCGCTGCTCCAGGTGTCGGAAAAATTCAGCTGCAACGGACCGCTGCGCAGCTGCATGCCTTTGTCCAGGCCTTGATCCTTGGTCATCACGCGTAAGGAAATGCCTTCGTCCGGTTGCAGGCGGATAATCAGCTTGTTGCTGATTTGCAGGCGCTGCTCGGGGGCGAAGATGTAGTGCGACGGTTCCTTGAAGTGGATGACGATCTGCGACAGTTTTTGCGGCATGCGCTTGCCGGTGCGCAGATAGAACGGTACGCCGGCCCAGCGCCAGTTGCGGATATCGGCACGCAGGGCGACAAAGGTTTCGGTGTCGCTCTGGGTGTTGGAATTGGGTTCTTCCAGATAACCCGGCACGGCTTTGCCTTCGCTGTAGCCGGCGATGTATTGGCCGCGCACCACCTGGGTGGTCAGGCCTTCCGGGCTAATGGGCGCCAGTGCCTTGAGCACTTTGACTTTCTCGTCGCGGATGCTGTCGGCGGACAGGTCGGCCGGTGGGTCCATGGCGATCAGGCAGAGCAATTGCAGCAGGTGATTCTGGATCATGTCCCGCAGCTGGCCGGCCTTGTCGAAGTAGCCCCAGCGGCCTTCGATCCCGACTTTCTCGGCCACGGTGATTTCCACATGGGAAATGTAATTCTGGTTCCACTGGGTTTCGAACAGGCTATTGGCGAAACGCAGGGCGATCAGATTCTGGACAGTCTCTTTGCCCAGGTAATGGTCGATGCGGTAGGTGCGGTTTTCCGGGAAGAACTGCGCCACGGCATCGTTGACCTTGCGCGAGGATTCCAGGTCCGAACCGATGGGTTTTTCCAGCACCACGCGGGTGTTTTCCGCCAGGCCGACCTTCGCCAGGTTCTCGCAGATCGCGCCGTACACCGCTGCCGGCGTAGCAAAATAGGCGATGACCCGCTGGGCACTGCCTGCCGCTTCGGCCAGGGCCACATAGTCTTCGGGTCTGAGGAAATCGACGTGCAGATAGCTCAGGCGTGCGAGAAAACGTTCGACGACGGCTTCGTCCAGATCTTTGGCACCCACGTAGCGGCGCAGCTCGGAGGCGATGAACGCCAAATGCTCCTGCTCGCTGCCGGGCTCACGGGCCAGCGCGATGATCCGCGTGTCCTCGTGCAAGAGGCCTGCACCGTCGAGTTGATAAAGCGCAGGAAACAGCTTGCGCAAGGCCAGATCGCCAAGGGCGCCAAACAAGGCAAAGGTGCACGGTTCAACCGTAATCGAGAGCATGATGTTTGTTCTTTTATCAAGTTAAGCTACAAATACCTTTTTTCAAGGCATCACTCAAGGGAAAATGTAGTAATAACCACAACATTTTCGCAAAATACAGATTCCGAGTGGTGGTCGGTCGGAGCCATCAGTAGGATAGGCCACCGTTATGGGCCACACCAAAGGCCCTTTTTGCATTAGCCGCGCGCTTATCGGCGCTGGTGAATCAAGGAAACTCATATGGACCGCGTGCGAAATTTACTGGAACAGATCCAGAATCGCCTTGAAGAGCTGAACAAGGCCGAGCGCAAAGTCGCCGAGGTGATCCTGCTCAACCCGCAGCAGGCCACCCGTTTCAGCATCGCCGCCCTCGCCCAGGCCGCTTCGGTCAGCGAGCCGACGGTCAACCGTTTCTGCCGTTCGTTCGGCGTCAGCGGCTACCCCGAGCTCAAGCTGCAATTGGCGCAAAGCCTGGCCAGCGGCGCGGCGTATGTCAGCCGCGCAGTGGAGGCCGATGACAACCCTGAGGCCTACACGCAGAAAATCTTCGGCAGCGCCATCGCGTCCCTGGACAGCGCTTGTCAGGCACTGGACCCGAACCTGATCAGCCGCGCCGTCGACCTGTTGATCCAGGCGCGGCAGATCCACTTTTTCGGTCTCGGCGCCTCGGCCCCGGTGGCACTGGACGCGCAGCACAAGTTCTTCCGTTTCAACCTGGCCGTGACTGCCCACGCCGACGTGCTGATGCAACGCATGATTGCCTCGGTGGCGCACACCGGCGAGTTGTTCGTGATCATTTCCTACACCGGCCGCACCCGCGAACTGGTGGAAGTGGCGCGCATTGCCCGGGAGAACGGCGCTTCGGTGCTCGGCTTGACCGCGGAAAACTCACCATTGGCCAAAGCCAGTACCTTGAGCCTGAACATTCCATTGCCGGAAGACACCGACATCTACATGCCGATGACGTCGCGGATCATTCAACTGACCGTGCTCGACGTGCTCGCAACAGGCATGACCTTGCGACGCGGAGTGGATTTCCAGCCGCATTTGCGCAAGATCAAAGAGAGTTTGAATGCCAGCCGGTATCCGGTGGGTGACGAATTCAACTGATCCGAAATCTGCGCTGACCGGTCCGGCCTCATCGCTGGCAAGCCAGCTCCCACAGTGTCCGCGCCGAACCTGAAATGCTGATTGTTCCCACGCTCCGCGTCACTGGACGCGGAGCGTCCCTTGAGGCATTCCCACGCAGAGCGTGGGAACGATCCCCATTAAGCCGCCACCCGCGCCTGCAAACTCAAATGCGCCCGCTCCCCCGGTTTCAGGCACAGGCTGTCGGTGCCGCCGCTGGCCGCTTCCACGCAAACGAATTCAGATATCTCGTTCCAGCTCACCCCAAGCAACGGTCGTGATCCCGGATGCCACACCACCGTGTCAGCCGTATCGCCGGTATCGATGCACAACGCCCGATCCCAGGCGTGATCGTTAAGCTGCAACTCCCCGTCATGCTGAAACACCCGCTGGCATCCGCCATCGACCCGCAACTCGCCTTCCTGTTGGCAAATCTGTCGGTTCAACTGGTCGTAACCTTGCGCGCCTTCGAGCCCAGACAGCGCTACCTCACCGACATCGCCAATACGCCAGTAAGCGTGCAAAGCCTGGCTCAACTGGCATGGCATGTCGTCCTGATGCTCGGTACTCAAACGCAACTCCATGCGTTCCCCCAGGTGTGCATGCAGGTCCACTTGCCAGTCGCAGAGTTCAAGTTGCCAGTGCAAACGCACGCCATCCTCGTCACTGCTGCTATCGATCAGCTTCCAGTCGAGCAACCGCGCCCAACCATGGGACGGCCAGGCATTTTCGCTCGGATGACGGCCATACCATGGCCAGCACACCGGCACGCCACCACGGATCGCGCCCACCTGCGGCCACTTCGCCGCACACCACAGCCAGGGTTTCTGCCCCTTGGGTTGAAAGTGCAACAACTGCGCGCCCTGGCGACTGAACACCGCCTGACACAGCGGGTGATCAATGACCAACACGTCGCGCTTCTGATAGCGCTCCCAGGCAAACACCGGTCGTTCGCGCAAGGATTTGAAGAAGCGTTGTAGCGGATGCTCATGCATGTGCCACGGTCCTGAAAATCATCTGTCAGCGGGGTGCGCGGCCCTCCAAAAAAAAGCGGACAGCCTTGGCCGTCCGCAAAATGCGCACATAGAGAGGAGCTTATCGCAGTCGCGTTAGAACACCGACTGAATTTTCAGACCGGCCACCAGCGCGTTGTCGACTTCATCCACACCGCCCGGGTGGGTGATGTATTGCAAGTTAGGACGCACGGTCAGCCAGTTGGTGACGTGGAAACCGTAGTTAAGCTCGTAGTTGTACTCGGTCTCACGCAGTGGCGAGAACAGTGGATCGTTGTAGTCGCTGACGCCATTGGCGGCGTTGGTCAGCTCGGCGTTTTTCTTCACGTCATCGTTGACATGGATGCGGGCGAAACCGATACCGAGGTCATCTTTCGGACGTGCATCGAACGGGCCTTTGTACACGAACATCAGCGACTGGTAGTTGTCGACGATGTTGGTGTCCTTGTCGTGGAACGTCGCGTTGGCGGCGATGTTCAGACCGCGAGTGGCGTCACCGTTGTGGCTGGTGAGTTGCTGTTGCGCCACGAACCAGTAGCCGTGCTTGCTGCTGTGGCTGCGATAGGCATTGCCGCTGGTGGCCGCATCATTGCCGTTGTCATCCTCACGAACGTCATCGGCGCTGGCGGTGCTTTTGTAGTAACCGACACGGTATTCGCCCGGCAGGTTGCCAGGGTTGGGCAGCCACACCAGTTCAACCGGCAGGACGGTGCCTTTGGTACCACTGCCGCTGAGCTTGAAGCCGTTGCCGTGCTCCAGTTGCGACGGGTTCTGGTTGTACGCGCCGATCTGCGCATACCACTCAGGCGAGATGTTGTACTTCACGCGTATCGCCGCCTGGCTGACCGGCCAGTTGTACCAGATGTTGGTGGCCCAGTTACCCACTTGGGAACCGCAGAATGCCAGGTTCTGGAATTCGCACGGGAAGGTGTTGAAATCTTCACCCTCACCGAAGTAACCGGCCTTGACGTCGAGTTTGTTGTCGAAGAACTGATGCTTGATCCACAGTTGGGTCAGACGCACCATGTGGCCTCGGCCGTAGACTTCCTGGGACGAACTCAGGGTGCCGGCCCGCGGGTCGCCGACGCGGTCGTTGGAAATGTTTTCGCCGTTACGGTTGGTCAGCTGGATCTTGGCCTGGGTGTTATCCCAGCCGAACAGCTTTTCCAGGTCCAGCGCCGCGCCCAGACCAAACTGGTCACTGTAGCGCGCGGTCTTGTCGTCGTTGAAACCGCCATGCAGGTTGCCACCGACTTCACCGACGTAGTCCATCTTGATGTCGATGCCCTGCTCGATCAGCTTGGTACGCTCGCCACCCCAATCACCGGTCATCCACTCCGAATCGGCGCTGAACGCGTCAGCCGCGTGCACGCTACCGGCCAGCATCATTGCCGCAACGGCTGACAACTGGCAGATAAGCTGAGCACTGTTGTTCTTCTTCATCCCTACTTCCTCGTTTTATTGTTATTAACTTTTCTTTTTCCAACGCGGTTACATCAGTTGCGGCGGATGACAGGCCATCCGCCACGGATTCCCCCTGTGGAGATGGGCTTTTATGTGGGAGCTGGCTTGCCAGCGATGGCATCACCTCGGTTCGACGTCAAAACCAGTCGCCTGCATCGCTGGCAAGCCAGTCCCACAAAAATCCATTCCCACCTATGATCTTCAGCGGCCTTTGAACTGGGCGACGTTGGCAGCGTGCGCCTCGGTTTTCGGCACACCGGCAACCCCCAAGCGCTCGCCGGTCTTGGCATCGAACAGCAGCACTTTCGCCGGATCGAATTGCAGGGTCAGGGTCTCGCCGACTTGCGGCGCCACGTCCGGGGCCAAGCGGCAGCAGACCTTGGTGTCGTTGAGATTGACGAAAACGAGAGTGTCCGGGCCGGTTGGCTCGGTAACCTGGACCTCGGCGCGAATGGTCGGCAAACCATTGGCTTCACCGTTGGCCAGTACGATCTGCTCCGGGCGCATGCCGAGAATCACTTCGCGATCCTCGAGACCGGCGTCCTGCATGCCCAGCGGCAATTCGCACCGAGCCTGGCCACTGTCGAGCAGCGCCACCAGACGACCGTCCTTGCGCTGCAACCGCAGCGGGATGAAGTTCATCGGCGGCGAACCGATGAAGCTCGCCACAAACAGGTTGGCCGGGTCGTTGTAGATCTCTTTCGGTGTACCGAACTGCTGGATGATCCCGTCCTTCATCACCGCCACCTTGTCGCCCAGCGTCATCGCTTCGATCTGGTCGTGGGTCACGTAGACCGTGGTGGTTTTCAGGCGCTGGTGCATCAGTTTCATTTCGGTGCGCATCTCGACCCGCAACTTGGCGTCGAGGTTGGACAGCGGTTCGTCGAACAGATAAATCTTCGGTCGGCGCGCCAGGGCACGGCCCATCGCCACGCGCTGTTGCTGACCGCCGGAGAGCTGGCCCGGCTTGCGATTGAGCAGGTGCTCGATCTGCAACAGCTTGGCCACGCGGGCGACTTCTTCGTCGATCGCCGACTGGCTCATCTTGCGGATTTTCAGGCCGAACTCGATGTTCTCGCGCACGCTCATGGTCGGGTACAGCGCATAGGACTGGAACACCATGGCGATGTCGCGATCCTTGGGGCTCATGCCGCTGACGTCCTGGTCGCCGATCATGATCGCGCCGCCGGTGATGGTTTCCAGGCCGGCGATGCAGTTCATCAGGGTCGACTTGCCGCAGCCCGACGGGCCGACAAGGATCAGGAACTCACCGTCCTTGATCGACAGTTCGATGTTCTTCAGGGTGTCCGGCAAGCCGGCGCCGTAGGTCTTGTTTACATTGCGAAGTTCGAGCGTAGCCATGATTACCCCTTGACTGCGCCGGCCGTGAGCCCGCGCACGAAATACTTGCCTGCGACCACATAGACCAGCAGGGTCGGCAGCCCGGCGATCATCGCCGCTGCCATATCAACGTTGTATTCCTTGGCGCCGGTGCTGGTGTTGACCAGGTTGTTCAGCGCCACCGTGATCGGTTGCGAATCACCACTGGAGAACACCACGCCGAACAGGAAGTCGTTCCAGATCTGGGTGAATTGCCAGATCAGGCAGACCATGATGATCGGCGTCGACATCGGCAGAATGATCCGGCGAAAGATGGTGAAGAAACCCGCACCGTCGAGGCGCGCAGCCTTCACCAGCGCATCCGGAATGCTGATGTAGTAGTTACGGAAGAACAGCGTGGTGAACGCCAGGCCGTAGACCACGTGCACGAACACCAGGCCCGTGGTGGTACTTGCCAGGCCCATCTTGCCGAGGGTGAACGAGGCCGGCAGCAGGACGGTCTGGAACGGCAGGAAGCAACCGAACAGCAGCAGGCCGAAGAACAGCTGCGAACCACGGAAACGCCACATCGACAGCACGTAACCGTTCAAGGCACCGATGGCCGTGGAGATCAGCACCGCCGGAACGGTGATCTTGATCGAGTTCCAGAAGTAACCATCAACCGTGGCCCAGGCCTTGACCCAGCCGATGCCGCTGACCACGGTCGGCCAGCTCAGCAGATTGCCGGTGCTGATGTCTTCCGGGGTCTTGAAGCTGGTCAACAGCATGACCACCAGCGGAATCAGGTAAAGCAGCACAGCCAGGATGAGCACCGCGTAGATCGCGATGCGACTCAGGCTGATGGCAGGTTTGGCAGCGAGACTAGTCATGACGCTTGGTCCTCAGCTCGGAGTACAGGTAAGGCACGATGATTGCGAGAATCGCACCGAGCATCAGAATCGCACTGGCCGAGCCCATGCCCATCTGGCCGCGACTGAAGGTGAACGAATACATGAACATCGCTGGCAGGTCCGAGGAGTAACCCGGGCCGCCGGCCGTCATCGCCGCCACCAGGTCGAAACTCTTGATCGCAATGTGCGCCAGAATCATCACGGCACTGAAGAACACCGGACGCAGGCTTGGCAGCACCACTTTCCAATAGATGCGCGGCATGCTCGCGCCATCGATCTGCGCGGCACGGATGATCGATTGATCAACGCCCCGCAGGCCGGCGAGGAACATCGCCATGATGAAACCCGAGGCTTGCCAGACAGCGGCAATCACCAGGCAATAGACCACGCGATCCGGGTCGATCAGCCAGTCCAGGCGGAAGCCTTCCCAGCCCCAGTCACGCAACAATTTGTCCAGGCCCATGCCGGGGTTGAGCAGCCACTTCCATGCGGTACCGGTGACGATCATCGAGAGCGCCATCGGGTACAGGTAAATGGTGCGGATGAAACCTTCGCGCCGGATGCGCTGGTCGAGGAACACCGCCAGCAGCACGCCGATCACCAGGGTGATGCCGATGAACATGCCGCCGAACAGCGCCAGGTTCTTGCTCGCCACCCACCAGCGGTCGTTGTCGAACAGCCGCGCGTATTGCGCCAGCCCTGCCCACTTGTAATTGGGCAGGAATGTTGAGGTCGTGAACGACAGAATGAACGTCCACAGGATGTAGCCATAGAAGCCCACCAGAACGATGAACATGCTCGGCGCCAGCACCAGTTTTGGAAGCCAGCGCTGCAATGCATCGAACGGCGAGGCCTTGCTGAACACAGCAACAGAACTCATGGGAAGATCCAGTACGAGGAATAAAATCTTCAGGCGATCCCGGTAGGAGAGGCTTCTGTGGGAGCTGGCTTGCCAGCGATCGCATCACTCGGGTGCAACTGTTGAACCGAGGTGCCTGCATCGCTGGCAAGCCAGCTCCCACAAAAAACGGCTGCTACAGGGGGCGGGTGAGGACGACCTTATTTGGCCGACTGAACCGCCGCGCCCAGTTTCTTGGCCGCATCGGCCGGGTCGGCTTTCGGGTCGTTGATGAAGTTGGTCACGACATCGAAGAACGCACCCTGTACCGCCAGCGTGGTCGCCATGTTGTGCGCCATGCTCGGCTGCAAGCCGCCGGACTTGGCGTCAGCCAGGAAGTCCTTGGCTGCCGTCTGGGCGCACGAGTCGAAACCGTACTTGCCCATGTCGGCCAGCATGTCGTTGCGCACCGGGATCGAACCTTTGTTGATGCTGAAGACTTTCTGGAAGTTTTCACCCAGCACGACTTTGGCGATGTCCTGCTGACCGGCAGCGGTGCCTTTGTCTTTCTGCTTGAACACCGCCAGCGAGTCGATGTTGTAAGTGAACGCCTTGTCGGTGCCCGGGAACGCTACGCACTCGTAGTCCTTGCCGGCGACTTTCCCGGCGGCAGTCCATTCGCTCTTGGCCCAGTCACCCATGATCTGCATGCCGGCCTTGCCGTTGATGACCTTGGCCGCTTCCAGGTTCCAGTCCTGGCCTTTGCCGTCGGCATCCATGTAGGTCGCGACTTTCTTCAGCTCGGTCAGCGCCTTGACCATTTCCGGACCGGTCAGCGCCTTGTTGTCCAGATCGACCAGGGCTTTCTTGTAGCCATCAACGCCCATGACCGACAGCACGACAGCTTCGAACACGGTGCTGTCCTGCCATGGCTGACCGCCGTGGGCCAGCGGGATGAAGCCGGCAGCCTTGAGCTTGTCGCCAGCGGCGTAGAATTCTTCGAGGGTGGTCGGGTTCTTGGTGATACCGGCTTTCTTGAAGACTTCCGGGTTGATCCACAGCCAGTTCACCCGGTGAATGTTCACCGGCACGGCCACGTAATCACCCTCGTACTTCACGGTATCGGAGACTTTCTTGTCGAGCAGGCTGTCCCACTTCTCTGCTTTGGCAACGTCTTCGAGCACGTCGGTGTCGAGCAGACCGGTCGACGCCCACTCCTGGATGTCCGGCCCCTTGATCTGCGCAACGCCTGGCGGGTTGCCGGCAACGGCGCGGCTTTTCAGCACGGTCATGGCCGTCGCACCGCCACCGCCGGCCACGGCGCCGTCTTTCCAGGTGAAACCGTCTTTTTCGACTTGGGCCTTGAGCACATCAACGGCGGCTTTTTCACCACCGGACGTCCACCAGTGCACGACTTCGACCGAACCTTTGGAGTCGGCAGCGGAAACACTGAGCGGCAGCATTGCGAGCGGGAACAGGGAGGCGACAGAAATGACAGTAGCGAGGCGAGAAATCGCATTCATCTGAGATGTACCTTTCTTGTTGTTATGCATGCAAGTCTGGTGCTTGCGCTGCACAGGAGTTTAAACAGGACGCCTCCCCTCGCAGGTAACGAAGGGACGCGCGAATGTCACCGCATGGTTACACAGAACCGCCCTGGGACATTTGCGCCAGAGCCGTTGCCATACTGGGCGACAACGGTAGTCGAGGGATCAGCACGGCTTGCCAGGCGTGATACAGATCCGGTTTGCCCGGCCAGATATCAGCACTAGGGCGATTCAGCGGATCGAGTTCGTGATGCCAGCTGCCGTCGCATCGGTCGATGAAAAAACTGTCACAGAATTCCCAGAACAGTCGGTACCAGCGCTCGAATTGTTCATCACCGGTACGCTGCAACAGGGCGCTGGCGGCGGCACTGGCTTCGCAATGAGTCCAGTGCAGGCGATGGCGGACCACTGCTTTGTTGTCCCAGTCGAGGGTGTAGACAACGCCCGGTGCGCCGTCGACATCCCAGCCGTGCAGGCAATTTTGCTCGAAGAGTTTTTGCGCGTCGGTGGCCAGCCATCCGGGTGTCAGCATGCCGGCCTGCACTCGCGCCGCTTCGAGATGCAGGAGCAACCGCGCCCATTCGAATCCATGGCCCGGCGTGGTGCCGTAAGGACGGAATCCATCGGCCGGGTTGTCGTGGTTGTATTCGCGCAGCGGCTGCCAGTCGCGGTCGAAATGCTCGATCACCAGGTAGTCGTTGGCAGCGGCATGGCCGTGGATCACTCGCTCGACGATACGCTGCGCACGGCACAGCCAGCGGTTGTCGTCAGTGACATCGGCCAGGGCGAGAAAGGCTTCGGTGGCGTGCATGTTGCTGTTCGCGCCGCGATACGACTCCTCTTCGCTCCAGTCGCGATTGAAGGACTCGCGCATGGCGCCCTCCTCCTCACTCCAGAAGTAGGTGTCGATAATGTCGATGGCGTCATCGAGCAACGCTTGTGCGCCGGGACGCTGGGCGACTAACGCGGAACTGGCGGCCAGCGCGACAAAGGCATGCAGATAGGCATTCTTGCAGGTGTTGCCGTCGCGGTGTTCGGCCACCGCAAACCAGCCACCGTGCACGGCATCGCGCAACGGTCCGCGCAGAGCTTCGACGCCATGATCGACCAGCGCTGCAAACCCCGGCAGGCCTTGAATGTGGGCCATGGCGAAGCTGTGGGTCATGCGTGCGGTGATCATGGTTTGCGCTTGCGCATTGGCCGCAAGGTGACCTTTTTCATCGAGGTTACCGAAGCCTTCGGGAAGCTTCGAAGCTTTGGCGAACGCCAACAGACGCAACCCTTCGGTGGCGAGCCATTGCTGATGGGCAGATGCGTTCAGCCAACTGCTGAAGGCAGGTTGGAAGCTGTGCATGGAGGACCTTTTTTGTTGTTATGACTGAGGGCCAGCATAAACAACGGGCAATGGCGGGCTTGTAACGAAGGGGCCGGGTTTTGTCACCAGTCTGTGACATTTGCTTTGCATTCATCGCGAGCAAGCTTTGCTCCTACAGTGCGTGGTGCCTGTAGGAACAAAGCTTGCTCGCGATGAACGATAACGCGGTCGTCAGTCTAGACTTCGAGGCAATTGAAGGGTTACGCGCAACCCGCCCTCACGCAAATTCTGCAGGCTGACTTCACCACCATGGCTATGGGCAATGTTGCGGGCGATTCCCAGCCCCAGGCCATACCCCTGCTGCTGCCCGGCCAAACGAAAGTGCGGCTCGAACACCTGCTCCAGCCGCTGCTCCGGGACCCCCGGCCCTTCATCATCGACGTGCAAAACAAACGCACTGTCGTCGTCATCGATGTGCAGATGCGCGTTCTGCCCGTACTTGAGGGCATTGTCGATCAGGTTGCCGATGCAGCGCTTGAGCGCCAATGGCTTGCCCGGATACGCCGCCAGCGCCCGCCCCTGCTGGGTCACGCGGCCATTGCCGTTGGGTGCCAGATACGGTTCCACCAGACAATCGAGCACATGATTGAGATCCACCGGCTCGATGTTCTCGTGGATGTCGGTGTCTTTCACGCATTGCAGCGCGCCTTTGACCAGCAGCTCCAGCTCATCCAGATCACGGCCGAACTTGGCTTGCAGCTTTTCGTCTTCGAGCAGTTCGACGCGCAGGCGCAAGCGGGTGATCGGTGTGCGCAGATCGTGGGAAATCGCGCTGAACAACTGGCTGCGTTCAGTCAGGTAACGGCTGATGCGCTCGCGCATGGTGTTGAAGGCGCGACCGACTTCGACCACTTCACTGCCGCCACCTTCGGCCACCGGCTCGACGTCGGCGCCCAGCGACAAATCCCGCGCGGCCCGCGCCAGGCGCTTGAGCGGACGGCTCTGCCAGTGCACCAACAGACCGATGAACAACAGCAGGAAACCGCTGGTGAGTACGATGAACCACACCTGCTGCGCCGGCAGGCCTTGTTCTTCGAGGCTGGTGTAGGGCTCGGGCAGCAGCGAGGCGATGTACAACCATTCGCCGGGTGCCATCTGGATTTGCGTGACCAGCACGGGCGGATTAACCGGCTCCAGGGTCAGCGCGTAATGCGCCCAGGAGCGTGGCAGCTCGTCGAGCTTCAGGCCGGCGTTGAAAATCCGCAGATCCTCGGGGCTGACGAAGGTCACCGAAATATCGGTGTCATGGCCAAGGGACTGGCGCAACACTTCGTCCACCGCGTTGATCACCGCTTCCTTGCGCGGGGTGATTGGCAGCACGTCCATGCCCAGGGGTTTGTCATTGAGCGTCACCACGAACCGCGTACCGCCCATGCTACGCAACTGGTCGAGCACCAACGGCCGAAACGCCACGGGCAAAGAACGGAAGTAACTGACGCTGGCGGTCATCGAATGGGCAAGGCTGCGGGCGCTGGTGACCAGGCCTTCAAGCTGGGTAGCACGCAATTGCGAGACCCAGATCACGCTCGATAACGTCTGGGCGAACAGCACCGCCAGCAGGGTCAGCAGCAACATGCGCCCCAACAGCGAGCGCGGCACCGGCACGCGCCCTGCGAGGTTGCGCAGGGATTCAGTGACCATTGCTGGCAATCACATTGGCTGCCAGTTGATAACCGCTGCCACGCACAGTGCGAATCAGCCGGGGCGGTTTCTCGGTGTCGCGCAGACGCTGGCGCAATCGGCTCACCGCCATGTCGACAATGCGGTCGAGCGGCATCAGTTCACGACCGCGGGTGGCGTTGCCGATGGTGTCGCGGTCGAGGATTTCCTGGGGGTGATCGAGGAACAGTTTCAGCAAGGCGAAATCGGCGCCGGACAGAATCACTTCTTCACCGTCGATGTGAAACAGCCGGTGGCTGACCATGTCCAGCCGCCAGTCATCGAAGGCCAGCACTTCCCCACCGCTGCGCTCCTGGCCGAACTGCGCACGACGCAGCAACGCCTTGATGCGCGCCTGCAATTCGCGAGGGCTGAAGGGTTTGCCGAGGTAATCGTCCGCGCCCAGCTCCAGGCCGATCACCCGGTCAGCCTCGTCGGAGCTGGCGGTGAGCATGATGATCGGCACCTGAGCCCGCCGCGGGTGCTGACGAATCCAGCGACACAAACTGAAACCGTCTTCGTCCGGCAACATCACATCGAGGATCACCAGATCACTGGGTTCGTCATTCAAGGCCTGGCGAAAACCGGCGCCATCGGGCGTGGTACGTACCTGAAACCCGGCGCGGGTCAGGTAGGTGTCCAGCAACTCGCGTATCTCTTGATCGTCATCGACCAACAAAATCGACTTGTTGACTGAGCTCACTTCGAAGGCATCCTTGTTGTTGGAATTGGGGCGGATTATGCCTGATGAACGGATCGTTCCCACGCTCTGCGTGGGAATGCCTCAAGGGACGCTCCGCGTCCAGTGACGCGGAGCGTCACGGGCTGCATTCCCACGCGGAGCGTGGGAACGATCACTGGTGTGCCTGTTCGAGGGCCACACCGGCGCCTACTAGCCCGGAATACGGTGCCGTCACCAGCCACACCGGAATCCCCTTGAAGTAATCGCTCATGCACCCCTTGTCGGCGAAGCATCTTGCGAAACCGCTTTCGAGGAAGAAATCGGCAAAGCGTGGAATCACCCCGCCCACGATGTACACGCCACCGCGCGCACCGGTAGTAAGTACGTTGTTGCCGGCTACTCGACCGAGCCAGCAGCAGAACTGCTCAAGCACTTCCACCGCAATCGGGTCTCCCGCCAGACCGGCAGCGGTGATCGCTTCCGGTGTCTCAAGCACCGGCTCATGCCCGTCCACCGCACAGATTGCCCGATAAACCCGTGGCAAGCCGCCGCCGCTCAATGCCGTTTCAGCGCTGACATGCCCGATTTCATTGAAGATGTGCTGCCACAGTTGAGTCTCGCGAGGGCTGCTCAGCGGCAAGTCGACGTGGCCACCCTCCCCCGGCAGTGCGGCAAATCGGCCTTCGCCGAGATCGAGCAAAGTGCCGACGCCCAACCCCGTGCCGGGACCGATCACCACCGCCGGCCGCAACGGCTCCGGCGTGCCTTCGCAGACCACGCGGAATTCGCCGGGCTGCAAACGGGTCATGCCCAGCGCCATGGCCGAAAAATCGTTGACCAGCAACAGCTGATCCACCTGCAAGGTCTGGCAGAAGACCTTGCGGCTCAAACGCCAGTGGTTGTTGGTGAACTTGAATTCATCGCCGCTCACCGGGCCGGCCACCGACAGGCACACCGAACCGATAGCCCCCGGTGCCAGGCCGAGCCCGCTCAGGTAAAGGCTGATTGCCTGTTCCGGATTGGCGAAATCTGCTGTCGCCAGCACCTGGACCGATTCCAGCTGCTGGTTTTTCCACAACGCGAAACGTGCGTTGGTCCCACCGATGTCACCGACCAAAGCCAGTTTCAATTAAGCGTCTCCAGGGCAGAAGTAAAGGCGCTGGCGCCCTGCTCCGCCGAGCTGAAGGCCATGCGCATGAAACCAAACAGTTCGCGACCGGTGCCGATGTTGTTACCCAACAGGCCTTTGGCCGGCGTGCGCGCTGCGAATTCTTCGGCGTCCACCTTAAGCTCCAGGGTGCCTTTGACGCCATCGACGCGGATGATATCGCCCTCTTGCACCCGCGCCAAAGCGCCGCCGACATAAGCTTCGGGGCTGACGTGAATCGCTGCCGGGATTTTCCCCGACGCGCCGGACATGCGCCCGTCGGTCACCAGCGCAACCTTGAAGCCGCGATCCTGCAGCACACCGAGGAACGGCGTCATCTTGTGCAGTTCCGGCATGCCGTTGGAGCGCGGCCCCTGGAAGCGCATCACCGCGACAAAATCCTTCTCCAGCAATCCGGCCTTGAACGCATCCGCCAGGTCCTGCTGATCCTGGAACACCATTGCCGGCGCTTCCACAATCTGGTTTTCCAGCGCCACGGCGGACACCTTCATCACGCCGCGACCGAGGTTGCCTTCCATCACGCGCAAACCGCCTTCTGGCGAGAATGCCCGAGCGACCGGCCGCAGAATGCTTTCATCAAGGCTCTCGGTCACGCCTTCGCGCCATACCAGTTCACCGTTGTCGAGGAACGGCTCCTTGGTGTAGCGGCTCAGGCCATGGCCGAGCACGGTGTTGACGTTTTCATGGAGCAGCCCGGCTTCCAGCAGTTCGCGGATCAGGAACGACATGCCACCCGCGGCCTGGAAGTGGTTGATGTCGGCCTTGCCGTTCGGGTAGACGTGGCTCAGGGTCGGCACCACCTCGGAGAGGTCGGCCATGTCCTGCCAGGTCAACTGAATGCCCGCCGCCATGGCAATGGCCGGCATGTGCAGGGTGTGGTTGGTCGAGCCACCGGTGGCATGCAGCGCCACGATGGAGTTGACCAGCGAACGCTCGTCGACGATTTCACCGATCGGCAGGTAGTCGCCGTTCTGTTTGGTAATGCGCGTCACCTGATGCGCCGCTTCGCGGGTCAGGGCGTCACGCAGTGGCGTGTTCGGGTTGACGAAGGACGCACCCGGCAAGTGCAGGCCCATGACTTCCATCAGCAATTGGTTGGTGTTGGCGGTGCCGTAGAAGGTGCAGGTGCCGGGGCTGTGGTAGGAATTCATTTCCGACTCCAGCAGTTCCTCGCGGCTGGCCTTGCCTTCGGCGTAGCGCTGGCGCACGTCGGCTTTCTGCTTGTTGGAAATACCGGAGACCATCGGCCCGCCCGGCACGAAGATCATCGGCAGATGACCGAAGCGCAACGCGCCCATCATCAGGCCCGGGACGATCTTGTCGCAGATGCCGAGCATCAGCGCGCCGTCGAACATGTTGTGGGATAACGCCACGGCGGTGGACAGCGCGATCACTTCACGGCTCGGCAGGCTCAGCTCCATGCCCGGCTCGCCCTGGGTCACGCCATCGCACATGGCCGGTGTACCACCGGCGAACTGGCCGACGGAGCCGATTTCGCGCAGGGCTTTCTTGATCAGTTCAGGGAAGACTTCGTACGGCTGGTGCGCCGAGAGCATGTCGTTATATGACGAAACAATTGCAATGTTCGCGGAATTCATCATCCGCAAGCTCTTCTTGTCGTCGCTGCCGCAACCGGCCACGCCGTGGGCGAAGTTGGCGCATTGCAGCTTGCCGCGCATCGGGCCGTCGCTGGCCGCACCGCGAATCAATGCAAGGTAAGCCTCACGCGTGGCGCGACTGCGGGCGATAAGCCGTTCGGTGACCTCAAGGACGCGGGGATGCATGTGTAGAACTCCAGGCTAACGGATGTGGCGACCTGATTGTCTATGCTGATCAAACGCCGGTGTCGATGGGATGACAGACGGTTTTCTTGATCGGTTGGACCAGTTGATTCAGGTCACTCGTTGTAGATTGAACAAAATATTGCCATCAAAAAGGCTTGTTTTCTATTTTTTTGCGAATAATCTTGTAATTCCAACAACAAAACGACGGTGGCGCTGTTAATGACTCTTCGAATTGCAATCAATGGTTTTGGCCGGATTGGCCGTAACGTCCTGCGCGCACTCTATACCCAGGGCTACCGTCAGGATCTGCAGATCGTTGCCATCAACGATCTCGGAGACAGCGCTATCAATGCGCACCTGCTCAAATACGACACCGTTCACGGCACATTCGACGCGGATGTCCAGCACGATCAGGAAAGCCTGACCGTCAATGGCGACCGTATTGCCGTTAGCGCCATTCGCAACCCGGCCGACCTGCCCTGGGCCGCGGAAAAAATTGATGTGGTGTTCGAATGCACCGGCCTGTTCACCGACCGCGCCAAGGCTGCCGCGCATATTACGGCCGGCGCACGCAAAGTGATCATCTCGGCGCCAGCCAAAGGCGCCGACGCCACCGTGGTCTACGGGGTCAACCACGACATTCTGCGCCAATCGCACCAGATCATTTCCAACGCCTCGTGCACCACCAACTGCCTGGCCCCGGTGGCCCAGGTGCTGCACCGCGAGTTGGGCATCGAAAGCGGTTTGATGACCACCATCCACGCTTACACCAACGACCAGAACCTGACCGACGTTTACCACAGCGACCCGTACCGTGCGCGCTCGGCCACCCAGAACATGATCCCGAGCAAGACTGGCGCCGCTGAAGCGGTCGGCCTGGTGCTGCCGGAACTGGCGGGCAAACTGACCGGCATGGCGGTGCGTGTACCGGTGATCAACGTATCGCTGGTGGACCTGACCGTGCAGCTGAAAAAAGAAGCCAGCGCGGAAGAAGTCAACGCCCTGCTCAAGCACGCCAGCCAGCATTCGAAGATTCTCGGCTACAACACCTTGCCGCTGGTTTCCAGCGACTTCAACCACAACCCGCTGTCGTCGATTTTCGACGCCAACCACACCAAGTCCAGCGGCAAGCTGCTCAAGGTACTGGCCTGGTACGACAACGAATGGGGCTTCTCCAACCGCATGCTCGATAACTGCCTGGCGCTGTGCAACGCCGAATAACCTTCGCCTGTTGCGCCTTATCCGATCCTGCAGGAGCCAGGCTTGCCGGCGAAGAACGATAACGCGGTACCAATGAATAACCGCGGTGTCGGGTTCGCGGGCAAGCCTCGCTCATACAGGCAGGCGATGGCGTCCTCAGCCCCCTCGCAAATCGCCCTGTGGAAAACCCCATGATCGGTATCAGCTTCACGCAAAAAACCATGGCGGCGCGCAAGCGTATCGCCCTGGTGGCCCATGACCACTGCAAGGTATTTCTGCTCGATTGGGCCGCACGACAGAAAGACCGTCTCGCCCAGCATGAACTGGTCGCCACCGGCACCACGGGATTGTTGTTGCAACAACGCCTCGATCTGCCAGTGGAAAGCATGATCAGCGGCCCACTGGGTGGCGACCAGCAGCTTGGCGCGCGAATCGCCGAGCAACGGGTCGACATGCTGGTGTTCTTCTGGGACCCATTCGAACCGCAACCACACGACCCGGACATCAAGGCGTTGCTGCGGGTCGCGGCGGTCTGGAACATTCCGGTAGCGTGCAATGAATGCAGCGCCGATTATTTGCTCAGCAGCCCGATGATGGATCAACAACACTCGCATCGGATTCCGGATTACGCGACCTATTTGCAGGGCCGCGCGTAATCATCAACAAAATCAAGACTTGACCATGCGCGTGGATGATAAGCATTATCATTCACTCAAAATGGATCAGGTCTTCCCGTGAGTCAATCGCGCTTCAACGACGTCTTCATTACCCAGCGAGTCTCCCTGCTACGCACGCTGGAGCGAATGGTCAACAATCACAGCACCGCCGAAGACCTGTTGCAGGAGACCTACCTGCGAGTGACCCGCGCTCTCAGTGAGCGGGCCATCGATCATCTTGAACCGTTTGTCTTCCAGACTGCCCGCAATCTGGCACTGGACCATTTGCGTGCGCGACGCATCCATTCTCGGACCATGGTCGAGGACGTGCCCGTGGACGTGGTGCAAAGTGTTGCCGCCCCCGCCAGCAGCGCCGAAGACGCCGCCCATGCCGAACAATTGCTCGAGCGTCTGAACGTACGCCTCAGTCAACTCAGCCCCCGTCAGCAACAGATTTTCATCCTCAGCCGCCTGCACGGTCACAGTTATCTGGAGATTGCTGAAAAACTCGGCGTTTCGCTCAGCACCGTGCAGAAGGAGCTGAAACTGATCATGACGATCTGTATCGGCGTCGCCGAACGGTCAAGCGGCCACTGAACCGGCTGCGGCTCGACGGGTCTGGTCATCAGGGCTACCCTTGCCGCTCTTTTCAGTTTCACTACAAAAACAGCCGTGCACAGACACTGCCGAGGAAACACCGTGACGGACACCCACCGCTCCCCTTCGCCCTCACCGGCGCAGGCTACTGCAGACGCGATGGACCAGGCCCTGGACTGGCTGATCGTGCTGGACAGCCCGAGCGAAGAGCAGACGCGCCAGTTCCATGCATGGCTCGCGGCAGACGCGGCGCATGCCGACGCGTTCGCCAAGGCCCAGGCGATCTGGAACGGCCCGCAAGTCACGCAATGCGCACAAAGCCTGGCTGCCCGCCCGACCAAGGTCACGCTTTTGGCTCGCTTGCGCCCGCACTGGAAACCCTTGGCCACGGCGGCCGTGCTGATCCTCGGTCTGTTCAGCTTCAGCAATCTGCCCATGCGCCTGCAGGCCGATCATTTGACCGTAGTTGGCGAGCGCCAGCGCCTGCAACTGGAGGACGGCTCGAAAGTCCTGCTAAACACCAACTCGGCGTTTTCCAGCACCATCAACGACCAGCAACGCCAGGCACGTCTGTTTCAAGGCGAGGCATTTTTCGAGGTTCAGCCCCATCGTGATCGGCCACTGGAAATCAACGCGGGCCTGGTTACCGCCAGCGTGCGCGATACGGCATTTGCCGTGCGCTACCTTGACGGCGTGACCCAGGTTCGCGTGCAGCGCGGTGATGTCGACTTGCGCGCCACCCATGACGACGCACGGGTTCGCCTGACCGCCGGAGAGAGCATCCGCATCGGCCCCAACGGCTTCGACCGCCCGGCCAAGCTGGATGCAGCCACCGACCTGGCGTGGGTCCAGGGACGCCTGGTGTTTGAAAACTGCCCGCTGAACCAGGTGCTCGCTGAGCTGCGTCGTTACTATCCGGGCTGGATCATCAACAACAACGAGCAGTTGGCCGCGGTTGCCGTGACGGGAAATTATCGTCTCGATCAGCCGCTGGACGTGGTTCGCTCGCTGGCCCACATCACTTCCGCGCAACTGAAGGAATACCCGGCGCTGGTGATCTTGAACTGAATGAGAATTATTTTTACTCGATAGCCGTTCCCCGTACGTCTCGTTATAGCCAATGCAATTGATTCGCATCTAAACCTGCCAATCAGCACCTATAAAGATTCGTGCGACACGGAGCGCTATCGATGTCCTCTCGCCTTACCCGCCAATCCCCTTCACCTTCCCGTGTGCTGTCGCTGCTGACCGCCGCCATCCTGATGGCCGGCAGCGCCCCGCTGATGGCGGCTACTGCTACCGAACAGCAGACCCGCAAAATGGGCGACTACGCATTCACCATCGCGCCGCAATCACTGGTCTCGGCACTCAATGCCTTTACCGCCGTGACAGGCTGGCAGGTAGGCTTGCCGGCCGAGCTCGCGCAAGGGGTCGCTTCGCCGGGTGTGCGCGGGTCGTTGCCTGCGGACAAAGCCTTGGATCGCCTGTTGGTGGGGACCAACCTGAGTTATCGCAAACTGGGTGACAACAACATCGTGCTGGAGCGTAGCACCACCGGCAGCGCGCTCAATCTGCAACAGACGACCATCAGCGCCACCCGCCAGGAGCAATCGGTGGACAGCGTGCCCAGCACGGTCACTGTCCACACGCGCGAAGAACTGGACCGCAACAACGTCAATACCATCAAGGATCTGGTGCGCTACGAGCCGGGCGTTTCGGTGGGCGGTGCCGGCACCCGCGGCGGGATCAGCGGCTTCAACATCCGCGGCATCGACGGTAACCGGGTTCTGACCCAGATTGACGGGGTCGAAGTCCCCAACGGTTTCTTCAACGGCCCCTATGCCAAGACCCAGCGCAACTACGTCGACCCGGAAATCGTCAAACGCGTCGAGATCCTCCGCGGCCCCGCTTCGGTGCTCTACGGCAGCAACGCCATCGGCGGCGCGGTCAGCTACTTCACCCTCGATCCGGACGACATCATCAAGCCCGGCCAGGATGTTGGCGCACGCTTGAAGACCGGCTACAGCTCCGCTGACGAGAGCTGGCTGAAATCCGCCACCGTGGCCGGTCGTGCCGATCAATTCGACGGCCTGCTGCATTACAGCCAGCGCGACGGTCACGAAACCGAATCCTATGGCAACAACAACGGTACCGGTCTGAGCCGCACGGCGGCCAACCCGGAGGACGTACGCACCAGCAACGTCCTGGCCAAGGTCGGCTGGAATTACCAGGACGACGCACGCCTTGGCCTGACCTACGAGAAGTACAAGGACGATCGCGATAGCGACCAGAAAAGTGCCTATGGCGGCCCGTTCTTCGAGGGCGCCCCCACCATCCCGGCGAGCATTTTGCCTGGTGGCATGTACCAGTGGCGCACCGGTAACGACACGATCACCCGCGAGCGTTTTGGCCTGGAACACAGCTTCGCCCTGGACAGCCTGCTGACGGACAATATCAAGTGGAGCCTGAACCATCAGATTGCCAAGACTGACCAGAGCACCGACGAGTTCTATTTCCCGATCACTCGCCAGGTACTGCGAACCCGCGACACTCTCTACGAAGAAAAGCAGTGGGTGTTCGATTTGCAGCTGGATAAATCTTTCAGCATTGCCGACACCGAGCACTTGCTGACTTACGGCACCACCCTCAAGCAACAGAAAGTCACCGGCTCGCGCAGCGGTAACGGCACCTGCCTGGCGGTCGGTCGCGGCTGCACTGCCATTGGCGCCAGCAGCCCGGCGGACGTGCTGAAAAAATCCTCGGATTTCCCGGACCCGACCATCAACACCTACAGCGTGTTCGCCCAGGATCAGATCAGCTGGAACAAGTGGACCTTCCTGCCGGGCTTGCGCTACGACTACACCGAACTCAAGCCGGATATCACCGACGAATTCCTCAACACCGTTTCGGCTGACGGTCGCGGCACCGTCAGCGACGAAAACAAGACCTGGCACAAAGTCTCGCCCAAGTTCGGCCTGACCTACGCCCTGACCGATAACTACACCTGGTACGGCCAGTACGCCGAAGGCTTCCGCACCCCGACCGCGAAGGCTTTGTACGGGCGTTTCGATAACACCGCGGCGGGTTACAGCGTGGAACCCAACCCGGACCTGGAACCGGAAAAAAGCCAAAGCTACGAGACGGGCCTGCGGGGCAACTTCGAGCAGGGCTCATTCGAAATGGCGGTGTTCTACAACAAGTACCGCGACTTCATCAACGAAGACGCTGTCACTCCGGGTTATGACCAACCGACCTTCCAGAGCGCCAACATCAAGCACGCCACCATCAAGGGCGCGGAAATCAAGGGTCGCCTGAACCTCGATACCTTGGGTGCACCACAAGGTCTCTATACCCAGGGCTCGGTGGCCTACGCCTACGGTCGCAACAACGACAATGGCGAGCCGATCAACAGCGTCAACCCGCTGACCGGCGTGTTTGGTCTGGGTTACGACCAGGACAACTACGGCAGCTTGCTCAGCTGGACCCTGGTGAAAAAGAAGGACCGCGTCGACGACAGCAACTTCAAGTCGCCGGACGGCGTCAGCAGCCAGTTCAAGACGCCGGGCTTCGGCATCCTCGACCTGACCGGGTTCTACAAGGTGACCAACGACGTCACCCTCAGCGGCGGCATCTACAACCTGACCGACAAGAAGTACTGGCTGTGGGATGACGTGCGCGGCTACGACAGCGTCGGCGAAGCCTCGGTGACCCAACCGGCCAACCTTGATCGCCTGACCCAGCCGGGTCGCAATTTCGCCATCAACCTGATCTGGGATATCTGACCGGCCTCACCTCTCTGCGCGGCTTCACAGGGCTGCGCAGTGAGGTTTTTTTACTGCCTGGCCCGAGCTGATTCGTCTCGTTAACAAGCGTTTCTTTTTCTTCCAAAGGATTTGTCATGACCACTCAGGACACCGTTCAATCCCCGAGCCTGCGTTCCCAACGCCTGAACCAGATCACCCACGAGCCCCACACCAGACTCGATGCCCTGGTCAAAGCCCACGCGCCTTTTGAATCCCGGGCCAGCTTCGCCCGCTTCGTGGTGGCGCAGTACCTGTTCCAGTCGGAGCTGGTGTCGCTGTACAACGATGCTCAACTGATCGCCATCGTCCCGGACCTCTGCGCTCGCTGCCGCGCCGAAGCGGCCAAGGCCGACCTGGCGGACCTGGACACCGACGTTCCGGCACCGGTCGCCGGTGCGGTGAACAACCCAGGCAAGGCCCAAGCGCTGGGCTGGCTGTTCGTTTCCGAAGGCTCGAAGCTGGGTGCGGCGTTCCTGATCAAGCGTGCCGTGGGCCTGGGTTTGAGCGAAACCTTTGGTGCACGGCACTTGGGCGAGCCGGCCGGTGGTCGTGCGCAAGGCTGGAAGAGCTTCGTCAAAACCCTCGATGGACTGTCGCTCAGCGCAGAGGAAGAAGCCGAACTGGATAAAGGCGCCATCGATGCGTTCAATCGGTTCACGGTGTTGCTGGAACAGGCTTACTCCACCACCCCGGAAATCGCCTGACGGTTTAAAAATCCTGTGGGAGCGGGCTTGCCCGCGATGGCGGCTTCACATCCATTAGAGATGCTGAATTGGAAAATGCTATCGCGGGCGAGCCCGCTCCCACAGGGACCGAGCAACTTCCCCAGATCCTGATCTAGCCTCGATACCTGCCTTGAGCCCATGCCCGCCTCCTCAAAACTAACCCGCGTTCTCTTCGGCCTGCTGGCCTACGTCAGCCTGGGTATCGGCCTGATCGCCATCGTCATTCCCGGCCTGCCGACCACCGAATTCATCCTGCTGGCCGCCTGGGCCGCCACTAAAAGTTCGCCACGCCTGAGTGCCTGGCTGGAAAGTCATCGATTGTTCGGTCCCATCCTCAGCAATTGGCGCAACGGCAGAATCATCGCGCGCCGGGCCAAAGTCAGCGCCACGGTCAGCATGCTGTTATGTGCCGGTCTCATGCTGGTAATGCTCGACCATGGCTGGCCGATTTATCTGGCGATCGTCGGGATGGGGCTGGGCAATCTGTGGATCTGGTCGCGGCCTGAATCGCCGACGCGACGCACCTGAATGCACCGCGATTTTTCCTGTTTTTGAGCCTGCTTTCGGCACATTTTCCCGCGCAAACGTTCAACCATGACCGTTCGTCGGCATGCTGCTCATGCAATCTCGGCTTCGCGCCGATGTGGATGGAATGGCGCTAAATGGATTTGGCGGATCGAGCCGCTCCGGCTCACAGCCAACTATTCATCCATTCGCGAGCTCGCCCCATGTTCGACTCACTGTCCATCCGCCTGAAAATTGTCCTGCTCTCCGGCCTCTGCCTGCTCGGCGTCGTCGCGTTGATCGTGGGCATGAACTTCTATCAGACCAATCAGAACGATGAACTGGTCAGCGACTCCAGCAGCAGAATGCTCACCGCCAGCGTGCAGGACTTGCTGCAGGCCAAGGCCGCCGAGCAAGCGGTTCGGGTGCAGAAGACGTTCGGTGAAACCCTGACGGTAGTGACCGCGTTGGCGGATCAGATCAACGACATGCGCAACCTCGCCGCCAAGCGCTCGCTCGAGCCCGGTGCCCTGCGCGAAGAGTTGAACCAGAGCTTGAAGACCGCATTCGAGCGCAACAGCAAAGTGCTGGGGATCTGGCTGGCGTTCGAACCCAACGGCCTCGACGACAAGGACAGCGAGTTCGCCAATGATGCCGCCCGTCAGTCCAACGAGGCGGGTCGCTTCGCTACGTACTGGAGCCGCGCCGGGGGTGAAGCGCTCAATACCATCATGGTCGAAGAGGACATGACCAAGACCACGCTTAACCTCAGCGGCACGCCCTACAACATCTGGTACACCTGCCCGCGGGACAGCAAGCGCACCTGCCTGCTCGACCCGTACGCCGATACGGTCGGTGGCAAGGAAGTGTTGATGACCACCATTTCCGTTCCGCTGCTGGTGGAGGGCAAATCCATCGGCGTGGTCGGTATCGACATCGCGCTCGACGCCCTGCAAGCTGCGGCGGTCGATTCCCAGCGTGAACTGTTCAACAGCGCCGGACACATGCTGATTGTCTCCGGCACGGGCGTCATGGCCGCCTACAGCGTCGACGCCAGCAAAGTCGGCAAAAGCATCGGCGATACCCTCGGCGCTGATGGCAAGGATGTCTTGCAACTGCTCGGCGCCGGCACCGCGAAAATTCTCCAGCAGGGTGACCTGATCCGCGCGGTGTACCCGGTCAGCCCGATTGCCGATTCCAAAGCCTGGGGCGTGGTCATCGACCTGCCCAGGCAAGTGCTGCTGGCGGATTCGGTGAAGCTGCAATCAGTGCTCGACGACGCCCAGCAAACTGGCACGATCAAAGCCATTGTGGTGGCGATCATTGCCGGCCTGATCGGCTTGCTGCTGATGTGGCTCACCGCTTCGGGCGTGACCCGGCCGATCAACAGCGTGGCCGACATGCTCAAGGCGATCGCCAGTGGCGACGGCGACCTGACCCAGCGCCTGCACTACAGCAAGAAGGATGAATTGGGCGAGCTGGTCAGTTGGTTCAACCGGTTCCTCGACAAACTGCAACCGACCATCGCGCAGATCAAGCAAAGCATCACCGACGCACGCGGCACCGCTGACCAGTCTTCGGAAATCGCCCGTCAAACCAGCGAAGGCATGCAGGTGCAGTTCCGCGAAATCGACCAGGTCGCCACCGCTTCCAATGAGATGAGCGCCACCGCCCACGACGTCGCCAACAGTGCGTCGAATGCGGCAAGCGCCGCCAAAGGCGCCGATCAATCGGCCCGCGATGGCATGCAGATCATCGAGCGCAGCACCCGCGACATCAATCAACTGGCCGATGAAGTCAGCAAGGCCGTGACCGAGGTCGAGGCACTGGCGGTCAACAGCGAGCAGATCGGTTCGGTGCTGGAGGTAATCCGCAGCATCGCCGAGCAAACCAACCTGCTGGCGCTCAACGCGGCGATCGAAGCCGCGCGTGCCGGCGAGAGTGGTCGTGGTTTTGCGGTGGTGGCTGACGAAGTGCGCAACCTGGCCAAACGCACCCAGGACTCGGTGGAAGAAATTCGCCTGGTGATCGAACGTATCCAGAGCGGCACACGCGGCGTGGTTGCCACCATGCATTCAAGCCAGACCCAGGCCCACAGCAACGCCGGGCAAATCCAGCAAGCGGTGCAGGCCTTGAGCAAAATCAGCGACGCAGTCACCGTGATCAGCGACATGAACCTGCAAATCGCCAGCGCCGCGGAACAGCAAAGCGCCGTAGCCGAAGAGGTCAACCGCAACGTCTCGGCGATCCGCACCGTCACCGAAACCCTGACCGGCCAGGCTACCGAATCGGCGCACATCAGCAGCCAACTCAACAGCCTGACGACCCAGCAAATGAAGTTGATGGATCAGTTCCGCGTTTGAAAACGCACCCGGCAGGAGCAAAGCTTGCTCGCGATAGCGCAGGGTCAGACACTGCATAGCTGACTGTCACGCCGCCATCGCGAGCAAGCTCAGCTCCTGCATGGGGTTTTCATCTATCTATGCTCGGCCTCTCGTTTGGCAAGCCCTTCGATGCGAGCGGGCTCACTCCCGCAGGTTGATGCATTCCATGCAGGAGTGCTCACAACCTCAACACCCCGCTGTACAGCCCATAGGCTGCCAACCCGGCGCCGCAGATGACGCAGGTAAATATGCCCTTCTCGACCGGTGTGAACAGCGGTTTACCCTGTTCACGCCTGGCCTTGGCGAACAGGATCACGCCCGGCGCATACAGCAAGGCCGAGAGCAGCAAATACTTCAAACCACCGGCGTACAACAACCACACCGCGTAACTCAGGGCGACGCCGCCGATCAACAGATCCTTGGTCCGTTCTGCCGAAGCGTGCTCATAGGTTTCACCGCGCCCGCTCAACAACACCGCATAGGCCGCCGACCACAGATACGGCACCAGAATCATCGACGAGGCCAGGTAAATCAGGCTGGTGTAGGTGCCGGCGGAAAACAGCGTGATCAGCAGGAACAGCTGAATCATCACGTTGGTCAGCCATAGCGCATTGACCGGCACATGATTGGCGTTTTCCTTGGTCAGGAACGCCGGCATGGTCTTGTCTTTCGCCGTGGCGAACAGGATCTCGGCACACAGCAGCGCCCACGAGAGCAACGCGCCCAGCAGTGAAATCGCCAGACCCACGCTGATCAGCAACGCGCCCCACGGGCCGACGATATGCTCCAGCACCGACGCCAGCGACGGGTTCTGCAAGGTGGCCAACTCCGGTTGGCTCATGATGCCCAGCGACAACACGTTGACCAGCACCAGTAACGCCAACACACCGAGAAAACCAATGACCGTGGCCCGCCCCACATCCGAACGTTTCTCCGCCCGCGCCGAATAGACACTGGCGCCTTCGATACCGATGAACACAAAGACAGTGACCAGCATCATGTTGCGCACCTGGTCCATCACGCTCCCGAAACTCGGGTTGCTGCGCCCCCAGATGTCACGGGTAAACACATCGGCCTTGAACGCCACCGCAGCAATCACGATGAACAGGATCAACGGCACGATCTTGGCCACCGTGGTCAGCAGGTTGATGAACGCCGCCTCTTTGATTCCGCGCATCACCACAAAATGCACCGTCCACAACAGCACCGAGGCACAGGCAATGGCAATCGGCGTATTGCCCTCGCCGAAAACCGGAAAGAAAAACCCCAGCGTGCTGAAGAGCAAAACGAAGTAGCCGACGTTGCCCAGCCAGGCGCTGATCCAGTAACCCCATGCCGAGGAAAACCCCATGTAATCGCCAAAGCCGGCCTTGGCGTAGGCGTACACCCCCGAGTCCAGCTCCGGTTTGCGATTGGCCAGGGTCTGGAACACAAACGCCAGGGTCAGCATGCCGACGGCGGTGATTGCCCAACCAATCAATATCGCACCGGCATCGGCTTTGGCGGCCATGTTCTGCGGCAAGGAAAATATTCCACCGCCAATCATCGAGCCCACGACCAGAGCGATCAGCGCGCTCAGGCGAAGCTTTTGCTGGGTTTGCGACATTGTTGCGCCTCCAATGGCTCGGAAAATACCGGGTTATCTTCTTATTATCTAATTGGGTAGAGCGTAATAACCTTTATTCGTTAACGCCAATTTACGACTCTTACTGAGCGCTTATAGATTCACCCTTTTTTATAGCGATTCGCTTTAAGCGTGCCCCTCAATAAAACTATTTGCTACTGAAATTACCTCCGCAAAGTTTGCGTCCGCCTAAAAACGAACTAGCGTCATAAAGCAGCAACACGATCCGTTAAATACTTAAAACACGACGCGTCTAGGACAGGCTTTTCAGAATGCTGACTTGTGCCTGCGAATATTTGGTGAGCTTTTATCCACAATGTGAGCATGCACTGATCCATGTCAGCTGATTGAGTTGTAAACAGAACCAAGCTGTTAACCCTCTTCATTTGCAATGGAGTCATGCAATGTCTGAAACCCCTGGAAAACTTCGACTGGGAGCACTGGTTGCCCTGGTAGTTGGTTCAATGATAGGTGGAGGGATTTTTTCTTTGCCACAGAACATGGCCGCCAGTGCTGACGTCGGCGCCATTCTGATTGGCTGGGCCATCACCGCCGTGGGTATGCTGACGCTCGCTTTTGTGTTCCAGACCCTGGCCAACCGCAAGCCTGACCTCGACGGTGGTGTCTACGCCTATGCCAAGGCCGGCTTCGGCGACTACATGGGCTTTTCTTCCGCCTGGGGCTACTGGATCAGCGCCTGGCTGGGCAACGTCGGCTATTTCGTCCTGCTGTTCAGCACCCTGGGTTACTTCTTCCCGGTCTTCGGTGAGGGCAACACGGTGGCTGCAGTGATTGGCGCCTCTGTCCTGCTCTGGGCCGTCCATCTGCTGGTGCTGCGCGGGATCAAGGAAGCCGCCTTCATCAACCTGGTCACCACCGTAGCCAAGATTGTGCCGCTGGTGCTGTTCATCCTGATTGCCGTGTTCGCGTTCAAACTGGACATCTTCACCGCCGACATCTGGGGCCTGAAAAACCCTGACCTGGGCAGCGTGATGGATCAGGTGCGCAACATGATGCTGGTCACCGTCTGGGTGTTCATCGGCATTGAAGGTGCGAGCATTTTCTCGGCGCGTGCGGAAAAACGCAGTGATGTGGGTAAGGCCACGGTGATCGGCTTTATTTCCGTGCTGCTCATTCTGGTGCTGGTGAACGTGCTGTCGCTGGGCATCCTGACTCAACCGGAACTGGCCAAGCTGCAGAACCCGTCGATGGCCGCCGTGCTCGAGCATGTGGTGGGTAAATGGGGGGCGGTACTGATCAGTGTCGGCCTGATCATTTCCCTGCTTGGTGCGCTGTTGTCATGGGTGCTGCTGTGTGCGGAGATCATGTTCGCCGCCGCGAAGGACCACACCATGCCGGCCTTCCTGCGCAAGGAAAACGCCAACCAAGTGCCGGTCAATGCGCTGTGGCTGACCAACGCCATGGTTCAGGTGTTCCTGATCATCACACTGTTCTCGGCCAGCACTTACCTGTCGCTGATCTACCTCGCCACCTCGATGATTCTGGTGCCATACCTGTGGTCGGCCGCCTATGCCCTGCTGTTGGCGGTACGCGGCGAAACCTATGAAGGCGCGGCGGGTGAACGGCAGAAGGATCTGATCATCGGCGCCATCGCGTTGATTTACGCGGTCTGGCTGCTCTATGCCGGCGGTATCAAGTACCTGCTGCTCTCGGCCCTGCTCTACGCACCCGGCGCCATCCTGTTCGCCAAGGCCAAGCTGGAACTCGACAAACCGGTGTTCACCAACGTCGAGAAACTGATTTTCGCCGCGGTGGTCGTGGGCGCGCTGGTAGCGGCCTACGGTCTCTATGACGGCTTTCTGACCCTGTAATTTGTAGCTGGAGGATCACTGAAATGACCACGGAAAAAGTTAAGTACGGCGTCCATTCCGAAGCCGGCAAATTGCGCAAAGTCATGGTTTGCTCCCCCGGGCTTGCCCACCAGCGTTTGACCCCGAACAACTGCGACGAACTGCTGTTCGACGACGTACTGTGGGTGGCTCAGGCCAAGCGCGACCATTTCGATTTCGTCACCAAGATGCGTGAGCGCAATGTCGATGTGCTGGAAATGCACAACTTGTTGACCGACATCGTCGCCATCCCCGAAGCCCTGGACTGGATTCTGCAACGCAAGATCACCGCCGATTCGGTGGGCCTGGGCTTGATCAATGAAACGAGTTCATGGCTGCGCAGCCTGGAGCCGCGCAAGATCGCCGAGTTCCTGATTGGCGGGGTCTCTGCCGATGACCTGCCGGACAGTTTCGGCGGCAAGACCATCCAGATGTTCCGTGAATTCCTCGGCCACTCCAGCTTCATCCTGCCGCCGCTGCCCAACACCCAGTTCACCCGCGACACCACCTGCTGGATCTACGGTGGCGTCACCCTCAACCCTATGTACTGGCCGGCGCGTCGCCAGGAAACCCTGTTGACCACCGCCATCTACAAATTCCATCCGCAGTTCACCAACGCCGAATTCGAAATCTGGTATGGCGACCCGGACAAGGACCACGGCAGTTCCACCCTCGAAGGCGGCGACGTGATGCCGATCGGCAACGGCGTGGTGTTGATCGGCATGGGCGAACGCTCATCCCGCCAGGCCATCGGCCAACTGGCGGTCAACCTGTTCAAGAACAAAGCCGTCGAGAAGGTCATCGTCGCCGGCCTGCCGAAATCCCGCGCGGCGATGCACCTGGACACCGTGTTCAGTTTCTGCGACCGCGATGTGGTGACGATCTTCCCGGAAGTGGTGAACCAGATTGTTGCCTTCACCCTTCGCCCCGACGAAAGCAAACCGGGCGGCATCGACATCCGTCGCGAAGAAACCAACTTCCTCGACACCGTGGCCAAGGCCCTCAACCTCAAGGCCCTGCGCGTCGTCGAAACCGGCGGCAACAGCTTCGCCGCCGAACGCGAGCAATGGGATGACGGCAACAACGTGGTGGCCGTGGAACCGGGGGTGGTCATCGGCTACGACCGCAATACCTACACCAATACTCTGCTGCGCAAGGCCGGGGTGGAAGTGATCACCATCAGCGCCGGCGAACTCGGACGCGGTCGCGGCGGCGGCCACTGCATGACCTGCCCGATCATCCGCGATCCGATCGACTACTAACCTATTAACTTCGGCCCACACTTACCGAGTGTGGGCCGAAGGGATAACCGACACCTTAGGAGATCCAAAATGGCGTTCAATATTCATAACCGCAATCTGCTGAGCCTGGAACACCACACCCCTCGCGAATTGCGTTACCTGCTCGACCTGTCCCGCGACCTCAAGCGCGCCAAATACACCGGCACCGAACAGCAGCACCTCAAGGGCAACAACATCGCGCTGATCTTCGAAAAAACCTCGACCCGCACCCGCTGTGCGTTCGAAGTCGCGGCCTATGACCAGGGTGCCAACGTCACCTACATCGATCCCAACTCTTCGCAGATCGGCCACAAGGAAAGCATGAAGGACACCGCCCGCGTACTGGGGCGCATGTACGACGCGATCGAATACCGTGGCTTCAAACAGGAGATCGTCGAAGAACTGGCCAAGTTTGCCGGGGTCCCGGTGTTCAACGGTTTGACCGATGAATATCACCCGACGCAAATGATTGCCGACGTGCTGACCATGCGTGAACACGCCGACAAACCGATCCACGACATCAGCTACGCCTACCTCGGCGACGCCCGCAACAACATGGGCAATTCGCTGCTGCTGATCGGCGCCAAGCTCGGCATGGACGTGCGCATCTGCGCGCCGAAAGCCTTGTGGCCGGCGGACGATCTGGTGGCACGCTGCAAACAGTACGGTGAAGAAAGCGGTGCCCGCATCACCCTCACCGAAGACCCGAAAGCCGCCGTCAAAGGCGTGGACTTCATTCACACCGATGTCTGGGTGTCGATGGGCGAACCCGTGGAGGCCTGGGCCGAGCGCATTCAGCAACTGCTGCCTTATCAGGTCAACGCCGAACTGATGAAAGCCACCGGCAACCCGCGCACCAAGTTCATGCACTGCCTGCCGGCCTTCCACAACAGCGACACCAAGGTCGGCAAACAGATCGCCGAGCAGTATCCACACCTGAAGAACGGTATCGAAGTGACCGATGACGTCTTCGAGTCGCCGGCCTGCATTGCCTTCGAGCAAGCGGAAAACCGCATGCACACCATCAAGGCGATTCTGGTGTCGACGCTGGCTGATTTGTAAGGACTGCCCCCAAACGATCGTTCCCACGCTCTGCGTGGGAATGCCGCCACGGACGCTCCGCGTCCGATGTGACGCGGAGCGTCACCAGATGCATTCCCACGGGGACCGTGGGAACGATCCAGGATCACCGACTCTAAAAGGACAACCACCATGCGTATCGTCGTTGCACTGGGCGGTAACGCCCTGCTCCGTCGGGGTGAACCGATGACCGCTGACAACCAGCGCGCCAACATCCGGATCGCCACCGAGCAGATCGCCAAGATCCACGCCGGCAACCAACTGGTCATCGCCCACGGCAATGGCCCGCAGGTCGGGCTGTTGTCATTGCAGGCCGCGGCCTACACCTCGGTTTCTCCCTATCCGCTGGACGTGCTCGGCGCTGAAACCGAAGGCATGATCGGCTACATCATCGAACAGGAACTGGGCAACCTGCTGGACTTCGAAGTGCCGTTCGCGACCCTGCTGACGCAGGTCGAAGTCGATGCCAATGACCCGGCCTTCCAGAACCCCACCAAACCCATCGGCCCGGTGTACACCAAGGCCGAGGCAGAAAAACTGGCTGCCGAAAAAGGCTGGGCAATCGCCCCGGACGGCGACAAATATCGCCGGGTAGTCGCCAGCCCCAGACCGAAACGCATCTTTGAAATACGCCCGATCAAGTGGCTGCTGGAAAAAAGCAGCATCGTGATTTGCGCCGGCGGTGGCGGCATTCCGACCATGTACACCGCCCCCGGCAAGCTCGAAGGTGTCGAGGCGGTCATCGACAAGGACCTGTGCTCGGCGCTGCTGGCCGAACAGCTTGAAGCCGACTTGCTGGTGATCGCCACCGACGTCAACGCGGCGTTTGTCGACTTCGGTAAACCCACCCAGAAATCCATCGCTCAGGCTCACCCGGACGAAATGGAAAAACTCGGCTTCGCCGCGGGCTCCATGGGACCAAAGGTGCAGGCAGCCTGCGAGTTCGCACGCCATACTGGAAAAGTCGCGGTGATCGGCTCACTCGCCGACATCGAATCGATCGTCCAGGGCAAGGCTGGCACCCGCATCAGCACCGCGACACCTGGCATTACCTACCTGTAAGGAGAGACGTGAATGGCACAATTCGAGCCGGGACACTTGCACATCGAACGTCATGCGCTGACCCCGGATGATGTCAGCTACAACGTGCACCTCGATTATGAAGTCAGCAAGAATGCCAAAGGGGAAAAAGGCATCCAGTTCACCTTGCATGGCAGCATTCAGGGCAAGGACGTGTCGGAGCCGTTCTTCCTGCCGAAAGAGGAAGCCTACAACTTCGCCAGCAACGTGACGAAAATCGCCGAAAAGTACGGAATTCCCAAGACCCACAGCCAGATCGGCTCTGTCCACAAGCATTACGATCTGATGTTTGAAGACATCCGGCAGCAGTTGAATATGAAATCCGGCGACCCGGTCAACCTCGAACACTTCGAATAACTCAGGTACCTCTGCTGATCGTTCCCACGCTCCGGCGTGGGAATGCATCCCTTGAAGCTCCGCGTCAGTGTGGATGCGGAGCGTCCATGGCAGCGCTACCACGCAGAGCGTGGGAACGATCATCATCCCGCTCTGGATTTCACCTTACCTCTGCTCCAAGGCATACTTGCCACCCTCCGTAATCCAGAACCCGAAAGCGTCCCATGCGTATCCACGTCAGCTTCATCGACCGCGTCGGCATTACCCAGGAAGTCCTGGCCCTGCTCGGTGGGCGCAATCTCAATCTGGATGCGGTGGAAATGGTCCCGCCCAACGTCTATATCGACGCGCCGACCCTGAGCCCGCAAGTGCTCGAAGAGTTACGGGATGCGCTGTTCAGCGTGCGCGGCGTGCAAGCGGTCACCGTGGTCGACATCCTGCCCGGCCAGCGCCGACACCTGCAGCTCGATGCGTTGCTGGCGGCCATGACTGACCCGGTGCTGGCATTGGACAGCGCCGGCAAAGTGCTGCTGGCCAACCCGGCATTGATCGCCCTGTACGGTCGCGAACCGGCCGGTGAAAGCATTGCCGAGCTGTTTTCCGATCCGGCGTTGCTCGACGCCCTGCTCGAACACGGTTTTCGTCTGCCGCTGCGCGAAATCACGGTCAACGGCCAGACTTTATTGCTGGATGCCACGCCCATCACCGACGCTGGCGCGTTGCTGACCCTCTATCAACCCAATCGCATTGGCGAACGGCTGTCGGCGCTGCACCACGACCACGCCGAAGGTTTCGATGCGCTGCTGGGTGAATCGCCGGTCATTCGCACGCTCAAAGTCCGCGCACAACGGGTGGCGGCCCTCGATGCGCCGCTGTTGATCCAGGGCGAAACCGGTACTGGCAAGGAGCTGGTGGCCCGCGCCTGTCACGCCATCAGTGCGCGGCACAGCTCGCCGTTTCTGGCGTTGAACTGTGCGGCCTTGCCGGAAAACCTCGCCGAAAGCGAGCTGTTCGGCTATGCACCCGGCGCCTTCACCGGCGCGCAACGGGGCGGCAAGCCGGGGCTGATGGAGCTGGCCAACCAAGGCACGGTATTTCTCGACGAGATCGGCGAGATGTCGCCGTACTTGCAGGCCAAATTGCTGCGTTTTCTCAACGACGGCAGCTTCCGGCGGGTGGGCGGTGATCGCGAGGTCAAGGTCAACGTACGGATCCTCAGTGCGACCCACCGCGACCTGGAAAAAATGGTCAGCGAAGGCCTGTTTCGCGAAGACCTGTTCTATCGGCTCAACGTGCTCAATGTCGAAGTGCCGCCGCTGCGCGAACGTGGCCAGGACATCCTGTTGTTGGCCCGCTATTTCATGCAGCAGGCGTGCGCCCAAATCCAGCGTCCGGTCTGTCGCCTGGCGCCGGGCACTTATCCGGCTTTGCTCGGCAACCGCTGGCCGGGCAATGTGCGGCAACTGCAAAACGTAATCTTCCGCGCCGCCGCCATCTGCGAAAGCAGCCTGGTGGACATCGGCGACCTCGACATCGCCGGCACCTCGGTGGCACGCCAGAGCGATCAGGACGTCGACAGCCTGGAACAGGCCATGGACGCGTTCGAGAAAAACCTGCTGGAAAAACTCTACGTCAGCTACCCCTCGACCCGCCAACTGGCCAGCCGCCTGCAAACCTCGCATACCGCCATCGCTCATCGGTTGCGCAAGTACGGCATCCCCAATAAGCCGTAGAGCGTTTGATTGATCGTTTGATGATCGTTCCCACGCTCCGCGTGGGAATGCAGCCCGGGACGCTCTGCGTCCCACAGCGTGACGCAGAGCGTCACAAGAGGCATTCCCACGCAGAGCGTGGGAACGATCTATTCAAAAGCGACCTCCACCTGTACTGAAAGCGCTACAGCGGAACGATATCGCTACACTCCGCCCCGATCACGGCTGCGCAAGGCTTTGATCCACCTCAGCTTTTATCCTTGATAATTGCCGTATCGATTTCGCTACAGCGCCCCCTCACCCTGGAACTCCGAATCCCGCTAAATCATTGATCCAAATAAGAAAAACAACATTGGCCGTATTCTTGCTAAGTAGACGCACATAACCAGGGCATCGCCCAAGCATTCAATCGCGTCCACCAGACGAGTCTGGCCCCTTAGGAGTTTCCATGAGCGAGTTGCGTTTTACTGAAGATCACGAATGGCTGCGCACCGAAGCTGACGGCAGCGTCACAGTCGGTATCACCGCTTTCGCCCAGAACGCCCTGGGCGACGTGGTTTTCGTACAACTGCCTGAGCTGCAGTCCTACGACAAAGGCGCCGAAGCCGCCACCGTGGAATCGGTAAAAGCCGCCAGTGGCGTGTACATGCCGCTGGACGGCGAAGTGCTGGAAGTCAACCCGGCGCTGGACAGCAGCCCTGAGCTGGTCAACGAAGATCCGCTGGGCGAAGGCTGGTTCTTCCGTTTCAAGCCAAGCGACGCCAACGCTGTCGGCCAACTGCTGGATCAGGACGCCTACGACCGCCTGATCAAAGCCCAAGCCGAAGCCTGAGGAGCACTGACATGACGCAAATCAATTTGACGACCGCCAACGAATTCATCGCCCGTCACATCGGCCCGCGCGCCGGTGACGAGCAAGCCATGCTCAACAGCCTGGGCTTCGATTCCCTGGAAGCCCTGAGCGCCAGCGTGATTCCCGACAGCATCAAGGGCACCAGCGTACTCGGCCTGGAAGACGGTCTGAGCGAAGCCGATGCCTTGGCGTTGATCAAGTCCATCGCCGGCAAGAACCAGCTGTTCAAGACTTTCATCGGCCAGGGTTACTACGGCACCCACACGCCGTCGCCGATCCTGCGCAACCTCCTGGAAAATCCAGCCTGGTATACCGCTTACACCCCGTACCAGCCAGAAATTTCCCAAGGCCGTCTCGAAGCGCTGCTGAACTTCCAGACTCTGATCAGCGACCTCACCGGCCTGCCGATCGCCAACGCTTCACTGCTCGACGAAGCCACTGCCGCTGCCGAAGCCATGACCTTCTGCAAACGCTTGAGCAAGAACAAAGGCAGCCACCAATTCTTCGCCTCCGCGCATTGCCACCCGCAGACTCTTGACGTGCTGCGCACCCGTGCCGAGCCGTTGGGCATCGACGTGGTGGTTGGCGACGAGCGTGAACTGACCGACGTGACGCCGTTCTTCGGTGCCCTGCTGCAGTACCCGGCAAGCAACGGTGACGTGTTCGACTACCGCGAACTGACCGAGCGCTTCCACGCCGCCAACGCTCTGGTGGCCGTGGCCGCCGACCTGCTGGCCCTGACCGTGCTGACCCCGCCGGGCGAATTCGGCGCCGACGTGGCCATCGGCAGCGCGCAACGCTTTGGCGTACCGCTGGGCTTCGGTGGCCCGCACGCGGCGTACTTCTCCACCAAAGACGCATTCAAGCGTGACATGCCGGGCCGTCTGGTCGGTGTTTCCGTGGACCGTTTCGGCAAGCCGGCCCTGCGCCTGGCCATGCAAACCCGCGAACAACACATCCGCCGCGAGAAGGCCACGTCCAACATCTGCACCGCGCAAGTGCTACTGGCCAACATCGCCAGCATGTACGCTGTTTACCACGGCCCTAAAGGCCTGACCCAAATCGCCAATCGCGTCCATCACCTGACCGCGATCCTGGCCAAGGGCTTGACCGCTCTGGGGCTGAACGTCGAACAGGAAAACTTCTTCGACACCCTGACGATCAATACCGGCGCCGACACCGCCAGACTGCACGATCAGGCGCGCGCCCAGCAGATCAACCTGCGCGTCGTCGACGCTGAACGTCTGGGCCTGTCCCTTGACGAAACCAGCACCCAGGCCGACGTTGAAACCCTGTGGAGCCTGCTGTCCAACGGCAAGACCCTGCCGGACTTCGCCGCCCTCGCCGCCTCGGTGCAGAGCACCATCCCGGCCACCCTGGTACGTCAGTCGCCAATCCTCAGCCATCCGGTGTTCAACCGCTATCACTCGGAAACCGAGCTGATGCGCTACCTGCGCAAGCTGGCCGACAAAGACCTGGCCCTGGATCGCACCATGATCCCGCTGGGTTCGTGCACCATGAAGCTCAATGCTGCCAGTGAAATGATCCCGGTGACCTGGGCTGAATTCGGCGCCCTGCACCCGTTTGCCCCGGCCGAGCAAAGCGCCGGTTATCAGCAACTGACCGACGAACTCGAAGCGATGCTCTGCGCCGCCACCGGTTACGACTCGATCTCGCTGCAACCGAACGCCGGTTCCCAAGGTGAATACGCGGGTCTGTTGGCGATTCGCGCCTACCACCAGAGCCGTGGCGAAGACCGTCGCGACATCTGCCTGATCCCGTCGTCGGCCCACGGCACCAACCCGGCCACCGCACAAATGGCCGGCATGCGCGTTGTCGTCACCGCCTGCGATGCCCGTGGCAACGTCGACATCGAAGACCTTCGCGCCAAGGCCATCGAGCACCGCGAACACCTCGCCGCGCTGATGATCACCTACCCGTCGACCCACGGCGTGTTCGAAGAAGGCATCCGCGAAATCTGCGGCATCATTCATGACAACGGCGGCCAGGTGTACATCGACGGCGCCAACATGAACGCGATGGTTGGCCTCTGCGCGCCAGGCAAGTTCGGCGGCGATGTCTCGCACCTGAACCTGCACAAAACCTTCTGCATCCCGCACGGCGGTGGCGGCCCGGGCGTCGGCCCGATCGGCGTGAAATCGCACCTGACTCCGTTCCTGCCGGGCCACGCCCAGATGGCACGCAAGGAAGGCGCGGTCTGCGCGGCACCGTTCGGTAGCGCAAGCATTCTGCCGATTACCTGGATGTACATTCGCATGATGGGTGGCGCAGGCTTGAAGCGTGCTTCGCAGCTGGCGATCCTCAACGCCAACTACATTTCCCGTCGCCTGGAAGAGCACTACCCAGTGCTGTACACCGGCAGCAACGGCCTGGTGGCGCACGAGTGCATCCTTGATCTGCGTCCGCTGAAAGACAGCAGCGGCATCAGCGTTGATGACGTAGCCAAACGCTTGATCGACTTCGGCTTCCACGCCCCGACCATGTCGTTCCCGGTGGCCGGTACCTTGATGATCGAGCCGACCGAAAGTGAATCCAAGGAAGAACTGGACCGCTTCTGCGACGCCATGATCCGCATCCGTGAAGAAATCCGCGCGGTGGAAAACGGCACCCTGGACAAGGACGACAACCCACTGAAAAACGCCCCGCACACGGCGGCGGAGCTGGTCGGTGAGTGGTCGCACCCGTACAGCCGCGAACAAGCGGTGTACCCGGTTGCCTCGCTGATCGAAGGCAAATACTGGCCACCGGTCGGTCGTGTCGACAACGTGTTCGGCGATCGCAACCTGGTCTGCGCCTGCCCGTCGATCGAAAGCTACGCTTAATCAGATGAGGGGGCGGGTTTGCTCGCCCCCGCGTTTAAGAACACCACAAAACCCTGTGGGAGCTGGCTTGCCAGCGATAGCGGTGGGTCAGTCGACATTTTTGCTGCCTGATCCATCGCCATCGCTGGCAAGCCAGCTCCCACAAGGAATGCATCACGCCTGAATTCCGCCAACTCCTATAACAAGAAACCGGAGAACAACCATGTCTTTAAGCGTGTTCGACCTGTTCAAGATTGGCATCGGCCCCTCCAGCTCCCACACCGTCGGTCCGATGCGCGCAGCCGCGCGTTTCGTCGAAGGCTTGCGCCGCGAAAAACTGTTGGCCGCGACCACCTGCGTCAAAGTTGAGCTGTACGGTTCACTCGGCGCCACCGGTAAAGGCCACGGCAGCGACAAAGCCGTGCTGCTGGGGCTGGAAGGCGAACACCCGGACACCGTCGACACCGAAACCGTGGCCGCACGCCTGCAAGCCATTCGTGGCAGCGGACAGCTGAACCTGCTCGGCGAACACAGCATTGCATTCAATGAAAAAGAACACCTGGCGATGATTCGCAAACCGTTGGCTTACCATCCCAACGGCATGATTTTCCGTGCATTCGACGCAGCCGGGCTGCAAATCCGCAGCCGCGAGTACTACTCGGTCGGCGGCGGTTTTGTCGTCGACGAAGACGCCGCCGGCGCCGACCGCATCGTCGAAGACGCCACACCCCTGACATTTCCCTTCAAAACCGCCAAGGAACTGCTCGGTCACTGCGCCACTTACGGCTTGTCCATCAGCCAGGTGATGCTGACCAACGAAAGCGCCTGGCGCCCGGAAGCGGAGACCCGTGCCGGCCTCCTGAAAATCTGGCAGGTCATGCAGGACTGCGTCGCCGCCGGCTGCCGCAACGAAGGCATCCTCCCCGGAGGCTTGAAGGTCAAGCGCCGGGCCGCCGCGCTGCATCGGCAGCTGTGCAAAAACCCGGAATCGTCCTTGCGTGACCCGCTCTCGGTGCTGGACTGGGTCAACCTGTACGCCCTGGCGGTCAACGAAGAAAACGCCAACGGCGGACGCGTCGTCACTGCGCCCACCAATGGTGCAGCCGGGATCATTCCTGCCGTCCTCCATTACTACATGCGCTTCATCCCGACCGCGAATGACGACGGCGTCGTGCGTTTTTTGCTGACCGCGGCGGCCATCGGCATTTTGTACAAGGAAAACGCCTCGATCTCCGGCGCCGAAGTCGGCTGTCAGGGCGAAGTGGGCGTCGCCTGCTCAATGGCGGCCGGTGCCCTGTGCGAGGTCCTGGGCGGCACCGTGCAGCAAGTCGAAAACGCCGCGGAAATCGGCATGGAACATAACCTCGGCCTGACTTGCGACCCGATTGGCGGGTTGGTGCAAGTGCCTTGTATCGAACGCAATGCCATGGGTTCGGTCAAGGCCATCAATGCCGTGCGCATGGCCATGCGTGGTGACGGTCAACATTTCGTTTCCCTCGACAAGGTCATTCGCACCATGCGCCAGACCGGCGCCGACATGAAAAGCAAATACAAGGAAACCGCCCGTGGCGGTTTGGCGGTCAACATTATCGAGTGCTGATGCGCGCTCATCTGCACTCTTCTTCAGGAGCTGAATATGTCCACCGAACAACTGTTGAAAACCCCGTTGCATGCTCTGCACATCGAACTCGGCGCGCGCATGGTGCCGTTCGCCGGCTATGACATGCCTGTGCAATATCCCTTGGGCGTGATGAAAGAACACCAGCACACCCGCGATCAGGCCGGTCTGTTCGATGTGTCGCACATGGGCCAGATTCGCCTGACCGGCGCCAATGCCGCCAAGGCCCTGGAAACCCTGGTTCCGGTGGATATCATCGACTTGCCCGTGGGCATGCAGCGTTATGCAATGTTCACCAACGAAAGCGGCGGCATCCTCGACGACCTGATGGTCGCCAACCTGGGTAACGACGAACTGTTCCTGGTGGTCAACGCTGCCTGCAAGGATCAAGACCTGGCGCATCTGCGCAAGCACATTGGCGAGCAGTGCACCATCGAGCCACTGTTCGAGGAGCGCGCCCTGCTCGCCCTCCAAGGACCGGCGGCCGTGACGGTACTGGCACGTCTGGCACCGGAAGTGGCGAAGATGACCTTCATGCAGTTCGCCCGGGTAAAACTGCTGGGTGTGGACTGTTTTGTCAGCCGCTCGGGTTACACCGGCGAAGACGGTTTCGAAATTTCCGTGCCGGCCGCCAACGCCGAAGCCCTGACCCGCGCACTGCTGGCGGAACCGGAAGTTGAAGCCATTGGCCTCGGCGCGCGTGACTCCCTGCGCCTGGAAGCTGGCTTGTGCCTGTACGGCCATGACATGAACACCGACACCACCCCCATCGAAGCCAGCCTGTTGTGGGCCATTTCCAAGCCGCGTCGGGCCGACGGTGCGCGTGCCGGTGGTTTCCCGGGGGCTGAAACCGTATTCGCCCAGCAACAGGGCGGAGTCAGCCGCAAACGTGTCGGCCTGCTACCGCAGGAACGGACGCCAGTGCGCGAAGGGGCAGAGATCGTCAACGAAGCCGGCGAGATCATCGGCAGCGTCTGCAGTGGTGGTTTCGGGCCAACCTTGGGTGCGCCATTGGCCATGGGTTACATCGACAGCGCGTACGTCGCGATCGATACACCCGTCTGGGCGATTGTTCGTGGGAAAAAGGTGGCTTTGCTTGTAAGCAAAATGCCATTTGTTCCACAACGCTACTACCGCGGCTGATTGACTGTTCCTATAAGTAACGCAGTTGCGTTTAAAACGCACTAATGTGTAACGCAACTGCCATAAAATAGTGCATCGTTTGGCTTTAAGCTTCGATTATGAACTTTGCTTATAACGATCGAAAACAATTGAACAGCTCTGTCGCATAAGCCAGCACTAGTTGGCATATCAGGCCGTCAACGTGAGCAAATCCGGGCCTTTCACAGGGCTTGTTTTTTCTCCCGTAGTTGGCGTAGAGTTTGTTCACTGTGTTTGCATGGGTCGCTTGGAATCGTGACCTGGGCAGTAGCCTACAAGTTAGCTACATCCCGTTCGACGTCTTCTTACTCTCCTGCAACCAGCCCCAGTACTCTTTCATGAGAAGGAGACTGTCATTAATTTTTGCGTCAAAGGAAATAAGAAATGTCCCAACGTCAGAGCGGTACCGTCAAGTGGTTTAACGACGAGAAAGGTTTTGGTTTTATCACTCCTGAAAGCGGTCCGGATCTGTTCGTGCATTTCCGCGCCATCCAGGGCAACGGCTTCAAGAGCCTGAAAGAAGGCCAGAAAGTGACTTTCGTCGCCGTGCAGGGCCAGAAAGGCATGCAGGCTGATGAAGTACAAGCAGAAGCCTAATCTTCTGTAACGAAAAAGCCCCCGATGCTGACATCGGGGGCTTTTTTGTGCGCGTAAATCCGTAAAATGGCTTCTTTTTACACCGAGAGCCCGCCATGTCGAAACACCTGCTGAAGCCCCAGGGCGAATTTCCTGCCGCGGGCCTGGGTCGTCGCCTGGCAGCGATGTTCTATGACTTCCTGCTGTGTACGGCCCTGCTGATCGTCACCAGCGGCATCTACAAGATGATTCAGATGGCGATCATCGGCGAAGAGAAAATGCGCACCCTGACCGAATCCGGCGCACTGGATGGCGACCCGCTGCTCTCGACCGTATTGTTTTTTGTACTGTTCGGCTTCTTCGCCAAGTTCTGGACTTACTCCGGCCAGACCCTGGGGATGCAGGTCTGGAGTATCCGCGTACAGAATGCCGATGGATCATCCATCAGCCTGTGGCAGGCGCTATTGCGCTTTGTGGTGTCGATCGCATCGCTGCTGTGTGTGGGCCTGGGGTTCATCTGGTCGCTGTTCGACAAGCAGCAACGCAGCTGGCATGACATCTACTCCGACACCCAGCTTGTGCGCATTCCGAAGAAGACCAAATAATTTTCCGACACAGAAACCACTGTGGGGAGCGAGCTTGCTCGCTCCCCACAGTTTTTTAGTTGGCGGGAGTATCTTAAGCGTTACCGGCCAGTTTCATCCGCGCCGCCTGAGTGAAATCGAGCATCCGCTTCAACGGGCGAATCGCTTGAGGAATCAGGGCCGGGTCGACGAAGATCTCATTCGTCCCTTCCTTCAGGCTCTTGAGCGTGCGCTCAAGGGTGTTCATGGCCATCCACGGGCAGTGTGCGCAACTGCGGCATGCGGCGCCGTTACCCGCTGTAGGCGCCTCGATGAACACCTTGTCCGGGCACAACTGCTGCATCTTGTAAAAAATGCCGCGATCGGTCGCGACGATCAGCGTTTTGTTCGGCAGGGTCTGTGCCGCCGCAATCAACTGACTGGTCGAACCCACAGCATCCGCCAACTCGATGACCGAGGTTGGAGACTCAGGGTGCACCAGGATCGCCGCATCCGGATACAGCGCCTTCATGTCTTCGAGCTGCTTGGACTTGAATTCCTCGTGAACGATGCACGCACCGTCCCACAGCAACATGTCAGCACCGGTTTGACGTTGAATGTAGGTGCCCAGGTGCTTGTCCGGCCCCCAGATGATGGTTTCACCGTTGTCCATCAGGCTTTCAACGATCTCCAGTGCGCAGCTGGAGGTCACGACCCAGTCCGCCCGGGCTTTGACCGCCGCCGAGGTGTTGGCATAAACCACGACCGTGCGCTCTGGATGCTGGTCGCAGAAGGCGGAAAACTCATCGACCGGGCAACCCAGATCCAGCGAACAGGTCGCCTCCAGTGTCGGCATCAGGATGCGCTTTTCGGGATTGAGGATCTTGGCCGTCTCGCCCATGAATTTCACACCGGCGACCACTACGGTCTTGGCCGGGTGAGCATTGCCGAAGCGGGCCATCTCCAGCGAGTCGGAGACACAGCCACCGGTTTCTTCGGCCAGGGCCTGAATGACCGGATCGCAATAGAAGTGAGCCACCAACACTGCGTCCTGAGCTTTGAGCTCGGCAGCGATGGCGGCACGGTAATGGGCCTCCTCTTGCGCGGTCAGCGGCTTGGGCTGCTTGGCGTCGAGGTGGGCTTGAACCAGAAGGCGTTCGGAAATCTGCGTCATGTTCGCAAGACCTGCAGGCGCATTCGCGCGAAAGTCGAGTATACACCCGGCTCCGGACCCTTCAGGGTACCGCCGGGAAATTGAGTATTCATCAGGCACGGACAGCGTTGAAGCTGCGCAAGGCTACAGAATATCCGGTGGATGCAAAAGATGATTCTGACTTGCGTCAGTTCGGTGCAGCCCAAGGCTTGGGCAAACACAAATCGCGGGCAAAAAAAAATCCGGAAATCCTCACTTTCGTGGGCCTTCCAGACTTTTAAAACAGCTTGAAAATGGTGGGTCGTGTGGGATTCGAACCTACGACCAATTGGTTAAAAGCCAACTGCTCTACCAACTGAGCTAACGACCCGCTGTGTGGTGGCGCGTATAATACTGATTTTTAAGGACTATTCAACACCTATTTTAAAAAAAATCAAAAATAAGGTGTTGGATCGCTGATTCCGGCCGCCGCAAAGCCTTCAGCACGCAGCCGGCAGCTGTCGCACTTGCCGCATGCACGGCCTTCATCATCAGCCTGATAGCAGGAAACGGTCAGGCCGTAGTTGACGCCAAGCTGGGTGCCAGCCTGGACAATCTGCGCTTTGCTGAGGTTTTGCAGCGGCGCCTGAATGCGAAAGCCATCGCCCTCTACACCCGCCTTGGTCGCCAGATTGGCCATGCGCTCGAATGACTCGATGAACTCGGGACGGCAGTCCGGGTAGCCGGAGTAATCCACTGCGTTGACACCGATGAAGATGTCGCGTGCGCCGAGCACTTCAGCCCAGCCCAACGCCAGTGACAGGAAAACCGTGTTGCGCGCTGGCACGTAAGTCACCGGAATGCCTTCGCCCAACTCCTCTGGAATATCGATGCTGGTGTCGGTCAGCGCCGAGCCGCCCATGCCATTGAAATTGAGACCGATGACCTTGTGCTCGATCACCCCCAAATCCCGGGCGACACGTTCGGCCGCGTACAGTTCGGCGTGAGACCGCTGACCGTAGTCGAAGCTCATGGTGTAGCAGCGATAACCTTCGGCACGCGCCATGGCTACGACGGTTGCCGAGTCCAGGCCACCGGAAAGCAGGATAACCGCACGTTTTTCCGTAGTGTTCAGTTGTTCAGTCATCTCAGCGCCCCGGCTCGTCATTCCAAAGATACTTGTGCAGCTGCAATTGCAAGCGTACCGGCAGATTATCCGCCACCACCCAGTCTGCAAGATCCCGAGCATTCAGATCATGGTGACTTGGCGAAAACAGGACCTCACCAGCGCGCTGGTCAAGACCATACTGGATCAGCTTGGATACGGACCAGTCATAGTCTTCGCGGGAACAGATGACAAATTTCACCTGGTCGTTCGGCGTCAGCAGCTCGATGTTTTCATAGCGATTGCGATGCGCTTCCTTCGAACCCGGAGTTTTCAGGTCGACAACGCGACTGACCCGGGAATCTACCGCCGAGATGTCGATAGAGCCACTGGTTTCCAGTGACACTTCGTAACCGGCGTCGCACAAACGCTTGAGCAACGGGATGGCGTTGGGTTGCGCCAGGGGCTCGCCGCCCGTGACACAGACATAACGCGGACGGTAACCGGCAACCTGCTCGAGGATATCGTCGAGCGTGCGGATGGTTCCGCCAGTGAAGGCATAGGCGCTGTCGCAGTATTGGCAACGCAGAGGGCAACCGGTCAGGCGCACAAAAACTGTGGGCAGGCCAGCCGTCCGCGTTTCACCCTGCAACGAGTAAAAAACTTCGGTAATTCTCAATGTGTCTTGCATAGTCGCCACGGGCGTAACAGCTAAACAGGCTGTCCGCCTCCGTCAGGCACTTCAAGGAACCCCGGCAATGCGCAGATCCCAAAAAGCGTGTTTCATAAAAAGGGCGTGAATTCTAACGAAAAAACCCGCGGCAAGCGCGGGTTTCTTCGAAAGGGCTCAAACAGCCTTACATTTTCTGCAGATCGCGTTGGGCCAACTGAGCAGCGGAAGTGCCCGGATATTGGGACACCACCTGCTGCAGAATGCCTTTTACCCGGTCGGTGTGACCCAGGCGGCGCTCTACATCAGCAAGCTTGTACAGCGAATCAGGCACTTTGGCGTGTTTCGGGTAAAGCTGCGAAACCTTGGCAAACGCCTGGCCTGCACCTTGCAGATCACCCTTGGCCAGGTTCACTTCACCCAACCAGTACTGGGCATTACCCGAGTATTGGCTATTCGGGTATTTGCGCAGGAATGCGGCGAAGGCCTGGCTGGCCTTGTCGAAATCCTTGGCTTTGATCAGGTCGAAGGCGGCATCGTAATAGAGCTTTTCCTTCGCCGGATCCGCCGGTTCACCGCCTGCCGCAGGTGCTTGAGCGGCGGCCGCCCCTGCACTCGCGCCAGCGGCTGCAGCAGGGGCATTCAGATCGCCACCGCCGGAAGAATTCTCAGGAGTCGCGGCTGGTGCAACGCCGGTTCCTATGCGCCGATCAAGATCCTGATATCGCTCCAGGTTTTCCTGCTTCATGCGCGCTACATCATTTTGCAGAACTTCAATTGCACCTTGCTGGCGCTCGATCTGTTGCTGCATTGATTGCAGTTGGTTGAACAGCTCGCCCTGTGCCGAGACAGGGGCCGAAACCCCTCCCCCGGCATAGGCGCCGTTCGTACCGTAACCTGCAGGCGGATAACTGCTCCCGCTATTGTTATAGCCGGAGTCATTATCGACCACAGGAACCGCAGCCCACGCCGAAAGCGACGCGAGACTGAGAGCCAGAACAGTTACAGCACGACGGCACGTTCGCATGACGAATTACTTACGCAGTTCGACGCGACGGTTTTGAGCCCAGGACTGCTCGTCGTTGCCGGTAGCAACTGGACGCTCTTCGCCGTAGGAAACCAGTTCCAGCTGAGCTGGGGAAACGCCTTGCAGTACCAGGTAGCGTTGAACGGCTTTCGCACGACGCTCGCCCAGTGCCATGTTGTACTCACGAGTACCACGTTCGTCGGTGTTGCCTTCCAGTACAACGCGAGCGCCGTTTGCTTTCAGGTCTTTGGCGTGAACGTCCAGAGCGCGCATGGCTTCTGGCTTCAGGTCCGAGCTGTCGTATTCGAAGTAGAAAGTGGTGATAGCGCGCAGAGCAGCTTCTTCGCTCAGGGAGCCGTCAACTGCGCCAGTGTTTGCGCCGTAACCAGCGTTTGGATCTACAGCGCCTTCACCGGCATTGTCGCCGCCTTTGGACGAGCAACCTACAGCTACAGCCATGGCCAGAGCCAGCGCAGCAAATTTACCAAACTTCAGCATTTCCATCGTGAAACTCCTAATGAACCCCAGTGTGTTAAGTAAAACGTATAGCGCCGCGTCAGTTCAGGTAAGGGGACCAGGAAGGTTCTCTGACTTCGCCTTGTGCGGTAGGAAGCGGGAGCCTTACGCGTCCATTGATGGACACGAGCATCAAGACTCCCCGGCCCTGCTGGCGGGTGGCGTAGATTACCATGGTGCCGTTGGGCGCAACAGTAGGCGACTCGTCCAGAGTGCTATCAGTGAGGATTTTTACACTACCGCGCTGCAAATCCTGAGCCGCCACTTTGAAATTGGTGAAACCATCCTGGCGGTGAATCATGACCAGGGTCTTTTCATCAGCCGACAGTTTTGGGTTGGCGTTGTAGTTACCCACGAACGTCACACGCTCCGCACCGCCGCCACCCACGCTGGTTTTGTAAATCTGCGGTTTGCCGCCACGGTCGGAAGTGAAGTAGATGGTCGAGCCATCCTTGCCCCAGAACGGTTCGGTGTTGATGCCCGGGCCGTTGGTGACACGGGTGATCTGACGCGAACCGAGGTTCATCACGTAGATGTCCGGGTTGCCGTCCTTGGACAGGACGAACGCCAGGCGATTGCCATCCGGCGACCAGGCAGGGGCACCGTTCAGGCCTTCGAAGTTGGTGATCTGCTCACGGCGACCGGTGTCGATGTTCTGCATGAACACTCGAGGACGCTTCTGCTCGAACGAGACGTAAGCGATGCGCTTGCCATCCGGTGCGAAACGCGGCGACAGGATCGGCTCGCGCGATTGCAGCAGGGTCACGGCACGGGCACCGTCATAGTCCGAACGTTGCAGCGTGTAGCGCGTGTTCTTCTCGGAGAAACGCTCGGCCGTCACGTACAACAGGCGGGTCGAAAAGGCACCTTTGATACCGGTGAGCTTTTCGAACGACTGATCGGCGATGTAGTGCGACATGTCGCGCAATTGGTCGACGCCGCCAGACACGCTGCCCGTCAGCACTTGCTGCTCGGTGGCAACGTTGAACAGTGCGTATTGCACCTGCAGGCGACCGCCCGCCGGAACAATGCTGCCGACCATGACGTACTGGGCGCCAAGCGCCTTGAAGTCACGGAAGATGATTTCGCTGGCCTGGCTTGGCTGGCTGATCATGTTCTGCTTTGGAATCGGCGAGTAGTAACCCGAGTTACGCAGGTCGTTACCGATGATTTCCGCCATGTCGTCCGGCAGCACGCTGCCGCCCTGGTTACCGAACGGCACAACGGCGATCGGGGTTGCCCGATCACTGCCGCTGGTGACCAGAATGTTTTTTTCATCTGCCATCGCCAATCCTGCCATGCAGCAGATAGCGACGAGCATTCCTCGAAGAAGGTTTCTCACAAGGCTAGATCCTCAGGTGTGAATGTCATCTTGAATGAACGATACGGAGCGAAATCACTCGGCTTCATTCCCTGCATTTCTGTCAAACGTCCAATATTCTTCACCGCTGCCACAGCCGATGCGTCGAACGGACCGTCGCCACTGGACTTGGCCACGCTGACCGAAGTCACCGTACCGTCCGGCAACATGCCGATTTGCAACACGACCGTCATGCCTTTGCGGGCCGAAGGTGGACGAGCCCAGCCTTCCGCTGCACGAGCGCGAATCAGGTCATCGAAACTGCCGGCGACTTCGTCACCCTGCTCATCGGCCAAGGCCTGCTGACGCTGCGGCGTGTCGGAAAGCAAATCTGCCAGGGCCTGAGCCTTTTTGTCTTCGGCGGATTTACGTGCCGCTTCCTGCGCTTTCTTCTTCGCAGCATCGGCAGCAGCTTTCTTCTTCGCTTCATCGGCGACTTTCTTCTTCGCCTCTTCAGCTTCAGCTTTCTTCTTGGCGTCTTCCGCGGCTTTCTTCTTCGCGTCTTCGACGATCTTTTTCTTCGCTTCTTCAGCGGCCGCTTTCTTGGCCTCTTCTTCAGCAGCCTTCTTGGCTTCTTCTTCCGCTTTCTTCTTGGCTATATCAGCCAATTGTTTCTCTTCTGCCTTCTTGGCTTCGGCGGTCTTCTTCGCTTCATCGGCTTTCTTGGCTTCATCAGCCTTTTTCGCCTCTTCCGCTTTCTTCGACTCGTCGGCCTTCTTGGCTTCCTCGGCCTTTTGAGCCGCTTCTTCTTTCTTTTGTTCCGCAGCCTTCACCGCTTCCTGCTCGACCTTTTTCTGCTCCATCTGCTCGACTTCGGTCTGGCGCGCGGCGGATTTCTTCGCCTCACCCGCAATCTTCTGATTGGTCTGGGTGGTCGCCTGACTTTTCGATTTCAGCTGGTACAGGGTCGCCTGGACAATCGGCTTGGCCGGCGGCAACTCCGGGGTAAAGGCGAAACTGACAAACAGCATGCCGAACACCAGCACGTGCAAGCCAATCGCCCAGACACTAGGCCAGAAGTAGCTTTCCGAGGCGGACGGCTCTCGCTGTTGCTGCATCAGGGCGCCTCGGTAATCAAGCCAACATTACCGACGCCGGCCTTCTGCAACCCGCCCATGGCGCCCATGACAGAGCCGTAGTCGACACTCTTGTCGCCGCGAATGAAGACCTGGGTACGCTTGCCGCCTTCGTTGCCGACGCGAATGATCTTGGTCACCGCATCGGTCATCTGCGGCAGGGTCATGGCCCTGTCCTGTTGCTTCTCGGTGTCGACTTCGCTGCCAAGGTTCCAGTAATAGGTCTTGTCAGACTTGATGGAAATGGTCAGGACCTGGGTGTTGTTGTCCTGCGGCAAGGCTTCGCTGGAAACCTTGGGCAGATCAACTTTCACGCCCTGATTGAGCATCGGCGCGGTCACCATGAAGATGACCAGCAGCACCAGCATCACGTCGATGTAAGGCACTACGTTCATCTCGGCGACCGGCTTGCGCTTGTTTCGTGCTCGAGCGATTAAAGCCATTGGAAATTACCTGCTTATTCTTCGCTGGTGTGCACTTTGCGGTGCAGGATCGCCTGGAATTCATCGGCGAAGGTGTAGTAGCGGCTGATCAGCGTTTCGCTGCGAGCGGCAAAACGGTTGTAGGCGATAACGGCAGGAATCGCGGCGAACAGACCAATCGCGGTAGCGATCAGTGCTTCGGCGATACCGGGTGCAACAGTTGCCAGCGTTGCTTGCTGGGCAGTCGCCAGGCCGCGGAAGGAGTTCATGATGCCCCACACAGTACCGAACAGACCGATGTACGGACTCACGGAACCGACGGTGGCCAGGAAGGGCAGGCTTTGCTCGAGCTTTTCTTCTTCGCGGGAGATCGCGACGCGCATGGCACGGGCTACGCCTTCCATGACCGCTTCAGGGTCAACGCCTGGCTGCTGGCGCAGACGGGAGAATTCCTTGAAACCGGCGCGGAAGATCTGCTCGACACCCGAATCAGGGTCCGGGTTGCTGCCGGCCTGGCGGTAGAGTTTGGACAGGTCGATACCCGACCAGAAGCGCTCCTCGAAGCTCTCCAGGGCACGTCGACCGGCGCGCAGCAGGTTGCTGCGCTGAAAGATCATGATCCATGAGGTCACCGATGCGGCTACCAGGGTCAGCATTACCAGTTGCACCACGATACTGGCATTGCTGACCAGGCTCCACATGGAGGAATGGTCGACGACGTTAGCTTCCACGCTTTATCTCCTGCTTTGAGTGAGTACCCGCGCCGCTCACGTCGGCAAAGGCCGCTCGTAGAGCTTCGGGAATGGCCCGGGGTTTTAAACTGTCAGTGCGCACACAGGCCACCAGAAACTGCCCTTCACAGAGCAGCGCATCATCCGTTGCCCGCCTGACCTGCTGTTTGAAGCGCAGGCTGGCACGGTTCAATTCGATTACTTCAGCGCTTACCAGCAGCTCGTCGTCCAGTCGCGCCGGCGCGTGGTAGCGCGCTTCGCTGGAATGCACGACGAACAACAGGTCCTCCCCTGCCAGCTGCGATTGGGCAAAGCCCAGTTCTCGTAGCCGCTCGGTTCGAGCCCGTTCCATAAACTTGAGGTAATTGACGTAATACACGATGCCGCCCGCATCGGTGTCTTCGTAATAAACGCGACAACGATGTGCGAAAGGCTCAAGCCCGTTTTGCGCGCGCATACTCTAGTGCTTACTCCTCAGGTTGCCAATCGGCCAGGCAACTGTTTTTCATTGTTCTGCGGCTTTCTCGCGAAAGTACGGTCCTAGGACAGCACAATGCCCGAAAATTCAGCACGCAAAAGTTAATTAATCGTCCACGGCATCAAGGAATTCGTCTACCACGGGCATCTCACCCAATCGTGACGGAATGTTTAAGCCGAAGTGCAGGTAGGCATGCCGCGTCACCACCCGCCCCCGCGGCGTGCGCATGATATAGCCCTGCTGGATCAGGTAAGGTTCCAGCACGTCTTCGATGGTGTGGCGCTCTTCACTGATCGCCGCCGCGAGGCTATCGACCCCGACCGGCCCGCCATCGAATTTCTCGATCATGGTCAGCAACAGACGCCGGTCCTGGTGATCGAAGCCGCGCTCGTCGACATCCAGCAGATTCAGGGCCAGATCGGCAATCGGTTTAGTGATATGGCCCTTGGCACGGACTTCGGCGAAGTCGCGTACACGACGCAGCAGACGGTTGGCGATTCGCGGGGTGCCGCGGGCGCGGCGGGCGATTTCGAAGGCGCCCTCCGGGTCGAGCGGCAAGCCGAGGATACTGGCCGAGCGGCTGACAATCGTCGACAGATCGGCGTTGTTGTAGAACTCCAGGCGCTGGACGATGCCGAAACGGTCGCGCAACGGATTGGTCAGCATCCCCGCCCGTGTCGTTGCGCCAACCAGGGTGAACGGCGGCAGATCGAGCTTGATCGAACGCGCAGCCGGGCCTTCGCCGATCATGATGTCGAGCTGGAAATCTTCCATCGCCGGATACAGCACTTCTTCGACAATCGGTGACAAGCGATGGATTTCGTCGATGAACAGTACGTCGTGCGGTTCAAGGTTGGTCAGCAGCGCGGCCAGATCACCCGGACGCTCAAGGACCGGCCCCGAGGTGCTTTTGATCGACACCCCCATTTCCTGGGCGATGATGTTGGCCAGCGTGGTTTTACCCAGCCCCGGAGGACCGAAGATCAGGGTGTGATCAAGGGATTCGTTACGGCCACGGGCAGCCTGGATGAACAACTCCATTTGCTCGCGAACGGTCGGCTGGCCGATGTATTCGGCCAGGCTGACAGGACGAATCGCCCGGTCCTGGACTTCCTCGCGGTCACGAGGTCCACCCGTGGCGGCGATCAGACGATCAGCTTCAATCACTTAGATCATTCCCTTCAGGGCACGACGAATCATGTCTTCACTGCTCAAGCCTTTCTCCTTGATCGCGGAAATCGCCTTGCTGGCTTCCTGCGGCTTGTAGCCCAGGGAGATCAGCGCGCTGACCGCGTCGTTTTCGGCGGTATTGACCGGTGCAGGGCCGTCCGGCTGGTTCGGCACCAGGGCAAACATCGCCGGCACGGTTTCCCAGGCCTTGAAGCGATCCTTGAGTTCGACCAACAGGCGTTCTGCGGTTTTCTTGCCCACGCCCGGCACCTTGGTCAACGCCGATGTGTCCTGGGACTGCACGCAACGCACCAGTTCATCGACCTCCAGACTCGACATCAAGGCCAGGGCCAGTTTCGGCCCTACACCGTTGAGACGAATCAATTCACGGAAAAAGTCTCGCTCGCGCTTGCCGACGAAGCCATAGAGTAACTGCGCGTCTTCGCGTACGACCAAATGGGTGTGCAAGGTCAGCGGCTCACCGACCGACGGCAAACGATACAGCGTGGTCATGGGCACTTCCAGCTCATAGCCCAGACCATTTACATCCAGAATCAGGTGCGGTGGCTGTTTTTCAGCCAGAGTGCCGCGCAAGCGTCCAATCACGTTACAGATCCTTGAGCGTTGGCCAGCACGAGGCCAGCGACTGACAGAGCAAGGGGTTCGGCCGACAACACAGGCGCGAAACCCTCATTCCGGAAAAAATGATTGCTGATGCTATCAGAGACGCAGGCGCCCGCCACGACTGCGTGCCGCCCCCAAGCCGTGGGGCAAGAGACTGGAGCGGGTGTGAGCATGGCAAATGGCGATGGCCAGGGCGTCCGAGGCATCGATTTGTGGCTTGCTGGTCAGTTTCAGCATATGCATGACCATCATCTGGACCTGCTCTTTATTGGCAGCGCCAGTGCCGACTACAGCCTGCTTGACCTGGGTCGCGGTGTACTCGGCGATTTCCAGGCTTTCTTCCGCACCCGCCACGATAGCGGCGCCACGGGCCTGCCCCAGTTTCAGGGCTGAGTCGGCATTGCGGGCCATGAACACCTTTTCGATGCCCATGGTCACCGGCTTGTACATCTGGATAATCTCCCGCACACCGCGGTAGACAATTTGCAGACGCTCATGCAGCTCGCCCGCGCCGGTACGAATACAGCCAGAGGCCACATACTCGCAGCCGCGCCCGGTATCACGAACAACGCCATAACCGGTGATGCGCGAACCGGGGTCGATACCAAGAATTAAAGTCATAACGCCTGCGGGTTGGGTAAGTGCACTGCATTCAATACAGCGAATAACAGATGTGGGAGCTGGCTTGCCAGCGATGGCGCAGGCTCATCCAACAAAGATGTTGCCTGACTCACTGTCATCGCTGGCAAGCCAGCTCCCACATTGGATCCTGGCTACCTTCAACCGAGCTGAGCGGCCACCGACTCCGGGATCTCGGCATTGGAGTAGACGTTCTGCACGTCATCCAGGTCTTCGAGCATGTCGATCAGCTTGAGGACTTTTTCGGCACCTTCCAGATCGAGTTCGGCGCTGGTGGTCGGCAACATGACGATTTCAGCGTCATCCCCTTTGAAACCCGCCGCTTCCAGCGCGTTTCGCACGGAATAGAACCCGGCGAACGAGGTGAACACATCGATCGACCCGTCTTCGTTGGTCACCACGTCATCGGCGTCGGCTTCCATGGCAGCCTCCATCAACGCGTCTTCGTCGACACCGGCGGCGAAGGAAATCTGCCCCTTGCGCTCGAACAGATAGGCCACCGAACCGTCAGTCCCCAGGTTACCGCCGCACTTGCTGAACGCGTGGCGGACAGCGGCTGCAGTGCGATTACGGTTGTCGGTCATGCACTCGACCATCACCGCCACGCCACCCGGGCCGTAACCTTCATAGGTCAACTCGACCACGTCGTCGGTATCGGCAGCGCCAGTACCGCGGGCGATGGCGCGATCGATGATGTCACGGCTCATGTTGGCACCCAGCGCCTTGTCCAGGGCCAGGCGCAGACGCGGGTTGGAACCGGGATCACCACCACCCTGACGGGCAGCAACGGTCAGTTCACGAATCCACTTGGTGAAGATCTTGCCCCTCTTGGCATCCTGACGTTCTTTGCGGTGCTTGATGTTCGCCCACTTGGAATGACCTGCCATAACTCGCTCCGAATTCTCTTTGAAACATTGCCCGCCACGCTGAGTCGCGCCGGCCGGCAAACAAAAATCTTGTACAGCTCTGTCTATAAAGAAAGGGCGCATCCGAAGATGCGCCCTCCAGCCTTACTCGGCCTTTGGTGTTTCGCGCAGGCGAATGTGCAGTTCACGCAATGCCTTGGCATCTACCTGACCCGGAGCCTGAGTCATGACGTCTGCCGCGCTCTGGGTTTTCGGGAAGGCGATCACTTCACGGATCGACTGGGCGCCGGTCATCAGCATCACCAGACGATCCAGACCGAAGGCCAGGCCACCGTGCGGCGGCGCGCCGTACTTGAGGGCGTCGAGCAGGAAGCCGAACTTCTCTTCCTGCTCAGCTTCATTGATGCCCAGCAGGCGGAATACCGATTGCTGCATTTCCTTGCGGTGGATACGGATCGAACCGCCACCCAGCTCGGTACCGTTCAACACCATGTCGTAGGCTCGGGACAGCGCGCCAGCCGGGTTGGCTTCCAGCTCTGCCGGGGTGCACTTCGGTGCGGTGAACGGGTGGTGCAAAGCGGTGAAGCTGCCGTCGTCGTTCTCTTCGAACATCGGGAAGTCGACGACCCACATCGGCGCCCACTCGCAGGTCAGCAGGTTCAGATCGTTACCGACCTTGATCCGCAGCGCGCCCAGGGCTTCGCTGACGATCTTGGCCTTGTCGGCACCGAAGAACACGATGTCGCCGTCAACTGCACCGACGCGATCGAGGATCACGTTCAGGGACGCTTCAGGGATGTTCTTGACGATTGGCGACTGCAGGCCTTCGACGCCTTTGGCGCGCTCGTTGACCTTGATGTACGCCAGGCCCTTGGCACCGTAGATGCCGACGAACTTGGTGTAGTCGTCGATCTTGCTGCGCGGCATGCTCGCCCCGCCCGGTACGCGCAGTGCGGCAACGCGGCATTTCGGATCGTTGGCCGGACCGCTGAATACCTTGAAATCGACTTCCTTGAGTTGATCGGCAACGTCAACCAGTTCCAGCGGGTTACGCAGGTCTGGCTTGTCGGAACCGTAGCGGCGCATGGCTTCTTCGAAGGTCATGTGCGGGAAATCACCGAATTCCAGATCCAGCACTTCCTTGAACAGGTTACGGATCATGGCTTCGGTCAGGCCCATGATGTCTTTTTCATCGAGGAAACTGGTTTCGATGTCGATCTGGGTGAATTCCGGCTGACGGTCGGCACGCAGGTCTTCGTCGCGGAAGCACTTGGCAATCTGGTAGTAACGGTCGAAGCCGGCCACCATCAGCAGCTGTTTGAACAGCTGTGGCGATTGCGGCAAGGCGAAGAACGAACCGGCGTGAGTACGGCTTGGCACCAGGTAGTCACGGGCACCTTCCGGGGTAGCGCGGGTCAGGATCGGCGTCTCGACGTCGAGGAAGCCGTTTTCGTCAAGGAAGCGACGGATGCTGGTGGTCATGCGCGAACGCAGACGCAGCTTCTCGGCCATTTCCGGGCGACGCAGGTCGAGGAAGCGGTAGCGCAGACGGGTTTCTTCGCCGACGTCGGAGAACTCGTTCAACGGGAACGGCGGGGTTTCCGATTCGTTCAGCACTTCCAGTTCATAGCCCAGGACTTCGATCATGCCCGACGCCATGTTGGCATTGGTGGCACCGGCCGGACGCAGGCGGACCTTACCGGTGATCTTCACGACGAATTCGCTGCGCACGCGATCAGCGGCGGCGAAGCTCTCAGCGCGATCCGGATCGAACACCACCTGGGCCAGACCGTCACGATCACGGATATCGAGGAAAATCACCCCACCGTGGTCACGGCGACGATGAACCCATCCGCAAAGGGTAATTTCCTGGCCTTCCAGGCTTTCGTTCAGTTGGCCGCAATAATGGCTGCGCATCATGGTAGTGGTTTCGCTTCTCGTAATTCGAAATTCGGTTGCAGGCCTCGCATACATAGGGTGCGAGGGCTCGCGCGTGTCGTTCAAGCCAGGCTCTGAACCTAGTCAGCTTTGTCGCCGCCGGCCAGATTTTTCTTGGAACCGGTCTTGAAATCAGTCTCGTACCAGCCGGTGCCGCTGAGGCGGAAACCCGGCATGGACAGCATCTTTTTCAGCTCTGGCGCCTGGCAGGCAGGGCAGTCGACCAGCGGTGCATCGCTGATCTTTTGAATGGCTTCCAACTGATGACCACAGGAAGCACATTGGTAATCGTACATCGGCATGGGGGTTGTCTCGGCGATCAGATTGCTACCGCACACGCTGGGTTTTGCGGCAAAGAGCGGGATTATATCCATTAAATGCAGCCTGTGCAGCCGTAAGACTGCACAGATCGACACGCAATCCTTTCAGTGCCACCGGTCAAGCCATGCCCCTGCAATTCCCGCCCTTGAGACTGTGCACGACACAGACCACCCGCACCAACCCGCTGAAGTTCTTCACCCCGCCATGACGCAAGTGCACCTCGCGATCAAGGTGGGACAACAGTGCACTGACCGAACAGCAGTTGGCTTTGGCCATCTGGGCCAAGATATCCCAGTAAACCTGCTCCAGCCGCATACACGTGGCAAAACCATTCAAACGCACCGATCGGGACAACGGCTGAACCAGCCCCATATCGAATTCACTGACAAACGGATCAATCCTTGAGTCTTTAACCGGACCGCTCCACCCTTCGTTTCGCCTCTCTCCATAAACCATAACGCTGACACTCCTTTGCCATATCTGGTTTCCATAAGCGCAATCTGTGTGCTTATAAAACCGCGAGGACAACGTTATATCCAGATGACTTTTTGCCCATCCGCGTAGGAGAAGCCAACAGTTGAGGGGAGATCATGGAGCGCGTCCTACTCCGGAGCTTTTCCTACAATTGGTAGCGAAGACTCATTCAAGCATCACGCACTTTCGAGGGAGACAAACGCGCGAACAGCACTCACCCCGTGCCGTTCGCGCGCCCGGATGTTACTGGTCCAGCAGTGCGCGCAACATCCACGCGGTTTTCTCGTGAACCTGCATACGCTGGGTCAGAAGATCGGCTGTCGGCTCGTCGCTGACCTTGTCCAGCAACGGGAAGATGCCGCGAGCGGTGCGTGTTACAGCTTCCTGGCCTTCGACCAACTGCCTGATCATGTCTTCGGCAGCAGGCACGCCCTCCTCCTCTTTGATGGAAGACAGCCGCGCATAAACGGCGTAGGCACCGGGTGCCGGAAATCCGAGTGCACGGATCCGCTCGGCAATCGAATCGACCGCCAGGGCCAATTCATTGTATTGCTCCTCGAACATCAGGTGCAGGGTCCGGAACATCGGCCCGGTGACGTTCCAGTGGAAGTTATGGGTTTTCAAATAAAGTACGTAGGTGTCCGACAACAGGCGCGAGAGCCCCTCGACGATGGACTTGCGATCCTCTTCACTGATACCGATATCGATTGCCATGTTTTTCCCCTAAAGGTGATGAACTTCATCCAACAGGTGCAGGACCACTCTAGCAAGCCTGTCGTCGCATCGCAGCCCTGGATTGCCCGGGGTCCCGCGACAAATCGTCCCCGACACACCGCTGGACGCCCTGATTTGAGTAGCCTGCGGCTTTGCTGTTAAATAGACATCGTGTCGTGGGTGCCTATTTTTCCGGGTGCCGCGCATAGGCTGATATCGGGTACGTGTCCAACGCCTCCTATTGTTCTGAAGCGAACCGTGCCTCGTCAGCTCTTCCTTGTGAGCCGTCTTAACGTGAGTCAATCAAAATGTTGAAAATCGTCCACCTGCTAATAGGTGCAGCGGCCTTGCTGCTGTCCTTCATCCCTAGCCTGCGATCCGAAGCCGTACCTTACCTGCAACAACCCGATGCTCTGTACCTGGCCTTTTTCGGCCTGCTTAACCTCACCCTCGCACCTGTCATCCCCTACTGGAACAAAGGCCCGCGTCATCAACTGCAAAACCTGGTCAGCGCCCTGCTGGTACTGGCTGTCGTTCTGCAAACCCTGACGCTGATCGCGCCGATGCCTGTCATCGCCGGTCAACCTGCCGTTCTGTTCAGCCTGGTCGCCGCTCTGGTTGCGGTTTTTCTGCACCTGGCCATCAGCTTCTACAAATCGTCACCGGCTGCCGCTTCGCCAAGCTACGACATGAGCAACCGCGATACCGGAACCGTCAAGTGGTTCAACACCTCCAAAGGCTTCGGCTTTATCTCCCGCGACTCCGGTGACGATATTTTCGTGCACTTCCGGGCCATTCGCGGTGAAGGCCATCGCGTCCTGGTCGAAGGCCAGCGCGTGGAGTTCTCTGTCATGAATCGTGACAAGGGCCTGCAAGCCGAAGATGTGATCGCCGCTCTGCCTCGCCGCTGATACAAGGCGTAAAAAAACCGCGAACAGCCTGGCTGCTCGCGGTTTTTTATTGCCTGCCATTCAGTAATGCGGCGGCGGCGCCTCTTCCTCGAAAGACTCGAACTGACCGGCCATTTCTTCCTGGCGCTTGAGCAATGCGGCCATCTGCAACTGCAGGCGCTCGACTGCGCGCTGCTGCGCTGCCAGCACGTCGTTCAACGACTGGATGGTGTCATCCTGAAACGCCAATTGACTCTCCAGATCGGTAACGCGATTTTCCAGGCTCATGATTCAACCCTCCACGAAGGTGAAATCGTCGGTCAGCACCAGACGCAGTCGCTCACGAATGGCCTCGACCTGCTCTGCATTGTAAGGCCTGGCCGGGTGTTTACCCCAGATCGGCGCGGGCCAGGCGGCGTCATCCCGCTTGCGCACGATCACATGCATATGCAACTGACTGACGACATTGCCCAACGCCGCGACGTTGAGTTTATCGGCGTCGAATGAATCCTTGAGCAACTCGGCCAGCGCGGTCGTTTCCTGCCACAACTGCTGCTGATCGGCGACATCCAACTGAAATATCTCGCTGATATCGTCACGGCGAGGCACCAGGATGAACCAGGGATAGTTCGAATCGTTGGACAGCAGCAGCCGGCAAAGCGGGAAATCACCGATCGGTAGCGTGTCCTGTTGAAGTATTGGATCTAAAGCGAACACAGCGCGCACTCCCGTCAGGTCATCAATTTCAGCTTAGCGCCCATCCCGAGAGATGTTGCACCAAGCGACTGGACGGCAGCATACCTGCGAACGTCGCAGGCTTCACGACGAACCCTGATGCAAACTCTCGAGATCCTGATATGGACGCTCCTACGCTCCGAGATGAAACACTTGCTGGCGAAACGCACCAGTACCGAACCGGCAGCCCCGCAAAATGCGCTGAAATGACCGAAAAGCCTCATCAGCTGCTGGGTGACAGGCCGCGATGCTGTATGGATTCAGTACAGCAAATAAAAATTTTTGCACCAAAACCGCACAGTGTGTCTACGCTGACTACTTCGCATATCCGCCAATTACTCAACGGCGGGGTGAACCGGTAACATTTTTGGTTGTCACGCGGCGGTAACAGTATGGTCAACACCATGCGATGGATGGCGTCAAGCCTCACCTACAGCAGGATGAGACCCCCGGATTCATGAGGTTTTACGGCATCGGCCAGCAATGCAGAAAAAAATATCCATGGAATTCTGATTTGTGCACGCTTGTTGCATTCACACCCACATCGTCTATAAGGCTCAGCTGGAAGCGGGAACCTTGAGACTAAATAAAACAGCGGCAGGGTAGCCCGATGGAGATTCAAACGTTTCACCAGGGACTCTTTTTACCGATGCTCAACCCCAACAAAACAGCGTTAAAGTTGTGTCTCCGGTTGCATCGGGGCTGTAAATTTGCGACATCTAGCAAGCTGTTAGCGACAGGGTCGTAAAGAAGCTGAAAGGTTAGATGCGCAAGTATCGCCAACATTGTCGGCGTGATATAAGTTTGCGCCGACACAAAAAGAAAGAGCCGCCCAGATAATAAAACAGGTGGAGCGGCAGTACTCTTCTAAAAACCAAAGGAGCAAATCACGATGCGCGTGATGAAGTGGAGCATGATCGCACTGGCTGTTGCAGCTGGTACCTCGCAGTTCGCAGTGGCGTCTTCCCAGGAAGAATCCAAGGGTTTCTTCGGTGACCAGAGCCTGAAACTGAAAACCCGTTTCGAATACATGAACCGCGACTATAAAAACGGTGTCAGCAACCCATCCAGCGGCACCGCCGGCTATCGTCAGGACTCCGGTCTGAGCCAGTTGCTCACTTACGAGTCGGGCTTCACTCAAGGCACTGTTGGTTTCGGTCTGGACGCCATGGCAATGGGCTCGGTCAAACTGGACGGTGGTTCGGGCAAGCGTGGCAACGGCCTGTTCGCCAACGACAGCGATGGCAACCCGGAAAAATCCCAGGGCAAGGTTGGCGGTGCAGTCAAACTGCGTCTCTCCGACACAGTTCTGAAGTACGGCCAGCAATTCGTAGCCAGCCCAGTGTTCGCTACCGACGACAGCCGTCTGCTGCCAGAAGTTGCCACCGGTACCTTGCTGACTTCCAAGGAAATCAAAGGTCTGGAACTGAGCGCCGGTCGCTTCACCGCTCTGAGCAAACAAACCGGTATGGCCCGTGACAGCATCGGCGGCCTGACTGACGAAGACGGAAACCACGGCAAAGGCCTGAGCGACGGCATCAACATCTTCGGTGCCAGCTACGCCTTCACCGACAACTTCACCGGTGCCGTGGCTGCATCGGATGCCGATGAGTACTTCAAGAAGTACTACGTCAACCTGAACTACACCTTGCCAATCACTGACGATCAGTCCCTGAACTTCGACCTTAACGGTTACAAGACCAAAGGTGACAAGCGCGGTGACCTGGTCGACGCCATCGGCGACGGCACCTTGGGTGTGGACAACAACCTGTGGTCCCTGGCTGCTGCCTATAGCCTCGGCGCTCACAAATTCACCCTGGCCTATCAGCAGTCCAGCGGCGACAACGCTTACTACTACGGCGTTGACGGTAACAGCACCATCTTCGTATCCAACTCCATCCAGATCTCTGACTTCGTGGGCCGCGAGGAGAAATCCTACCAAGCTCGCTATGATCTGAACATGGCTTCCTATGGCGTCCCAGGTCTGAGCTTCATGACCCGTTACGTGATGGGTGACAACATCAAGACCAACGGTCTGGGTGAAGGTAAGGAAAACGAGTGGAACATCGAGTCCAAGTACGTCGTTCAGGAAGGTCCAGCTAAAGACCTGTCCTTCCGTGCACGTTTCGCCAACTACCGTTCGAACGGCGCGTACAGCGGTTACTCGCCTGACGTCTACGACACCCGTCTGATCATCGAGTACCCGCTGAGCATCCTGTAATCAGGGTGTAAAACCGGAAGTACTGTAGATCAAAAAACGCTCACCTTTTCAGGTGGGCGTTTTTTTATGCCTGCCATACACTGATCACGCCAGCAAACAACTTCCGCGAATAACATTAGTACTTTTTTCAATGAACCGATCAAAAGTCACAAAAAAGCCCGAGAGACTATTAATCCCTCGGGCTCATGTAACAACTAATGAAACCAGGCTTACTGTACTGCTGCTTCCTGAACCACACGAACAACCCGCTGTGGAAACGGAATGTCGATACCGGCCTTTTTCAAACGATCACGGGATTGTTCGTTGAACATGAACATCACATCCCAGTAATCCGCAGTTTTAACCCATACACGCAGGGAAACAGTGATCGCACTGTCACCCAGTGTCGAAATAACGGCCTCAGGCTTCGGATCAGTCAATACGCGCGGGTCTTTTGCCAGATCCAGTAACACTTCACGGGCTTTCTGCAGGTCCGCCTCGTAATCAACCCCCACATCAAACACCACTTTGCGGGTTGGCTGGCGGTTGGTATTGGTGATGATGCCGTTCGACAGGTTACCGTTTGGCACGATGATGGTTTTGTTATCACCCGTGCGCAGCACCGTGTGGAAAATCTGGATGCTATCAACCGTACCGGCCACACCTTGTGCTTCGATCCAGTCGCCAATACGGAATGGACGGAACAACAGAATCAACACGCCACCCGCGAAGTTCGCCAGGCTACCCTGCAAGGCCAGACCGATGGCCAGGCCCGCCGCACCGATGGCAGCCACGAACGAGGTGGTTTCCACACCGATCATCGACGCCACGCTGACGATCAGCAGAATTTTCAGAATGATGTTGGCCAGGCTGCTGATGAAGCCTTGCAGCGCCAGATCGGCATTGCGCAATGCAATCAGGCTTCCGAGCTTCTGCGTCACCTTGTTGATCAGCCACCAACCGATGGCCAGTGTGATTACCGCCAACAGCACGCGACTGCCGTATTCCATGATCATCGGAATCCAGGCTTGGGATGCCTTGACCAGGTTATCCACTTCAGCATTCAAGTCCATCTACGTTCTCCTGATTTGCGGCTATCCGGCACGCGAAAAAATAGCGGCAGAAAGACCGACCCGGTGTGGATCAATCGTTTCTGCCGTTGCTTGGGCCTCGGACGCCGAAAACGCCGAGAGGTTCCCGCGTGCGGATCAGTCGCGGAAGTTGTTGAACTGCAGCGGCATGCCGAATTCCTTGGCGCGCAGTACGGCGATGGCTTCCTGCAGATCGTCACGCTTCTTGCCGGTGATGCGCACTTGCTCGCCCTGAATGGCGGCCTGCACTTTCAACTTGGCGTCTTTGACGTGAGCGACGATTTTCTTCGCCAGCTCTTTGTCGATGCCTTCCTTGAGGACGGCTTCCTGCTTCATCAACTTGCCCGAAGCAAATGCATCCTTGACCTCAAGGCACTGCACGTCGATTTTGCGCTTGACCAGCGCCAGCTTGAGGATCTCAATCATCGCTTCGAGCTGGAAATCGGCTTCAGCGGTCAGATTGACGGTCAGGTCCTTTTCCTTGAACTCGAAGCTGCCCTTGCCTTTCAGGTCGTAGCGACGATCGAGTTCCTTGACGGCGTTCTCGACCGCGTTGGTGACTTCGTGTTTGTCCAGTTCGGATACCACGTCGAACGACGGCATGTAATCTCTCCATTAAATAGGGGGCGCTCGATCAAGAAGGAGCACACCTGGCTTGCGGTAAAAATCCGCGCTGATTATAACGGGTCTTTCCGATCATTCACTGCGAGCCGTCCATGCGCGCGTCAAACAGAGCAAAAAGCTGATGTCCACTACCTGGCATGTACTCGGCGCTGGCAGTCTCGGTACTTTATGGGCCACTCGCCTGGCACGGGCCGGGTTGCCGGTGCGGCTGATCCTGCGCGACGCCCGGCGTCTGCAAGCCTATGAAGTGGCGGGTGGACTGACGCTGGTCGAGCATGGCGCAGCGCAGCACTACCCGGTACCTGCCGAAACACCCGATAGTAAAGAGCCGATCGATCGATTGCTGGTGGCCTGCAAGGCCTACGACGCCGAGCACGCCGTAGCGCAACTGGTGCCACGCCTGGCTCCCGGCGCCGAACTGATTCTGTTGCAGAACGGCCTCGGCAGCCAGGACGCCGTAGCCGCACAAGTGCCGCAGGCTCGCTGCATTTATGCCTCCAGCACCGAAGGCGCTTTTCGCGATGGCGACTGGCGCGTGGTGTTCGCCGGACACGGGTTTACCTGGCTGGGGGATGCCGGTCATCCCGCCGCACCAACCTGGCTTGAAGAATTGAACAGCGCCGGTATTCCCCATGAATGGAGTACCGAGATACTCACCAGGTTGTGGCGAAAACTGGCACTCAATTGCGCCATCAATCCACTGACTGTGCTGCACGATTGCCGTAATGGTGGTTTGCAGGAGCACCGTTGTGAAGTCGCCACCCTCTGCGGTGAACTCACCGAACTGCTTGAGCGCTGCGGTCAACCGGCAGCAGCGGAAAACCTGCAACAGGAAGTCGAGCGGGTGATTCATGCCACGGCGGCCAATTACTCGTCGATGTACCAGGATGTCAGCCACCAGCGCCGGACCGAAATCAGCTACCTGCTGGGCCATGCCTGCAAAATCGCGGCTCGACATCAATTGAATCTGCCACACCTCAATCAACTGCAACAGCGCCTGATTACCCGACTGCACAGCCTTGGATTGCCCAGCGACTGAGCAGCGGCTACGCTGGCCACTTGTTCCTTTGCAGCGATAAACCTGATGCCATTGCGCCAGCGCCTTGAAAACCTGCCGGTCGGCCAGAAACTACTGGCCGCCCTGTTGGTGCTGTTGACCACTGTTTTACTGGTCGCCAACCTGACTTTTATCAGCGCCGCGTATTACATTTCCCAGGAAAGCATGGCGCCCCAGGCGTTGCAGACCATCGGACGCCTGGTGTCCAATCCGAGCCTGATTTCCGAAGCACTGACTTCGCCGCAAAGCGCTCAACGCCTGCTCGACGAACTCAACAGCTACTCACCCTTGCGCGCCGCTGCACTATATGACGGCAAGGGTGAACGCCTGGCACAGTTGCAGCATGGCGATCACCTGAGTCTGCCAAAAAAATACGGGCATATCGAATCCTGGCAGGCCACCGAATTTCGCAGCAATCAAGTCATCACCCTGCCCCGCCCAGGTGCCGCGCCGGGCCACTTGCTGTTGGTGGCCAGCAGCGAACTGCCGATGGCGTTTTATACCGGGACCCTGACTGCCAGCCTCGGGATCCTGATTTTCAGTGTCCTGCTTTGGCTGGTCATCGCGAGGCAGATCAAACGCCTGATTACCCGGCCGATCCATCAACTCGAAGAGCTTTCCCGCCAGGTGACCCGGGAAGAGAACTACGCCCTGCGTGCCTCACGGGGCAACCACGATGAAATCGGCAGCCTCGCCGAAGCGTTCAATACCATGCTGTCACGCATTGAAGCGCGGGAGCAGCAGCTCAAACGCGCACGGGACGACTCGCAGGCGGCCTATGACCAGGCTCAGGGCCTGGCCGAGGAAACCCGCCACACCAATCGCAAACTGGAGCTCGAAGTCCAGGTGCGGAGCAAGATCGAGAAGAAACTCACCGGCTTCCAGAACTACCTCAACAGCATCATCGACTCCATGCCATCGGCGCTGATCGCGCTCGACGAACAGCTTTACGTGACGCAGTGGAATCAGGAAGCCAGTGCCCTGTCCGGCACTCGCCTGGATGAAGCCTTGAACCAGCCGATCTTCCTCGCCTTCGAGCCGCTCAAGCCGTTTTTGCCGCAACTCAAGCAAACGGTCGAGCAACATACCGTAGCCAAAATCGAACGCGTGACCTGGATCAAAGACGATGAGCCGCGCCATTACGCCCTGACTTTCTACCCGCTGATGGGCGGTGCCGGGCGTGGCGTGGTGATACGAATCGACGACATCACCCAACGCCTGTCCCTGGAAGAAATGATGGTGCAGTCGGAAAAAATGCTCTCCGTCGGTGGCCTCGCCGCCGGCATGGCCCATGAGATCAATAATCCGCTTGGTGCGATCCTGCACAACGTGCAGAACATTCGCCGCCGCCTGTCCCCCGAACTGCCAAAAAACCTGGAGCAGGCCGAACACATAGGCGTTGAGCTGTCGACGGTCAATCAATACCTGCAAGCCAGGGAAGTGCCGCAGCTACTCGACGGCATTCAACAGGCCGGCGCCCGCGCGGCGAAAATTGTCACCCACATGCTCAGTTTCAGCCGCCGCAGTACCCGGCAAATGGCCCCATGCGATCTGCCGGCACTGATCGATCAGGCGGTGGAAATCGCCGGTAACGACTTCGACCTGGCCATCGGTTTCGACTTCAAGGGCCAGGCCATCATCCGCCAGTTCGACCCCGCGCTCGGCCCGGTACCCGGTACCGCCAACGAACTGGAGCAAGTGTTGCTCAACCTGTTGAAAAACGCCGCCCAGGCCATTCACCAGCGTGAAGACGATAGCGAGCCGGGGCGGATCATTCTCCGCACCCGGCTCAATCCGCCCTGGGCGGAGATTCAGGTCGAGGACAATGGCATCGGCATGAGCGAAAGCGTGCGCAAACGGACCTTCGAACCGTTTTTCACCACCAAGGAAATCGGCCAGGGCACCGGTCTCGGGTTGTCGGTTTCGTACTTCATCATCACCAATAACCATAAAGGGCAGATGGAAGTGCAATCGACCCTCGGCCAAGGCACCTGCTTCACCTTGCGCTTGCCACTGGCGGGCACCCCGCTCGTCTCCCAGGAATTCAACCAGCTTACGAGGTAACCATGGGCTTTCGCTTGTCGAAGATTTACACCCGCACCGGCGACAAAGGCGAAACCGGCCTGGGCGATGGACGCCGCGTACCCAAGGACCATCCACGGATCGAGGCCATTGGCGAGGTCGACACGTTGAACAGTCAGGTCGGCGTATTGCTGGCCGGGCTTGCAGCGGAATGTGAAGAGTATCCGCGGCTGAGCGAAGTGATCGAGGTGTTGGCGCCCTGCCAGCATCGGCTGTTCGACCTTGGCGGCGAGTTGGCGATGCCGGCATACCAGGCATTGAACGTGGCGGAAATCGAACGCCTTGAAGCGGCGATCGATGTATGGAATGAAGAATTGGGACCGCTGGAGAACTTCATTCTGCCGGGTGGTTCGGCGTTAATTGCCCAAGCCCACGTCTGCCGCAGCCTGGCACGCAGTGCCGAGCGGCGTTGTCAGCAGTTGAATGCGATTGAGCCGTTGGCCGGGGTTGGCCTGGCGTACATCAATCGGTTGTCGGATTTGCTGTTTGTGGTGGCCAGGTTGATTGCCAAGAGGCAAGGCGTTGCGGAGATTCTTTGGCAACCGGCGGCGAAGCCTGGGGATTAAGCGGCGCCTGCCGGCCGCCATCGCGGGCAAGCCTTGCTCCTACAGGATTTCGCGTGAACCTGTAGCAGCGAGGCTTGCCCGCGAAGGGTCCACCAACTACACCGAAGAATCAGGCCAGAAAGCCCGAATCCCAGCAACACCCTGCGCACCCGCCGCCCAGGCTTGCTGAACCTGCGCAGGCCCGACACCACCGAGCAAAAACACCGGTTTGCTGAAGCCTTCGATCAAGGTCGAAGCCTGCTCCCACCCCAGCGGCTCAGCCCCCGGATGCGTCAGCGTCGGCTGCACCGGCGACAAGGTCACGAAGTCCACGCCCATTGCTTCGGCCAACGCCAGTTCTTCGGCGTTATGGCAGGACGCGGCCAGCCAGCGCGAAGCCGGCAATGGCCGGCCGGCAGCCGCATACTTGCGCAGCTGCGCAGACGTGATGTGCCAACCGGCGGCAGGAAAATCGCCCAGCCACTCGAACGGCCCCTTGATCATCAACTGCGCCTTGCCGGCACACAGCCCTACCGCATCAACGGCCAGGTCGCGATACTTCGGATCGTAACCGTTCGGTGCGCGCAACTGGATCAGCTTGATGCCGCCGGCAATGGCTTTCTGAATTCCGCGCAGCAAGGCCGGGGTTTCCAGATCTTCCGGGGTGATCAGGTACCGCTCGGGCAACCGGGCAGCCGCGACGATCGGCCGGTTGGCTTCGGGAAACTCGTAGTTCGACAACTCACGGGCGCTGACCCAGGCCAATGGCTGACCCTCAGCACCGTGTGGCTCACCGCTGAACGCCGAAACCTCCCAGACGTCGAGCAATACCTGCTTGTCCGGATAATCGTGGCGAACCTTGATCAACGGGCGCGCTGCACTGACGACAATGCCCAGTTCCTCATGAAGTTCGCGGGCCAGCGCGGTTTCCACCGATTCGTCGGCCTCGACCTTGCCACCGGGAAACTCCCACAATCCGCCCTGGTGCTGGGTATCGGCACGGCGGGCAATCAGGATCTTGCCGCTGTTATCACGGATAACGGCAGCGGCTACATGAACTCGTTTCACCGCTCGATTTCCTCCAGTCCGGCCTTCTGCCAGGCCTTGAATGCTGGCCATTGGTAGAGGGTTTCAACATAGGCTTCGTCCACCGCGGACAGTTTCACCCGATAGGTGCGCAGTCGTACGGCGATCGGCGCAAAGAACGCATCGGCCAAGGTAATGCGACCAAACAGGTAAGGACCGGTTTCGGTCGCGGCAGCACGGCACTCGGCCCACAACGCCGCCATGCGCTCGATATCCGCCTGCACGTCCGCCGGGAGCGGCGACAGCGGCGCGTCATGACTGAGGTTGAACGGCATGTTGCCACGCATGGCGAAGAAGCCGCTGTGCATTTGCGCACACGCCGAACGCGCCTGGGCACGGGCCGCGGTGTCTGTTGGCCACAGCTTGGCTTCAGGGAATTGTTCGGCCAGGTATTCAGCAATCGCCAGGGAGTCGGCGATGGTGCCGTGCTCGGTTTTCAGCAGCGGGACTTTGCCGGTCGGCGAATGCTTGAGCACACGCTCGCGGGTGTCGGGCTGGTTCAGTTTGATCAGTTCTTCGGTGTAGGAAGCGCCGGTCAGATCAAGCGCCAGGGCGCCGCGCAGGGACCAGGAGGAAAGCAGTTTGTCGCCGATGATCAGGTGAAGGCTCATGTTCGGGACCTTTGATGAAGGGGACAGGCCAAATCTCTAGCATCTGGTCGCCCCTAATCGCGGGCTTGCCCGCGATTAGGGGCGACCCGCTCTTAAGTACGATACTCGGCGTTGATCTTCACGTACTCGTGGGACAGGTCGGTGGTCCAGATGGTTTCGCTGCAATCGCCGCGGCCCAATTCGATACGGATGGTGATTTCTTCCTGCTGCATCACTGCCGCGCCCTGGGCTTCAGTGTAGGTCGCGGCGCGCGCGCCACGGCTGGCGATGCAAACGTCACCGAGGAACACGTCGATCTTGCTCACGTCCAGATTCGGTACGCCGGCGCGGCCGACGGCAGCCAGGATGCGGCCCCAGTTCGGGTCGGAAGCGAACAGCGCGGTCTTGATCAGCGGCGAGTGGGCCACGGTGTAACCGACGTCCAGGCACTCCTGATGATTACCGCCGCCGTTGACTTCAACGGTGACGAACTTGGTCGCACCTTCGCCGTCACGCACGATGGCCTGCGCCACGTCCATGCACACTTCGAACACCGCTTGCTTTAACTTGGCGAACAGCTCGCCTTCGGCACGGGTGATCTCCGGCAGCGCAGCCTGACCGGTGGCAATCAGCATGCAGCAATCGTTGGTCGAGGTGTCGCCGTCGATGGTAATGCGGTTGAACGACTTGTTGGCGCCGTCCAGCATCAGGTTTTGCAGCACGTCGCGGGAGACTTTGGCGTCGGTGGCGATGTAGCCGAGCATGGTCGCCATGTTTGGTCGAATCATGCCCGCACCTTTGCTGATGCCGGTCACGGTGATGGTCACGCCGTCGTGCTGGAACTGACGGCTGGCGCCTTTTGGCAACGTGTCGGTGGTCATGATGCCGGTGGCGGCAGCTTCCCAATTGTTGACCGACAGATCGTCGAGGGCCGCTTGCAGTGCACCTTCGATTTTCTCGACCGGCAAGGGCTCGCCAATCACACCGGTGGAGTAAGGCAGCACCTGGCTGGCATCGACGCCGGTCAGCTCGGCCAGTTTGGCGCAAGTGCGCTCGGCGGCGGCCAGGCCTGGCTCGCCGGTACCGGCGTTGGCATTGCCGGTGTTGGTCAGCAGGTAACGCACCGGGCCTTGCACGCGTTGCTTGGCGAGGATCACCGGCGCTGCGCAAAAAGCGTTCAGGGTGAACACGCCTGCCACCGTCGAGCCTTCGGCACAGCGCATGACGACGACATCCTTGCGCCCCGGGCGCTTGATACCGGCCGAGGCGATACCGAGTTCAAAACCGGCAACCGGGTGCAACGTTGGCAAAGGACCAAGACCAACAGCCATGAATGCGCTCCTTTATAAATGATGTCAGCACCGTTTCAGGAAAAACGGTGGTTCGAAATGGTAAAACGCCGCGACGGCAGAAGCCGGTCGCGGCGCGGGTATTTCAGCGATTGAAACGGGTTTTACTGGATCTGCCCGTGGCAATGCTTGAACTTCTTGCCCGAACCGCAGTAGCACAGCTCGTTGCGGCCCAGCTTCTGCTCGTTGCGAACCGGTGCGGTGGCGAGAGCCACATCGACCTCTTCACCCAGTTGCTCCGGTTGCTCCAGACCTGGGGCTTCTTCATGCAGGAACTGCATGCGGGCGGCCAGTGCCTCGGCTTCCTGACGCAGGCGCTGCTCTTCTTCGATCGGATCTTCGCGGCGAACCTGAACGTGCGACAGCACGCGGATCGAGTCGCGTTTGATCGAATCCAGCAGCTCGGAGAACAGCGTGAACGACTCGCGCTTGTACTCCTGCTTCGGGTTCTTCTGGGCATAGCCACGCAGGTGGATACCATGACGCAGGTGGTCCATGGTCGACAGGTGGTCTTTCCACAGGTCGTCCAGCACGCGCAGAACGATTTGTTTCTCGAAGCTGCGCAGCGCTTCGGCGCCCGCCTGGTCTTCTTTCTCGTTGTAGGCGGCGATCAGTTCCTGCATGAGTTTTTCGCGCAGGGTTTCTTCGTACAGGTGATCGTCTTCGTCGAGCCACTGCTGGATCGGCAGTTTCACGCCGAAATCGCTTTCCAAGGCCGATTCCAGGCCTGCCACGTCCCACTGCTCAGGCAGCGATTGCGGTGGAATGTGGGCGCTGACGGTGGCGTTGAGGACGTCCTGACGGAAGTCGGCAATGGTTTCACCGATGTTGTTGGCAGCCAGCAACGTGTTACGCATGTGATAGATCACTTTACGCTGTTCGTTGTTGACGTCGTCGAACTCAAGCAGTTGCTTGCGAATGTCGAAGTTACGACCTTCAACCTTGCGCTGAGCCTTTTCGATGGCGTTGGTCACCATGCGATGCTCAATCGCTTCGCCAGGCTGCATGCCCAGGGCTTTCATGAAGTTCTTCACCCGGTCAGAGGCAAAGATGCGCATCAGGCTGTCTTCCAGCGACAGATAGAAACGGCTGGAACCGGCGTCGCCCTGACGACCGGCACGACCACGCAGCTGGTTGTCGATACGGCGCGATTCGTGACGTTCGGAGGCGATCACCTGCAAGCCACCCGACTCGAGCACTTGCTGGTGACGCTTCTGCCAGTCGGCCTTGATCTGGGCAATCTGCTCAGGCGTCGGGTTTTCCAGCGAGGCCACTTCCACTTCCCAGTTGCCGCCCAACAGGATGTCGGTACCACGACCGGCCATGTTGGTGGCGATGGTCAATGCGCCCGGACGACCGGCCTGGGCAATGATCTCGGCTTCTTTTTCGTGGAACTTGGCGTTGAGGACCTTGTGTTCGATGCCTTCCTTCACGAGCAGGCTGGACATGTGCTCGGACGTTTCGATGGTTGCGGTGCCGACCAGTACTGGACGACCGGCGGCCATGCTTTCCTTGATGTCGGCAACGATCGCGGCGTATTTCTCGTCCGCGGTCAGGAACACCAGGTCGTTGTAGTCTTTACGGGCCAGCGGCTTGTTCGGCGGGATGACCATGACCTGCAGGCCATAGATCTGGTGGAACTCGAACGCTTCGGTGTCGGCCGTACCGGTCATCCCGGACAGTTTGTTGTACAGACGGAAGTAGTTCTGGAACGTGGTCGACGCCAGTGTCTGGCTTTCGGCCTGGATGTTCAGGTTTTCCTTGGCTTCGATGGCCTGGTGCAGGCCTTCGGACAAACGACGGCCCGGCATGGTGCGGCCGGTGTGTTCGTCGACCAGAACCACCTGACCGTCCTGCACGATGTACTCGATGTTGCGGTGGAACAGTTTGTGCGCACGCAGACCGGCGTAAACGTGAGTCAGCAGGCTCAGGTTGTGCGCCGAGTACAGGCTCTCGCCTTCAGCCAGCAGGCCGATGCGGGTCAGCGTTTCTTCGACGAATTGGTGACCGGCTTCGTTGAGCTCGACCTGGCGGGTCTTCTCATCGACGGTGTAGTGGCCGGGCTTGGTGACTTCGCCTTCGACTTCTTCAACGTGCAATTCCAGCTGCGGGATCAGTTTGTTGATCTCGATGTACAGCTTGGAGCTGTCCTCGGCCTGACCGGAGATGATCAGCGGGGTACGGGCTTCGTCGATGAGAATGGAGTCGACTTCGTCGATCACGGCAAAATTGAGTTCGCGCTGGAATTTTTCTTCCATGCTGAACGCCATGTTGTCGCGCAGGTAATCGAAACCGAATTCGTTGTTGGTACCGTAGGTGATGTCGGCAGCGTAGGCGGCGCGCTTCTCTTCCGGCGGCTGGAACGGCGTGACAACGCCGACCGTCAGGCCGAGGAATTCATACAGCGGGCGCATCCAGTTGGCGTCTCGACGGGCCAGGTAGTCGTTCACCGTCACAACGTGCACGCCCTTGCCGGACAATGCATTGAGGTAAACGCCCAGTGTTGCCACCAGGGTCTTGCCTTCACCGGTACGCATTTCGGCGATCTTGCCTTCATGCAAGGTCATGCCGCCGATCAGCTGGACGTCGAAGTGACGCATGCCCATGACACGCTTACCGGCTTCGCGGGCGACCGCAAAGGCTTCTGGCAGCAATTTATCGAGGGTTTCCCCTTTGGCGATGCGGGCCTTGAACTCGTCTGTCTTGGCACGCAATTGATCGTCCGAAAGGGCCACCATTTGCTCTTCGAAGGCATTGACGAGTTGCACCGTCTTGAGCATGCGTTTGACTTCACGCTCGTTCTTGCTTCCAAAAAGTTTCTTTAACAAAGGCGCAAACATATCGGCAGGATCTTCCACACTAAAGGGATGGAGGGCGGCCCCGTGAGTCGCCCGTGCAGCCCTCATGGCCGCATGCGAACGAGCATTCTACCCGGAAACGGTGGTGAGGAAAGTGGCGATGTTCCACGATGCTGGCACTGCGCTTTGACGGGGCTCACTTAAAATAAGGGCGTTTTGCTCAACTTCAACCCATTCAGGGAAGAAGTTAGTCGTTGATTTAATGAGTAAAGCATCCACAAAAGCAATGGGCGAGTGCATTCGGCGCTTTCTGCTACCATGGCGGCTCTGTTACTTCAGGTGTCTGATCATGGCATTTCGCCCTCTTACGGCCAGAGCACCCGCCGTTCTCCTTCGCGAAGCCAAGCCGCTCAAAGCCATTCTCGGCCACGCTCAACGCCTGGGTCATCTGCAACGCCTGCTGGAAAGCCAACTGCAACCCGCCGCTCGCGAGCATTGCCACGTGGCGTCCTGGCGTGAAGGCAGCTTGCTGCTGATCGTCACTGATGGGCATTGGGCCACTCGCCTGCGCTACCAGCAAAAACGCCTGCAGCGGCAATTGCAGATGTTCGATGAATTCGCCAGCCTCACGCGAATTCTGTTCAAGGTTCAGCCACCTACCGTTCAACAAGGCGCGGCCGGTCATACCATGGATTTGTCCAATGATGCGGCGGCGACCATTCAGGCGACGGCCGACGGCATCAGTGATCCAAACCTTCGGGCCGCGCTGGAGCGGTTGGCGGCGCACGCCAGGCCCAAAACCTGATCATGAACCCATGTAGGAGCGAGCCTGCTCGCGATAGCGATGTAACATTCAACGCATAAGTTGACTGATACGCCGCCATCGCGAGCAGGCTCACTCCTACAGGTTTCAGCGGCGTTTGTTGCCGCCCAATAAAGAGCCCATCAAACCGCGCACCAATTGTCGGCCGATCTGATTCGCCGCCTGCTGCATCGCTGACTTCAGCGCCTTCCCCGCCGCCGTGCCGAGGAACTCCCCGGCCTGTTCGGTGAAGCTTGGCTCTTGCTTGGCTGATTTGTCCGGTGCAGCCTCGGGTTCAGGCGCCAGTCCTTTGCGGCCCATCAGCACTTCATAAGCCGACTCACGATCAATCGGCTTGTCGTACCGGCCCTTGCACGGCGAACCGGCGATCAGCAGCGTACGCTCCGTCTCGCTCAGCGGCCCGATCCGCGACTGTGGCGGTGCCACCAAAACCCGTTGGACCATTTCCGGCGTGCCCTTTTCCTGCAAAGTGCCGACCAAAGCCTCTCCAATCCCCAACTCAGTCAGCACCGACAGCGCATCAAATGCCGGGTTAGGCCGGAATCCGTCGGCCACCGCCCGCAGGGATTTCTGCTCCTTGGCGGTGAATGCACGCAAACCGTGCTGGATGCGCAAGCCGAGTTGCGCCAGCACATCGTCCGGCAGGTCCCCCGGCGATTGGGTGACGAAATACACCCCCACGCCTTTCGAACGAATCAGCCGCACCACTTGTTCCAGACGATCCTGCAACGCCTTGGGGGTCCCGGCAAACAACAGATGCGCCTCGTCAAAAAACAACGCCAACAGCGGTTTGTCCGAATCACCGCGCTCCGGCAATTGCTCGAACAATTCGGCCAGCAACCACAACAGAAACGTCGCGTAGACCTTCGGCGCTTCATGCACCAGCCGACTGGCATCGAGCAAATGAATGCGACCACGACCGTCGACTGTCGGCTGCAGAATGTCTTCGAGTTGCAGCGCCGGTTCACCGAACAGCGCCTCCGCCCCCTGTTGTTCGAGCGTTGCCAGACGCCGCAGCAGGGCCTGGCTGGAACCGGTAGTCATCAGCGCCGCATCATCGCCGAGCAGCTGTGGATGATCCTTGAGGTGATTGAGCAATGCCTTCAGGTCTTTGAGGTCCAGCAGCAACAAGCCTTCGCGGTCGGCGACCTTGAACGCGGCATATAGCGCCGATTGCTGACTGTCCGTCAGCTCCAACAGGCTACCCAACAATAACGGGCCCATTTCGCTCAAGGTTGTGCGCAGTGGATGACCGGACTGCCCGTGAATGTCCCACAAGGTCACCGGATAAGCCTGAGGCTTGTGGTTCAGCCAGGGCATCCCGGCGATTCGCTCGGCAATCTTGCCCTGGGGATTACCGGCTGCACCCAGACCGCAGAGATCGCCCTTGATATCGGCGGCAAATACCGCGACTCCGGCATCACTGAAGGCTTCGGCCATACGTTGCAAGGTGACGGTCTTGCCCGTCCCGGTAGCCCCCGCAATCAAACCGTGACGGTTGGCCAGGCGCATGGCCTGGGCGATCGGCTGCCCGGAAAGATCGGCGCCGATAACGAGTTGCAATGAGTCATGCATTTGGTCACCCATGGTTAATCTTTGATCCTTCACGGCCGATAGAAATAGCAACAAAGCAGACAGACACAATCTGGTAGGACATTTCCCTTAAGGAGCGATGGAAATATCACTTGCTTTCAACCCTGCCCCTTTTGCGTTCCTTTATAAAAGCACGCGCTGGGCAATAAGACCTTAGCGGACCCCAAGCCATGAATAAAAATCTACGCTTCAGCCATAAAATCCTGCTTGCCGCCGCCCTCATCGTCATTGCCACTTTCGCCTCATTCACCCTGTACAACGACTATTTACAGCGTAATGCCATCCGCGAAGACCTGGACAACTATCTCAACGAGATGGGGGATGTCACCGCCAACAACATCCAGACATGGTTGACCGGCCGGATTCTGCTGATCGAAAACCTTTCGCAAAACATCGCCATCAACCCGGAACAAGCCAACGTAGCCGCCCTGCTTGAACAGAAAGCGCTGACCTCGACGTTCATGGCGTCCTACCTGGGCGATGCCACCGGGCATTTCACCATCCGACCCGACGCGAAGATGCCCGATGGCTTCGATCCACGGGTCCGCCCTTGGTACAAGGGGGCGGAAAACAGCAGCACGCCGACCCTGACCGAGCCCTATATCGATGCGGCGACCGGTCAAACCATCATTTCCATGGCCATGGCCTCGAAAAAATCCGGGCAAAGCATCGGCGTGATCGGCGGTGACCTGAGCCTGCAAACGCTGATCGATACCCTCAGCGCCCGCGACTTCGACGGCATGGGCTACGCCTTTCTGGTCAGCGCCGACGGCAAAATCCTGGTTCACCCGGACAAAGCGCTGGTGATGAAGTCCCTGAGTGAGGCGTATCCGAAAGACACACCGCGAATCGGCAACGGTTTCAGTGAAGTCGATGTCGACGGCAAGACCCGCATCGTCAGCTTCACGCCGATCAAAGGCTTACCCTCGGTCAACTGGTACATCGGCTTGTCCATCGACAAGGAAAAAGCCTTCTCGATGCTCAGCGAATTCCGCGCTTCAGCGGTGGTGGCGACCGTCATCGCGGTGGCAATCATCATCGCCCTGCTGGGCATGTTGATCCGCATCCTGATTCAGCCGCTGCACGTCATGACCCGCGCCATGGCCGACATTGCCGACGGCGAAGGCGACCTGACCAAGCGCCTGACCATCGTCAACAACGATGAGTTCGGCACGCTCGGCACGGCATTCAACCGTTTCGTCGAGCGTATCCACGGTTCGATCCGCGAGGTGTCTTCCGCCACCGGCCAGGTCAACGAAGTCGCGTTGCGTGTGGTGGCGGCCTCGAACTCGTCGATGTTCAACTCCGACCAGCAGGCATCGCGCACCAGCAGTGTCGCCGCCGCGATCAACCAGCTCGGCGCCGCCGCCCAGGAGATCGCCCGCAATGCTGCGCAAGCATCGAATCAGGCCAGTGACGCCCGCAGCCTCGCCGAAGACGGCCAGCAGGTTGTGGACCGCAGCATTGCCGCGATGAATCAGTTGTCGAGCATGCTCAGCGCGTCGAGCACCAACATCGAGTCGCTGAACAGCAAAACCGTGAACATCGGGCAGATTCTCGAAGTGATCACCAGCATTTCCCAACAGACCAACTTGCTGGCGCTCAATGCCGCCATCGAAGCGGCGCGGGCCGGTGAAGCCGGGCGCGGGTTTGCCGTGGTGGCCGATGAAGTGCGCAATCTGGCGCACCGCACCCAGGAATCGGCGCAACAAGTGCAAACCATGATCGAGGAGCTGCAAGTCGGTGCCCGCGAGTCCGTCAGCACCATGAGCGACAGCCAGCGTCACAGCCAGGACAGCGTCGAAATCGCCAATCTGGCGGGTGAGCGCTTGAGCAGCGTGACCCAGCGTATCGGCGAAATCGACGGCATGAACCAGTCGGTGGCGACCGCCACCGAGGAACAGACGGCAGTGGTTGAGTCGATCAACGTCGACATCACCGAAATCAATACGCTGAACCAGGAAGGTGTGGAAAACCTGCAGTCGACGTTGCGCGCGTGTTCGGATCTGGAACAGCAGGCGGCGCGGTTGAAGCAGTTGGTAGGCAGTTTCCGGATCTAATCGCTCTCACCGGCCTCATCGCTGGCAAGCCAGCTCCCACAGAGTTCTGCAGCGGACGCAATTTTTGTGTACGACGCAAAACCTTGTGGGAGCTGGCTCGCCAGCGAAGGCGGTCTGTAACACATCGCATAACCCTGGCTGACAGCCCACCCCTCCAAACCTCAACCGAACATCTATTCTTCATTAAGGTCCACCCAAGGAGAGCAACGGACCGGAGGAGTGTTCATCGTGCATATCGCTGACATCACCATGTTTTACGCCCCTGCCAGCGGTGGCGTGCGCACTTATCTGGATGCAAAACATCATCGACTGTGTACAAGGCCCGGCACTCGCCACAGTTTGCTGGTCCCTGGCGCAGTTTTCAGTGAACAGGACGGTATCTATACCGTTCCGGCTCCTGCCCTGCCTTTCGGCAAGGGTTATCGATTCCCGCTGCGCCTGGCCCCCTGGCGCAATGTCCTGCACGACCTGCAACCCGAACTGATCGAGGTCGGCGATCCTTATCTCACTGCCTGGGCAGCCCTGGACGCACGCAGGCAACTGGATGTGCCAGTGATCGGTTTCTATCACTCGGACCTGCCATTGCTGGTCAGCAACCGCATGGGCAACTGGGTGACCACCAATGTCGAAGCCTACGTCAGCAAGCTTTACGGCAACTTCGACCGGGTTCTCGCGCCCAGTCAGGTGATGGCGGACAAGCTCACGGGTCTTGGGGTTCGAAACGTTTTTGTCCAACCCTTGGGCGTCGATTTGCAGACTTTCCATCCCGAAAAGCGCGATCCGGGCCTGCGGGTCGAATTGGGACTGGACGACAACACCCACCTGCTGATTTTTGCCGGTCGCGGTTCCAAGGAAAAGAACCTGCCGGTGCTGCTCCAGTGCATGAAACGCCTGGGCAGGCGTTACCACTTGCTGCTGGTCGGTTCGTCGATGCCGAGCACGGTGCCAGGCAATGTCACCGTCATTGATGAATTCTGTCCCGCCGCGCAGGTCGCGCGCCTGATGGCCAGTGCTGACGCGTTGCTGCATGCAGGCGATCAGGAAACCTTCGGCCTGGTCATTCTCGAAGCCATGGCCAGCGGCATTCCGGTGGTGGCGGTGGCGGCAGGGGCTTTTCAGGAAATTGTCACTGATCAATGCGGCCTGTTATGTGCACCGAACGATCCGCAGGCGATGGCCAACGCGGTGCGCGAACTGTTCGCCCAAAACAGTGCGGCCCTCGGCCGACAAGCGCGACTTCATGCCGAGCGACATTACGCCTGGGACACGGTGGTCAACAGTTTGCTGGGTCACTATCACGCCGTACTCGGCAGTCAATGGCCACGCGCGGCCAATGGTTGAGCCCATGAATACGCCCAGCCTGTTACTGGTCTTGCACGATGTGGCGCCACAAACCTGGGCCGACTACCAACCCTTTGTCGAAGCCGTGGACGCACTGGGTAACGTACCCATCACCTGGCTGGTGGTGCCGAACTACCACAGACACAACGATCTGCACGCCCATCCGGATTTTCGCCAGCGGCTTGCCGAACGACTCGAACGCGGCGATGAATTGGTGCTGCACGGCTATTTTCATTGCGATGACGGATCGCCGCTGAACTCTGCGCGAGACTGGTTCATGCGCCGGGTCTATACCCACGAAGGCGAGTTCTACAGCTTGTCCCGGGAGGCCGCCCTCGCCCGTTTGCATGAAGGCATTGCGATGTTTGATCGATACCATTGGCCGCTGAACGGTTTTGTCGCGCCGGCCTGGCTGATGAGTGAAGGCACGCGGCAAGCCTTGCGACAACTGCCTTTGAGTTATACCAGCGACCCTCAACACCTTTATCGACTACCGGATTTCACCACGGTCGACGCGCCCGGGTTGGTCTGGAGCGCACGCAGTGCCTGGCGTCGCGGTTTGTCCAAGCTCGTCAGCGATCAGCGCGAACAACGCTGGCGCCAGGCACCGGTGATTCGCCTGGGCCTGCACCCGGTCGACATGCGCCATGAATTCTCGCGCACCTACTGGCTGCAAACCCTCAAGCGCCTGCTGGCAGACGGACGATCGCCCATGACCAAGGCAAACTGGCTGGCCCTGCAAAGCCAGAACAGGGAGCGCGCCGCATGAGTCGCGGGATCCTGCTGGTGATCGGCCTGCTCGCTGCGGTGCTGATCCCGTGGCTTTTGGGTGGAAGCGAAACCTGGTCACGATTGAGTGCTTTTCCGCTGAGCGGATTATTGGTCATGTTCGGCATGATCCTGCTGTGCTGGGTGGTAAACACCCTGCGATTGCGCCTTTTATTGGGCGATCAGCGCCATAAGGTCAGCCCCGTCAAAAGCCTTGGCGTGGTCATGGCTGCCGAATTCGCTTATTGCGCCACGCCTGGCGGCAGCGGCGGCCCGCTCACTATCATGGCGCTGCTGGGACGCAACGGTGTGCGTCCGGCCAGAAGCAGTGCCGTGTTCGCCATGGACCAGTTGAGCGATTTGTTGTTTTTCCTCTGCGCACTCAGCGGGATTCTGATTTATGCGCTGTTTCAACACCTGAGCCAGCGCATGGAATGGCTGTTGATTGTCAGTGCCGTGTCGATGTTCGGCGGATTGATCAGTTGTGTGCTTGTGGCGCGGTATCACCGCTTGCTGATTCGCCTGAGCGGCCGGTTGCTGGCCCGCCTCAACGTGCAGCCCACCACCCGGATGCGTTGGGCGCGAAAGCTCCTGAGTTTTCTGGCGGCGTTTACTGACACACTGAAGCTGCCCTTGCAGACATTGATCACTGTGTTTGCCCTGACCTGCCTGCACTGGATTTTACGCTACAGCGTGCTGTATCTGGCGCTGCGCGGGCTCGGTGCAGACTTGCAATGGGCCTGGAGCTTTTTGATCCAGATGCTTTCGCTCAGTGCAGGTCAATTCAGCCTGTTGCCGGGCGGGGCCGGCGCGGCGGAACTGACGTCGGCGGCGCTGCTGGCGCCCATGGTGGGGAAATCCACCGCAGCGGCGGCGATTCTGATCTGGCGGGCAGTGACCTATTACTTCTATCTGCTGGTCGGTGGGCCGGTGTTCTTGCTGATGCTGGGGCGGCCGCTGCTCAAGAAGTTGATGAAACTCAAGCAGGCTTAGGCGGGTTGTCGGGCTCTTGCTGCAACTGCTCCCACAACTCGGCAGCGCCTGGAAACTCCGTTCCATCCTCCGGGCTCAGGTCGTCCGGGTCGTAACGGCTCAAACAACCTTCGCCCAAGGTGGCGGGCGCCTTGGAAGTGGCTTTGTCCAATGGATCGGCCATGGTCATGTCCTCATGCAGAAACGGCGAAGGGCCTGAAGCGATTGAACGCCCAGGCCCTTCGAATTTCAACCGGGTCGTGCGGTAAATCAGAACACGACGGTTTTATTGCCGTGCACCAACACCCGGTCTTCCAGGTGATAACGCAGACCGCGGGCCAGTACCATCTTCTCGACGTCACGGCCGAAACGCACCATGTCTTCAATGCTGTCGCTGTGGCTGACACGCACCACGTCCTGCTCGATGATCGGGCCGGCGTCCAGCTCTTCCGTCACGTAGTGGCAGGTCGCGCCGATCAGTTTCACGCCGCGCATCGAAGCCTGGTGATACGGCTTGGCACCGACGAACGACGGCAGGAAGCTGTGGTGAATGTTGATGACCTTGTGCGCATATTCACTGCACAACTCGGGCGGCAGGATTTGCATGTAACGGGCAAGGACCACCACTTCGGCATCGTGATGTTTCACCAGACGCGAAACCTCGGCGAAAGCCGGCTCCTTGTCCTGCGGGTTGACCGGCACGTGGTAGTAAGGAATGCCGTGCCACTCAACCATGCTGCGCAAGTCATCGTGGTTGGAAATCACACAAGCGATTTCGCAGTCCAGTTCATCGCTGTGCCAGCGATGGAGCAGGTCGGCGAGGCAGTGGGATTCGCGGCTGGCCATCAGTACCACGCGTTTCTTTTGCGCGGTATCGGTGATACGCCAGTCCATCGAGAATTCTTCGGCAATCGGCGCAAAAGCTTCGCGCAAGGCTTCGATACCGAAAGGCAGCGAGTCGGCACGAATCTCGTGACGCATGAAGAACCAGCCACTGAGATTGTCCGAGTGGTGGCTCGCTTCAGTGATCCAGCCGTTATGTGACGCCAGAAAGTTACTGACTTTAGCAACGATGCCGACGCGGTCGGGGCAGGAAATCACCAGCCGAAAAGTGCGCATGGGGGGAAAACTCCAGAACTTCGCAAAGGCGGCCATTCTAGCGATTGCGCAGCAAAACTGCAGTATTGATGACGTGCCGTGCTGTCAGATGGCAACCGACGCTGGGCCTGCCCGTGCACCTCGTTCGTCAAACGACAGTGCAGTAAGCCTTCCACAAGCACTCCTTTGTAAATATCTGTAGCCGAGCTTCAAACTATTTAACTGCATCGAAAATGTGCAGCGAATTGCGGACAATTTAATTAAATAAACCTGCTTTAATGTTTACTTGATGAAACACCCTGACTATTATTGCGGCACTGTCCCCCTGCCATCCTGCGCCACACATAAGGTAGTAATCATGTCCTTGATCAACGAATATCGCGCCACCGAAGAAGCTATCAAAGAGCTGCAAGCCCGTTTGAAGAATCTGTCCCAAGACGACAAACTGCAAACCGAGCTGGAATTTGAAGGCAAACTGCGCACCCTGATGGGCGAATACTCCAAGTCCCTGCGTGACATCATTGCTTTGCTGGACCCGGAATCCAAAACCAAGGCTCCACGTGGCGGCGCTGTGAAAACTACCGGCACCAAGCGTGCTCGCAAAGTTAAACAATACAAAAACCCGCACAACGGCGAAGTCATCGAAACCAAAGGTGGCAACCACAAGACTCTGAAAGAGTGGAAAGCCAAGTGGGGCGGTGACGTGGTTGAAGGCTGGGCTACCCTGCTGGGCTAAGCCGCCAGACCCGTCTGCGACAAAAAATAACGCCAGCCAATCGCTGGCGTTTTTTTATGCCTGGAGTTCAGGCTCCGGGTGTTTTCGATTTCAAAGATTCAAACGTGAGCGTAACCCGAGAACATGTTGCTGCCATTCGCCGAGTACCTGTTGCTGAAACGCTGTCGCAGTAACAGCCATTTGGGCTGCGGCCTCGGAGAAACTATCCAGGGTATTGGGGGCGCCCCACTCAGGGTCCGACAAGCGCTTCTGACAAAATAGTCTCCAGCGCTCTTGCTCTTCAAGATTCAGCGTTTGCGGAAAGTTGCGTGCGCGATATCGAAACAATAATTCAGGCAAACGTTCATCATCGAAAGGCCATTGAGCTTGTGCTAATTGAGCCGGGTCGGCAGAACGTACTTGTTCACATAGACGCCGATCACGGTCACCGATAAAACCATCGTATAACTGTTGTTCAGGGTCCAGGCTGACAGAAAAATCCTCACGGGCATAAATTGCCGCAACTTTATCCAGCCAGACTTGCTGCGCGTCACTTAGTCGCACCGTACGCTGCTGATACAACGGCATATCCAGGCCAAGACGTTGCTGATCTTCATGACGAAGTACCGACAACGGCGCCACTACCGGGCATTTATTGATGTGAATGAGCTTGAGCGGAACCGGCAACTCGCCCTCGGCCAGATCATCGCGGCGGGTATAGAGGCGCTGGCGCAACGTGTCAGCATCCAGATCGAGCAAACCCTGGGGGTCAAGATGCAGGTCGCAGACTATCAGCGCATTCTTGTTGCGTGGATGCCAGGCCAGCGGTAACACCACCCCCACAAAGTTGCGTGCCGCTGAAAAGCGCCCGGAAATGTGTACCATCGGTTGCAACAGGCGAATCTGGTCCAGCACCTTTTGTTTGCTGCGCAACTTGAACAGCCATTCATAGAGCTTCGGCTGTTTTTCCCGGATCAACCGCGCCAAAGCGATCGTCGCGCGCACATCCGACAGCGCTTCGTGGGCATTGCCGTGATCGATGCCGTTGGCGGCGGTCAGACGCTCAAGCTTGAGTGTCACCCGCCCCTCATCGTCTGTTGGCCAGACAATACCGTCGGGACGCAAGGCATATGCTGCGCGCACCACATCGATCAAATCCCAGCGACTGTTGCCGCCCTGCCACTCCCGTGCGTACGGGTCGAAAAAATTGCGGTACAGGCTGTAGCGGGTCATTTCGTCGTCGAAGCGCAAGGTGTTGTACCCGGCTCCACACGTGCCCGGCGCAGCCAACTGGGCGTGCACGCGGGTCATGAAGTCGGCTTCGCTCAACCCCAGCGTGGCCAGGTTTCCAGGCGTAATGCCGGTGATCGCGCAGGCTGCCGGGTGCGGCAGGATGTCGTCGCTGGGCTGGCAATAGAGATTGACCGGCTCGTCTATTTCATTGAGATCGAAGTCAGTACGCAGCCCCGCCATTTGAAGGGGGCGGTCGCAACGGGGGTTGATGCCCGTCGTTTCATAGTCGTACCAGAAGATAGAGGTCACAGGCGTTTCCCGAACTGAAGATCGACGAAGTCTAGGCGTTCACGTCCCGCCCCGGCCAGTAATCTTGTGATTCAAACACTCCTGGTTACTCAAACCGCAATACATAGTTATGTCGTTTTCCCCAGTGAGGCTGCTAGCATCGGGGAACGAGACAATCCCGATCAGGCCACATCATCAGGTTGCCCATGCTCGAGACCACAGCACTGCCAAGGAAAGCGACGCTGTCCCCGCCACTGGATACGCGATATCAAGTTGAAACGCCTGAAGGCATCGACTTGCCTCTGCGACCCGCCGGGCTGATGGTGCGTGCGCTGGCGTTCGCCATCGACCTGGCACTGCGCGGCGTGATCCTCGGCGTGGTGTTCATTGTCGTGGCGATACTCGGAAAACTCGGCGCCGGCCTGGGCTCGCTGCTGATCTTTGGCGTGAGCTGGTGGTACATGGTGCTGTTCGAGGTCCTTAACCAGGGCCGCTCACCGGGCAAGCAATGGATGGGAGTGCGCGTGGTTCAAGACGATGGCACACCGATTGGCTGGTCCGCGTCGCTGTTGCGCAACCTGCTGCGGTTTGTCGATTTGTTGCCTTTCGGCTACTTCCTCGGGGCAATCAGTTGCCTGCAGCATCCCGGCTTCAAACGCCTCGGCGATGTGGCGGCCGGCACGTTGGTGATCTACCGTGAACAGCCGCTCACACGTCCCCAGCTACCGCCAGCCCAACCGCGCCGCCCGGCAATAACCCTGAGCCTGAGCGAACAACGCGCCATCCTCGGATTCGCCGAACGCCAGGCCGAACTCTCGCCTGCGAGGGTCAATGAGCTCGCCGCGATCCTGGCGCAACCGTTGCAGGTTCCAGCGCCACAAGCCGTGGCTGAACTCAACGGCATCGCTCGCGGTTTGTTGGGCCCGGCATGAAGCAAAGCCTTTTCGAACATCGGCACATGGCCGAATGGGAGCAGTTTTCCCTCACGCTGCAACGTCTGGAACGGGACAGGAAGGCCGACGGAGTCGGCGATTTCCCGGCTGACTATCGTCGTCTCTGCCAACATCTGGCACTGGCTCGGGAGCGCGGCTACAGCAGTTTCCTGATCGATTCGTTGCAACAACAGGTCCTGCGCGGACACCAACAACTGTATCGCCATCGCAGCCACCTGGGGGCCAATGTACTGGCATTCATCCTCGCCGGATTCCCCCGCCTGGTCCGTGAGCAATGGCGCTTCGTGCTTGCCGCCAGCCTGCTGTTTTTCGGCAGCCTGATCGGCATTGCGCTACTGGTGTACCTGATCCCGGACCTGATCTACAACCTGATCCCGGCCGAGCAGGTCAGCGAAATGCAAAACATGTACGACCCCGAAGCCGGTCATCTCGGGCGCTCGGCGGAACGCGCGGCCAGTGAAGACTGGGTGATGTTCGGCTACTACATCATGCATAACATCGGCATCGCCTTTCAGACCTTCGCCAGTGGTTTGCTGTTTGGCCTGGGCAGCGCGTTCTTCCTGCTCTTCAACGGCTTGATGATCGGCGCGGTGGCCGGACATCTGACGCACATCGGCTACGGGCAAACGTTCTGGTCCTTCGTGATTGGCCACGGCGCCTTCGAATTGACCGCCATCGCCCTCGCCGGGGCGGCCGGCCTGCAACTGGGCTGGGCATTGATTGCGCCGGGGCGCCTGCCCCGCTCGGAAGCCTTGCGCCTGGCGGCACGCAAGAGCGTGTTGCTGATTTGCGGGGTGATGCTGTTCCTGCTGATTGCGGCGTTCATCGAGGCCTATTGGTCGTCGATGACGGCAGCAACGCCCATGACCAAATACCTGGTGGGCGCGCTGCTCTGGCTGTCGGTCACGGTTTATCTGCTGTTTGCCGGACGGGTCCGCCATGCGCCTGAGTGACGCCAGTGTGGTGATCCGCCCGCGCCCGACCTGGGAAGCCATGGACCTGGGCGTGCTGTTGAGCCAGCGCCATCGACGTCTGCTGATGATCAGTTGGGCGATCATCACCTTGCCGGTTTTTGCCCTGCTGAGCGGCTTGCTGTGGGAGTCGCCATCCCTTGCCGTGTTCATTTTCTGGTGGCTGAAGCCGGCTTTCGAACGCCTGCCGCTGTACATCCTGTCCAAAGCCATATTTGGCGAAACACCCACCCTCAAACAAGCCCTTTGCCAATGGCCGCGGCTGCTCAAGCCGCAATTGCTGGCCAGCCTGACCTGGCGACGCTTTGGCATGAGCCGCAGCTTTCTGTTACCGGTGGTGCAACTCGAAGGCCTGAGCGCCGAAGCGAGACAGCAGCGCATTCAGGTGCTGTTGCAGCGCGATGCCGGTGCGGCACGGTGGCTGACGCTGATTGGCGTGCATTTGGAAACTGCACTGTGGATCGGCCTTATGGTGCTGTTCTATCTGCTGTTGCCGCAACAGGTCGCACTCGACTGGAGCTGGCAATCGCTGATCGCCGCCGCCACCCAGGACTGGCGCTGGCTGGAGCATCTGACCAATGCCTTCTACGCCCTGGTGCTGGTGGTGTGGGAACCGATCTATGTAGCTTGCGGCTTCAGCCTCTACCTCAACCGCCGTACTGTATTGGAAGCCTGGGATATCGAACTGGTGTTCCGCCGTATGCGCCAGCGCTTGAACAGCGCTGCCATCGCGGTTTTGCTGGCAGTGATCCTGTTGCTCCCGACTGGACACGATGCCTGGGCCGACGCTGCGGTGGCAACGCCTGACAGTCCGCGCTTGCTGGAACAACCGCTGACCAGTCAGGCGTCCCGCGACAGCATCAAGGCGATCCTTGAGCAGCCGCCGTTCAAGAACAAGGAAACGGTGATCCGTTATCGCTTTGGCGACGACATCGACAGTGCCGAAAAACCGGCTGACAACAACACGCCAGCCTGGTTGAAGGCACTGTTCGGGTTGTTTGACAGTCAGCGTTTCGGCGCACTGGCCACGCTGATCGAAGCCTTGCTGTGGGGCATCGTGGCCGCCGCCATTGGCTTGTTGATCTGGCATTACCGCGACCTGTTGCAGGCGTTTGTCAGCCGTCGTCCGAGCCTAGGCAAAAAAACCACGCGACCGACACCGCAACAGGCGTTCGGCCTGGATCTTGGCCGTGACACCTTGCCCGCCGACGTCGCCACCAGTGCCGAAAACCTCTGGCAGAGCCATCCCCGAGAAGCGCTGGGATTGCTCTACCGCGCCCTCCTCAGCCACCTGCTGCACGATTACGACATCGCGCTGAAAGCTGCCGACACCGAAGGCCAGGTGCTGGAACGCATCGAACAACTGCAACAACCGGCGTTGTTGGCCTTCAGCAAAAAACTGACCGGGCATTGGCAGAACATGGCTTACGGGCATCGCTTGCCCGCCGCGCATTTGCAGCATGAATTGTGTGATGGCTGGCGAGCATTGTTCGGCCCTGGAGCCGCGCATTGAACCGGCGCGGGTGGCTGATCACGTTCGGCATAGTCGTCGCGGTGCTGCTGGTCGCGCTGAGCGTGTACCTGTATTTCAAGGCCACGCCCTATCCGGCAGAAATCGATCATGGTCCATCGCCCGAGGCACAGGCCAATCCTTATCTGGCCGCCGAGCACTTTCTGCGCAAACAAGGCCTGGTCGTCGGCCATGCCAATAGCCTCGACGTTCTGCCGAGCCTGGAGCCGCATCAACACAGCCTGTTGTTACTGGGCGATCGCTACAACATGACGCCACGGCAGATTGATCAATTGATGAACTGGACCCGGGCCGGAGGGCGCCTGTTGTTCGTCGCCCAGTCGCTGTGGGATGAAAAGGCCGGGCAAAGCAATGATTTGTTGCTCGACCGGGTACAACTGCATCAGTCCCTGAGCAAGGACCTCAAGGACCCGCCGCCGGCCGATGGCGAAAAAGATCCTTATCCGCAACTGACCAAGCTCTACCTGGAAAACGAAGACGCCCCGGCGTATGCCGGCTTCGACACGGCCTTCCATCTCGAAGACCCGAAGAATCTCGCCCAGGCCTGGGCCAACAGCGGCAAGGCCACGCACATGATGCAACTCAACCACGGGCTCGGCTCGATCATTGTGGTGACCGACGCCGACTTGTGGAAAACCCCGGCAATCGATCAGTACGACAACGCCTGGCTGTTGTGGTACCTGACCGCGGATACCGATGTGACCCTGTTGTTCAACACCGATCACGACAGTTTATGGACCTTGTTGCTGCGTTATTTCCCCCAGGCGCTGGTTGCCTTGCTTGCGCTGATTGCCCTGGGGCTCTGGCATGTCGGTGTGCGCCATGGGCCATTGCAGGAACCGGCACCGAAAGCGCGCCGACAATTGCTCGAGCACCTGCGTGCCAGTGCCGATTTCATGTTGCGACGCAACGGTCAGCAGAGCCTGCTGCAAACGCTGCAACAAGACATTCTGCGCCGGGTCCGACGACGCCATCCAGGCTATGACCAACTCGGCGTTGCCGAACAATGGCTGCTGCTCTCACGCCTGACCGGCCAGCCCACACGTGCTATCAGCCAGGCCATGAGCCCACGGAAGAAGCAGCGACTTTCCAGTGCAGAATTCAGCCGCCAGGTCGCCCATCTGCAAACCTTGAGGAACGCGTTATGAGTGAACCGATCGAGCCCGACGCACCCAGCCATGCCGCTCAACAACGACAGCGCGCCAGCCAGTTGGCTCAGGCGATACGCGTCGAACTGCAAAAAGCCGTAATCGGCCAGGACAGCGTTATTGACGATGTGCTCACGGCGCTGATTGCCGGGGGGCACGTGTTGCTCGAAGGCGTGCCGGGGCTGGGCAAGACCTTGCTGGTGCGGGCGCTGGCACGCTGTTTCGGTGGGGAATTCGCGCGTATTCAGTTCACCCCTGACTTGATGCCCAGCGACGTCACCGGCCATGCGGTGTACGACCTTCAGACCGAGCAGTTCAAACTGCGCAAAGGGCCGCTGTTCACCAACCTGCTGCTGGCCGACGAGATCAATCGTGCCCCGGCGAAAACCCAGGCCGCACTGCTTGAGGCCATGCAGGAACGGCAAGTCACGCTTGAAGGCCGCGCCCTGCCGATCGCGCAACCGTTCATGGTGCTTGCCACGCAAAACCCCATCGAACAGGAAGGCACTTACCCGTTACCGGAAGCCGAGCTGGATCGCTTCATGCTCAAGGTGCGCATGGACTACCCCGACGCCGAACAGGAGTTGAACATGGTGCGTCAGGTCAGCCGTTCGACCCGCGCCGACATGCTCGATGTGCAACCGCTGCGCACGGTGCTGCAAGCCAAGGACGTGCTGGCGCTGCAACGCATCGCCAGCGACTTGCCACTGGACGACCAGGTGCTCGACTACGCCGTCCGCGTGGCCCGCACCAGCCGCAGCTGGCCGGGCCTGACCCTTGGCGCCGGGCCTCGGGCTTCCATCGCGCTGGTGCGCTGCGCCAGGGCTCGGGCCTTGTTGCGCGGCGGCGAATTCGTGATTCCGGATGACATAAAAGGTTGTGCCCTGGCGGTGCTGCGCCATCGCGTGCGCATCGCCCCGGAGCTGGATATCGAGGGTCTGGAGGTCGATCAGGTGTTGCGACAATTACTCGACCAAGTTCCGGCGCCGCGCCTGTGAAACCAAGTCGCCTGCTGTTGCTATGGCTGGGTGTGCTGCTGGCCATCGGCATCGTGCTGGGCGCGTTGCAGGCGCTGGATGTTGCGTTGCCGGCATCTGTGTCGCGAATCAACTGGGGCCTGCTGCTGGCGCTACTGGCCCTGGCGTTGCTCGATGCCATTCGCCTCAAGCGACTGCCCTCCCCACGGATCACACGACAGATGCCCGGCAGCCTGGCACTCGGTCGCTGGAGCGAAGTGCGACTGACGGTCGAACACGACTTCGCCCAACCGCTGGACATACGCCTGTTCGACCACGTGCCGCCAGGCCTGTGCTTCGAAAACCTGCCATTGGCGGTGGCGCTGCAACCCGGCCTGCAAAGTGTTATGGCTTATCGTCTGCGTCCGGTCAGCCGCGGCCACTTCAGTTTCGAACGCTGCGAAGTCAACCTGCCTGGCCCCCTGGGCCTGTGGTCAGACAAACGCCTGCTGAAGCTGACCGATCACACCCGTGTCTATCCCGACTTCGCCCGCCTCTACGGCGGTCAACTGTTGGCGGTGGATAACTGGCTGAGCCAACTCGGCGTGCGCCAGCGACAACGCCGGGGGCTGGGTCTGGAGTTTCATCAGTTGCGCGAATTTCGCGAGGGCGACAGCCTGCGCCAGATCGACTGGAAAGCCACCGCCCGGCAGCGCACCCCGATTGCCCGGGAATACCAGGACGAGCGCGACCAACAAATCATCTTCATGCTCGACTGCGGCCGCCGCATGCGCAGTCAGGATGATGAGTTGTCGCACTTCGATCACGCGCTCAACGCCTGCCTGCTGCTCAGTTATGTCGCATTGCGCCAGGGTGATGCGGTCGGTCTCAGTACGTTCGCCAGCGACACACCGCGCTACCTCGCACCGGTCAAAGGCACCGGGCAACTCAACACGTTGCTCAACAGCGTGTATGACCTGAACAGCTGCCAACGCAGTGCCGACTATCAAGTCGCCGCCACGCAATTGCTGGCGCGGCAAAAACGCCGTGCGCTGGTGGTGCTGCTGACCAATCTGCGCGATGAGGACGATGAAGAATTGCTGACGGCCGTCAAACGCCTGGGCCAACAGCATCGCGTGCTGATCGCCAGTTTGCGCGAAGACCTGCTCGATAACCTGCGCGAAACACCGGTGCAGACCTTGCCCGAAGCCCTGGCTTATTGCGGCACGGTGAACTATTTGAATGCACGGGCTGAACTTCACGAACGGTTGAGCGCTCATGGCGTGCCAGTGCTGGATACGCGGCCGGGGCAATTGGGGACGCAATTGGTGACGCAATATTTGAGCTGGAAGCGTGGCGGCAGCACCTAGGCGCAAAAGACCGCCGTCAGCGATCTTTTGCTTTATCAGGCCGAGGCCGGCAGCGGCAGAAAACTGAAATACTGCCTTAACGCCTCCACCAGTTGCCCATATTCAGGCGGTGCCCGCTGCAGACTGAACCCGGCGTCATAGTGGTGAGGCGTCGCGTCTTCGTGGCACCACAAGCAACACGCCCGCAAGTCAATGACCTGCTGGATGCCGCCGCTGGCGGGGATTTTAAGGCGCAGTTCAAAGTCAGCACCGATCATCATCGGCAACTGACTGATGAGCATCAGTCCATCTTCGGAGACATTGCCCAGAAAACCGATGGGCTTGTCCGTAATGCTGTTGAACACTTTCAGGAAATACGGCAGTTGATGCCGCTCGATCCGGCGGTCAGTAAACATGCTGAATTCGCTACGCAAGGCCCTTAAGCAGAGCCGCACTAATGCTTCGGAACGGACCTGCCGGTGGAACTGAAGTGGCAAGACGGCCCGCTCTCCCCGATCCTGGTGCGACAGTCAATAAACCGCTATCGCTTACTCCTGCCAATCACAGGTGTCACGATGGTTTAGAGAGAACGCTCTAAACCGGTCTATTCGACTATAGCTCACCACCGCCGGTCGGCCAGCTATTGAATGACAACCTGCATCAGAACTGCGTCGGGCGTACCGCCGCGGCACTGCGGGTCGGGTAATGGCCCAGGCTCTGCAAGGTTTCCAGGCGGGCGCGGGCGCGATAGGCGTATTCGCTTTGCGGATACGAGGCGATGATGAATTGGTAAGTCTGGGCCGCATCGATAAACATCTTTTGCCGTTCCAGGCACTGGCCGCGCATCATCGACACTTCCGGCCATACATAAGGCCGCGCCCGGCTGGCGCGCTCGACTTTGGACAATTCGAGCATGACTTGCTCGCAATTGCCCCGCTCATAGGCACTGTAGGCAAGATTCAAATGATGGTTCATCGAGAAACGGGTGCAGCCCGTGACACTGAGGACACTGATGGCAAGGGCGGCAATGAGCACGAATCGCATGGGGGGATCTCCTGTCTTGAACGCTGTATCGACCCGTGAGCGGAAATCTTCAGGCTGCCAGGCGCAAAGTTGTCCGGTTCAATAAAGAAAGCGATAAGTAGTGCAAACGAACAATGACTACAACTTCGCAGCATAGTAGCCTCACCCAGCGCTTGAACTCAGGAGTCTTTGCATGTCCGTCCGTCGTACCAAAATCGTCGCTACCCTTGGCCCGGCCAGTAACTCGCCGGAAGTTCTCGAACAGCTGATTCTGGCTGGCCTGGACGTCGCCCGTCTGAACTTCTCCCACGGCACCCCCGACGAGCATAAGGCTCGCGCCAAGCTGGTGCGTGACCTGGCAGCCAAGCACGGTCGCTTCGTCGCCCTGCTGGGTGACCTGCAAGGCCCGAAAATCCGTATCGCCAAATTCGCCAACAAGAAGATCGAGCTGAAGATCGGTGATCAATTCACCTTCTCCACCAGCCATCCTCTTACCGAAGGCAACCAGCAAGTGGTCGGCATCGACTACCCGGACCTGGTCAAGGACTGTGGCGTGGGCGACGAGCTGCTGCTCGATGACGGTCGCGTGGTGATGCGCGTCGATACCGCCACGGCCACCGAACTGAACTGCACCGTGACCATCGGCGGCCCGCTGTCCGATCACAAAGGCATCAACCGTCGCGGTGGCGGCCTGACTGCCCCGGCCCTGACGGAAAAAGACAAGGCTGACATCAAGCTCGCTGCGGAAATGCAAGTCGACTACCTCGCGGTGTCCTTCCCGCGTGACGCCGCCGACATGGAATACGCCCGTCAACTGCGCGACGAAGCTGGCGGCACCGCCTGGCTGGTGGCGAAGATCGAACGCGCCGAAGCCGTGGCCGACGACGAAACCCTCGATGGCCTGATCAAGGCATCCGACGCCGTGATGGTGGCCCGTGGTGACCTGGGTGTGGAAATCGGCGACGCCGAGCTGGTGGGCATTCAGAAGAAAATCATTCTGCACGCACGCCGCCACAACAAGGCCGTGATCGTCGCGACCCAGATGATGGAGTCGATGATCCAGAACCCGATGCCGACCCGCGCCGAAGTGTCCGACGTAGCCAACGCCGTGCTGGACTACACCGACGCCGTAATGTTGTCGGCTGAAAGTGCTGCCGGCCTGTATCCGCTCGAAGCGGTACAAGCGATGGCGCGCATCTGTGTCGGCGCTGAAAAGCATCCGACCAGCAAGACCTCCAGCCACCGCATCGGCAAGGAATTCACCCGCTGCGACGAAAGCATTGCGCTGGCGACCATGTACACCGCCAACCACTTCCCGGGCGTGAAGGCGATCATCGCATTGACCGAAAGTGGTTATACCCCGCTGATCATGTCGCGCATCCGTTCCTCGGTGCCGATCTACGCGTTCACCCCGCACCGCGAAGCCCAGGCCCGCGCGGCGATGTTCCGTGGCGTGTACACCATCCCGTTCGATCCGGCTTCGCTGGCACCGAACGAAGTCAGCCAGAAGGCGATCGACGAGCTGGTCAAACGCGGCGTCGTGGAAAAAGGCGACTGGGTCATCCTGACCAAGGGCGACAGCTACCACACCACCGGTGGCACCAACGGCATGAAGATCCTGCACGTTGGCGACCCGATGGTCTGAGTGACCGAGCGCTGAAAAACAAAAGCCCCGCCATGTGAATGGCGGGGCTTTTTGTTTGCTGATCCAAAGGTTGAGTTGTCAGGGCTGGCGATGGAGCCGGTACTGTCAGCGAAGGTTTAGTGCCGCTTGATAAATCCGGTCAACGTCTGCGGCTCAACCACGTGGCAGGAACACATCGGCCAGCAGTTGATTGCGCGGCAATCCCGCCAGGTACAAGCGCCGGGCAAAGGCGTCGACGCTGTCCGGCGCTCCGCAGAGCAGGGCCAGGGTTTGCCGCGAAACAAGCCGCAGTTGCGCCAGCGCCGCGGGTAACCCGACCGGGGTCCAGAGCTCGATGCTCAGGTTCGGGCGGCTGGCCGCCATGGCCTGCAGAGGCTTGGCCAGATAATGCTCGTCGGCGTCATGGGCCAGATGAATGACGCGGATTTCGCCTTGGTGATCCTGACGCAGAGCTTCGCGCAGCACACCAAACAACGGTCCCAAACCAGTGCCGGCGGCCATCAGCCACAGCGGTCGCGTGTGCCAATCGGGGTCATAATGCAGCGCCCCGCCGCGCAATTCGCCGAGGCGCAGCGGATCGCCGATTTTCAACTGACGTGCTGCATCGCTGAACTCACCCGGCAGGCGACAATCGAGGTGAAATTCGAGAAACCGGTCGTCCTCGGGCAGGCTGGCGAGGGAGTATGGCCGCGCCACGTTACCCGCCCACAACACCAGGTGCTGCCCGGCGCTATAACGCAATGGCCGCTGCGGGATCAGGCGCAAGCGCAGTACGTTGGGGCTCAACCAGTCGAGCGCCGCGACCTCGGCCGGGCGCCCATCCTGCTGCGGGTCGAAGGTGTGCACCTGCAAGTCCTCGACCACCTGGCACTGGCACGCCAGACGCCAACCTTGCTGGCGTTGCTGCGCGCTCAAGGCATCGGGGCGGCTATCGCTCGGCAAGCCTTGCACGCACTGCACCAGGCACGCATGGCAACTGCCGGCGCGACAGCTATAGGGCACCGCCACGCCGTTCTGATTCAGTGCATCAAGCAGATTACTGCCCGCCGCCACCGACCACTGGCGGTCACCGACACGTAATTCAGGCATCGACGTTTTCCCACGCCGCCGCGCAACGGTTACGACCGTCACGCTTGGCGCGATAGAGCGCCTGATCGGCTCGCTGCAAGGCGTCGTCGAGGTCATCGCCCAGTTCCAGCAACGTCATGCCCGCCGACAGACTGAGGCTGCCGACATTCAGGCCGAGCAACTCGACATCGGTAAATGCAACCCGCAGTCGCTCACAGCAGGCGGTCAGACTGTCGGCATCGCAATCGGGCAACAACACCACAAACTCTTCGCCACCATAGCGCGCCAGAACGTCGCCATCGCGCAGGCATGCAGTGGCCACGCCGGCAAAGGCCTGCAGCACTTGATCGCCCGCGGCATGGCCGTGCAGATCGTTGATCCGCTTGAAGTGATCGAGGTCGATCAGCGCCAGGCCATGCCTGACGCCGGCGTCCATGGCGTTGAGTTCACGGGAGGCCAGGCGCAGGAAATGCCGGCGATTGAACAGACCGGTCAGTTCGTCGGTGGCGACCAGGTCTTCGAGCTGGCGCATCATCCCGCGCAGCGTGTCCTGATGCGCCTGCAACGCGAAGCGCCGCTGCCGCATACGGTGTCGCGAAGCCTGGACGTAACCGGCATACAGCACCAGCCAGATCAACACGATCAACAGCACGCACACCTGCAACGCCGCCAGCGCCGGGTCGGCCAGCTGAAAGTGATAGCCCTCCCACAGCGTAATGGCGCTGAAACTGAAGAACACCAGCATCGCGCAGCGTAAAAACGCGCGACGGGACAGATGAAACAGCCCGAACAGCAGGATCAGCACATAAAAGACCAGGAACGCCCCGCGCGCGTCGTCCAGATGGGCGATCAACCAGGTTTGCCAACCCAGCCCCATCAGCACTTGAGCTTCCGTGAGGCTGGGGTCGGCGAAGCGCAGGTTGCAGCCGCTATAGAACAGGGCGAACAACGTGCCCTGGCTGATCACCACCAGTGCGCTGCCAATGGCCACGCTGGCCAGGGATTGCTGATAGTGACCGGTAAAAAACGCCAGCCACAGCAACAGCAAAGCCAGGGCATACGTGCCGGCTGCCAGGGCAAAACGTTTGAGCAACAGTCGCTGGATGGCGTTATGGGTCAATCGTTGACTCACCGAATGAAGGCTGACAGAGCGTCCTACTCTACAGACCGAGTGTCACTTTAGTGGGGCGGCCGATAAATGACCATTCAATTTTCGGTCGGATAAATGGCGTCAAATCCATGGCTGAAAAATCACCTGGATTCACGCGGCCGCCTATGCGACCAACGTTTGACTACCGGCGCGTGTGCCCTTGGACGAGGCGCGTTATACTGCCGCGCCTTTTTAGCGTCGCGCCAGCATGCCCGGCGTGCCTTGAAAGGTGCTTGCAACCGACCGATGCACCCAAGCTGCAAGCACCTTATTGAATGTTCCCGTCTTTTAGAGGAGCGCGACTCATGACCGTGATCAAGCAAGACGACCTGATTCAGAGCGTTGCCGACGCCCTGCAGTTCATTTCCTATTACCACCCCGTGGATTTCATCCAGGCGATGCACGAAGCCTACCTGCGCGAAGAATCGCCAGCGGCCCGTGATTCGATGGCGCAGATCCTGATCAACTCGCGCATGTGCGCCACCGGCCACCGTCCGATCTGCCAGGACACCGGCATCGTTACCGTGTTTGTCCGCGTGGGCATGGACGTGCGCTGGGATGGCGCGACCATGGGCCTGGACGACATGATCAACGAAGGCGTGCGTCGTGCCTACAACCTGCCGGAAAACGTCCTGCGTGCCTCGATCCTCGCCGACCCGGCGGGCGCTCGTAAAAACACCAAGGACAACACCCCGGCCGTGATCCACTACTCCATCGTTCCGGGTAACACCGTGGAAGTGGACGTGGCGGCCAAGGGCGGCGGTTCCGAAAACAAGTCGAAAATGGCCATGCTCAACCCGTCCGACTCGATCGTCGACTGGGTGCTCAAGACCGTTCCGACCATGGGCGCCGGCTGGTGCCCACCAGGCATGCTCGGCATCGGCATCGGCGGCACCGCCGAGAAAGCCGCCGTCATGGCCAAGGAAGTGTTGATGGAGTCCATCGACATTCACGAACTCAAGGCCCGTGGCCCACAGAACCGCATCGAAGAAATGCGCCTGGAGCTGTTCGAGAAGGTCAACCAGTTGGGCATCGGTGCCCAGGGCCTTGGTGGCCTGACCACCGTGCTCGACGTGAAGATCATGGATTACCCGACCCACGCCGCGTCCTTGCCGGTGTGCATGATCCCGAACTGCGCCGCTACCCGTCACGCGCACTTCGTGCTCGACGGTTCCGGCCCGGCCTCGCTGGAAGCGCCACCGCTGGATGCCTACCCGGAAATCGTCTGGGAAGCAGGCCCGTCGGCCCGTCGCGTCAATCTCGACACCCTGACCCCGGAAGAAGTGCAGAGCTGGAAGCCGGGCGAAACCGTCCTGCTCAACGGCAAGATGCTCACCGGCCGCGATGCTGCGCACAAGCGCATGGTCGAGATGCTGAACAAAGGTGAAACCCTGCCGGTCGATCTGAAAGGTCGCTTCATCTATTACGTCGGCCCGGTTGATCCGGTGCGCGAAGAAGTGGTTGGCCCGGCTGGCCCGACCACCGCAACGCGGATGGACAAGTTCACCCGTCAGATCCTCGAGCAAACCGGCCTGCTGGGCATGATCGGCAAATCCGAGCGCGGCCCGACCGCCATCGACGCGATCAAGGACCACAAAGCCGTTTACCTGATGGCAGTCGGCGGCGCGGCTTACCTGGTGGCGCAAGCGATCAAGAAATCCCGCGTAGTGGCTTTCGCCGAACTGGGCATGGAAGCGATCTACGAGTTCGACGTAAAAGACATGCCTGTGACCGTTGCGGTCGACAGCAAGGGCGAGTCGGTACACATCACCGGTCCTGCCATCTGGCAGCAAAAGATCAGTGAAAGCCTGGCGGTGGAAGTGCAGTAAGCGCTTAGACTGCCCCGCAGGAAAAGGCGACCGGAGCTGTGCTCCTGTCGCCTTTTTTATTGCCCGCACATCCCCCAGCAGGAACGAGCCTGCTCGCGATGGACGCAAAGGCACCGCGCTCATTCAGGCAGCCCGCGTCATCGTTGACGTCCATCGCGAGCAGGCTCGCTTCTACAGGGGATCGCGTGGCCATGTTATGGTGCGCCCCCTCCGTTCCCCCGTGTGTAATGCAGCATGTTCGAGTTTTCTCGCCCCTTGCGCCTGACGGTCTATACCGTCGTCATCATCGCCGGCGCCGCCCTCGTTGCCACGTTGGCCATGCGCCATACCGTGCGCCAATCAATGATCGAAGACGCGGCACGGGCCAATCAGCAATTGGCACTGTATGCCACATCGTTGCATACGCTGATCGAACGTTACCGCGCCCTGCCCTCGGTGCTGGCGCTGGACCCGCAATTGCGCGACGCCCTCAAAGGCCCGGTGAGCCCCGAGCAGCAGGATGTGCTGAACCGTAAACTCGAAAAAATCAACGGTGCGGCCGACTCTTCGACCCTGGAATTGCTCGACCGTACGGGGCTGGCCGTGGCGGCAAGCAACTGGCGTTTGCCCAGCAGTTATGTCGGCCACAACTATGGTTTTCGGCCCTATTTCAGCCAGACCCGCACTCAAGGCACCGGGCGTTTTTATGCCGTGGGCGTGACCAGTGGCATTCCCGGTTACTTCCTGTCGAGCGCCGTCACCAACGACGACGGCCAGTTTCTCGGCGCCATGGTGGTGAAACTGGAGTTTCCGGAACTGGAACGCGAATGGCGCCAGGGCAGCGACACGTTGCTGGTCAGCGACGCCCGCGGGGTCATCTTCATTGCCAATCAACCGGGATGGCGCTATCGCCATTTACAGCCACTCAGTGCCAGCGATCACGCCGAGCTCAAGGCGACCCGCCAATACGACAAGCAACCGCTGATGCCGCTGGACTACCAAGTGCTGCGCCACTTCGACGACAACAGTGCGCTGACACGGGTCAATGGCCCGGACGGCCGTGCCGATTACCTGTGGGAATCGCTGCCGCTCGCCGCCGAAGGCTGGACGTTGCACTTGCTGCGCCGTCCGCAGGTGGCCTTCGAGGACAGCCGCAACGCCGCGCTTGCCGCTGCCGGGTTGTGGCTGACGGTGGTGTTTCTGCTGCTGTTTCTCCACCAGCGCTGGCGCCTGGCGAAGATACGCCAACGCAGCCGCGAAGAACTTGAACAACTGGTGGAGGAGCGCACCCGCGATTTGCGCACCGCCCAGGAAGGCCTGGTGCAATCAGCCAAGCTCGCCGCCCTCGGTCAGATGTCGGCGGCACTGGCCCATGAAATCAATCAGCCACTGACGGCCCAGCGCATGCAACTGGCTACTTTGCGTCTGCTGCTCGATCATGGCCGCGTCGATGAAGCGTACCAGGCGCTCAAACCGCTGGATGACATGCTGACCCGCATGGCCGCCCTCACCGGGCACTTGAAAACCTTCGCCCGCAAAAGCCCCAGCGGCTTGCGCGAACGCCTGGACCTGGCGGCGGTGGTCGACCAGTCATTGCAATTGCTCGACACTCGCTTGCGCGACGAGCAAGTCAGCACCGTGCTGCATATGACGCGTCCGGCATGGGTGCGCGGGGATGCGATTCGCCTGGAGCAGGTGTTGATCAATCTGCTGCGCAACGCCCTCGATGCGATGCAGGATAAACCCTGCAAACGCCTGGAAATCCGTCTCCAGGCTGATGAACAATTGTGGCGACTGAGCGTCATCGACAATGGCAGCGGCATCGCAGAAGAAAATCTGCCCAAGGTGTTCGATCCGTTTTTCACCACCAAACCCGTGGGCGACGGGCTGGGCATCGGCCTGGCCGTTTCATTCGCCATCGTTCACGAAGCGGGCGGGCGATTGACCGCGGATAATCACGGTAATGGCGCAGTGTTCACCCTGACCTTGCCGATCGACCTGGAGGCCCAAGGCTGATGCTCAATTCTGTGATGGTGGTCGACGACGAAAGCAGCATTCGCAACGCCGTCGAGCAATGGCTGAGCCTGTCCGGTTTTGACGTGCAATTGTTCAGCCGCGCCGAAGAGTGCCTGGCGCAGCTGCCCAGGCATTTTGCCGGGGTGATTCTCAGTGACGTGCGCATGCCCGGAATGAGCGGCCTGGAACTGCTGGCCGAAGTGCAACGCCGCGACGCTGACCTGCCGGTGATACTGCTGACCGGTCACGGCGATGTACCGATGGCCGTCGACGCCATGCGCGATGGCGCCTATGACTTTCTCGAGAAACCTTTCAGCCCGGAAACCTTGCTCGGCAGCCTGCGCCGGGCGCTGGACAAGCGTCGCCTGGTACTGGAAAACCGCGCCCTGCATGAGCAGGCGGACAACCGCGCCAAGCTCGATGCCACACTGCTCGGCGTGTCCCGTGGCTTGCAGACTTTGCGTCGACAGGTACTGGATCTGGCGTCGTTGCCGGTCAATGTGTTGATCCGCGGTGAAACCGGTAGCGGCAAGGAATTGGTTGCCCGCTGCCTGCACGACTTCGGCCCACGGGCCGACAAACCCTTTGTCGCGCTCAACTGCGCGGCAATCCCTGAGCAGCTGTTCGAAGCCGAACTGTTCGGCCACGAAAGCGGTGCGTTCACCGGGGCACAAGGCAAGCGTATCGGTAAGCTCGAATACGCCGACGGCGGCACGCTGTTCCTCGATGAAATCGAAAGCATGCCGCTGGCGCAGCAGGTGAAACTGCTGCGGGTGTTGCAGGAACAAAAGCTGGAGCGATTGGGCTCGAACCAGAGTATCCGGGTAGACCTGCGCATCATCGCCGCGACCAAACCGGACCTGCTTGATGAAGCGCGGGCCGGTCGTTTTCGCGAAGATCTGGCCTATCGGTTGAACGTCGCTCAATTGCGTCTGCCGCCCTTGCGCGAACGCCGTGAAGACATACCGTTGCTGTTCGAATCCTTCGCGCAGAACGCTGCCGAACGCCTGGGACGCAAATTTCCACCGTTGAGCGGCGCGCAGCTGAGCCATCTGCTGAGTCATGACTGGCCGGGCAACGTGCGCGAACTGGCCAACGTCGCCGAGCGCCAGGTCCTGGGCCTTGATGAGCCGGAGCTGTTGGCCGTCGAACCCGGGCAGTCACTGGCAGCGCAACAGGAGGCTTTTGAAGCGCAGTGCCTGCGCGCGGCGCTGATGCGGCACAAAGGCGATGTGAAATCGGTGCTTGAAGAACTGCAACTGCCGCGCCGGACCTTCAATGAAAAGATGCAGCGGCACGGGTTGACCCGAGAGATGTTCCTGTAGCGTCTGGACAGACCTCATTTTTGATCGTTCCCACGCTCCGCGTGGGAATGCTTCAACGGACGCTCCGCGTTCGGCTTTTGGGACGCGGAGCGTCCCGGGCTGCATTCCCACGCGGAGCGTAGGAACGATCTGTTTCGGCGGAAATCCGCTTCTCGCCCTGCACGCCATAAGCGGATTTCCGCTCATAAAACCTGCCTACCCCTTCTAAACCGGCCCTCTCGCCGTTGGCACAGCTCCTGCTATAGCCCCGGCAGCCTGCGTTTACGCGCGCTTCATAAAATAATTAAACGAAGGATCCTTCAATGGATAACTCCAGTTCCCTGCCCCGTGGGTCGGCTGCCGTGTCGACAAAACAACGCACCACCTCCAGCCGTATCAAATCGATCTTCAGTGGCTCCGTCGGCAACATGGTCGAATGGTATGACTGGTACGTCTACGCCGCTTTCTCCCTGTACTTCGCCAAGACCTTCTTCCCCAAAGGCGACACCACTGCACAATTGCTGAACACCGCGGCGATCTTCGCCGTGGGCTTCCTGATGCGCCCGATCGGCGGCTGGCTGATGGGCCTGTACGCCGACAAGGTCGGACGCAAAAAGGCCCTGATGGCCTCCGTCTACCTGATGTGCTTCGGCTCGCTGCTGATCGCCCTGAGCCCTGGCTATGAAACCATCGGTATCGGTGCGCCGATCCTGCTGGTGTTCGCCCGGTTGCTGCAGGGCCTGTCGGTGGGTGGCGAATACGGCACCTCCGCCACTTACCTCAGCGAGATGGCAACCAAGGAGCGTCGTGGCTTCTTCTCCAGCTTCCAGTACGTGACCCTGATTTCCGGTCAGCTCATAGCACTGGGCGTGTTGATCGTGCTGCAGAACCTGCTGACCACCGAAGAGTTGTACGCCTGGGGCTGGCGCATTCCGTTCGCCATCGGCGCGCTGTGCGCAGTGGTCGCGCTCTACCTGCGTCGCGGCATGGAAGAAACCGAATCGTTCACCAAGAAAGAAAAGGCCAAGGAAAGCGCCATGCGCACCTTGATGCGCCATCCGAAGGAACTGATGACCGTGGTCGGCCTGACCATGGGCGGTACGCTGGCGTTCTATACCTACACCACCTACATGCAGAAGTACCTGGTGAACACCGTCGGCATGAGCATCTCCGACTCCACCACCATTTCCGCCGCCACGTTGTTCCTGTTCATGTGCCTGCAACCGGTCATCGGTGGGCTGTCGGATAAAATCGGTCGTCGGCCGATCCTGATTGCCTTCGGCATTCTGGGAACGCTGTTCACCGTGCCGATCCTCACTACCCTGCACACCATCACCACCTGGTGGGGCGCGTTCTTCCTGATCATGGCGGCACTGATCATCGTCAGCGGCTACACCTCGATCAACGCCGTGGTGAAAGCCGAACTGTTCCCGACCGAAATCCGCGCCCTGGGCGTGGGCCTGCCGTACGCACTGACCGTATCGATCTTCGGCGGTACCGCTGAATACATCGCACTGTGGTTCAAGAGCATCGGCATGGAAACCGGTTACTACTGGTATGTCACCGCGTGCATCGCCGTGTCGTTGCTGGTGTACATCACCATGAAAGACACCCGCAAGCATTCGCGGATCGTCACGGACTAAGTCCAGGCGCGCTTCAGCAAAAAGGGCAGACCTTCGGGTCTGCCCTTTTTTTTTGAAAAACACACTGCCGACATTCGCGGCCATTGATTAAACAATTTGTTAACGACACACCACGGCAGATTAATCACGAGTTAATGCTTGCTGACCATCCTCAAACGGCCTGATCGATCAAGTGCGATACGCCCATTCAGTCCCTGAAAGCGGAACCGTCTGACGGCGTTAATATCTACTTAATCGATTGTTTTTAGCATTATTTTGCGCTTTTTAATCAGTTTAACTGGCGTAGCATGAAACCCATGCCCAAGACACACCACGCCAAAGAATCTGGAGAATGAAGATGAAAACCAAACTGTTCCTCGCCATCGCCCTGTCCGTACTGGCCGCCAACACCTTCGCCGCCGACGGTTTCGACCGCACCGGTTCCGCCGTTGCAGCAGATGGCTACGATCGCACCGGCTCCGCTACTGTCGCCGCTGACGGCTATGACCGTACTGGCTCCGCCACCGTTGCTGAAGACGGCTACGACCGCACCGGCGGCGCCACTGTCGCTGAAGATGGTTATGACCGCACCGGCGGTGCGTCCGTCAGCTAAACCCCAATCCACGGCACCATAGCCCGGCTTCGGCCGGGCCTGGTCTTTTCCAGAGCATTGAAAATTTGTGCACTGATCACAAAATCTGTAGGAGCGAGCCTGCTCGCGATGACTGACTGTCAGTCGATTGAGATGTTGAATGACGGACCGCATCGCGAGCAGGCTCGCTCCTACAGGATTTTTTTCTGACTGGAAATTAGCGGTTTGCCCTTGCACTATGACGCTCTTGCGAATCAAGTCCTCAGGAACAAAAGCCTATGCCCGACGACATCCACTACTACGAACCCGCCAATGGCCACGGCCTGCCCCACGATCCATTCAACGCGATCGTAGGCCCGCGCCCCATCGGCTGGATTTCTTCCCAGGATGCCGAAGGCCGCTTGAACCTGGCGCCGTACAGCTTTTTCAACGCTTTCAACTACATTCCGCCGATCATCGGGTTCTCCAGCGTCGGGCGCAAAGACAGCCTGAACAACATTGAACAGACCGGCGAGTTCGCCTGGAACCTGGCTACTCGGCCATTGGCCGAACAGATGAACCAGAGTTGCGCCATGGTCGAGCCGCAAGTCGATGAATTCGAATTGTCCGGGCTGACCCCCGTGGCGTCGAAAATCATTCAGGTGCCGCGAGTTGCCGAAAGCCCGGTGTCTTTCGAATGCAAGGTCACGCAGATCATTCAGTTGCAACGAGCGGACGGCGATGTGGTGCCGAGTTGGCTGATCCTCGGCGAAGTGGTCGCCGTGCATATCGCCAAATGGCTGCTGAAGGATGGGGTATACGACACCGCCGCGGCAGAACCGATTCTGCGCGGCGGCGGGCCAGCCGATTACTTCCAGCTGGGACCTGAGGCATTGTTCAAAATGTACCGCCCGGGAGCGGTGAAGTAATTACCAGATCAGTTCGCCGTCTTCGCCAACGCCCTTGAGATGGGTCAGTTGCAGGGCGGCGGCTTCGTCCGCTTCCTTGGCGGTCTTGAAGGTCTGCTCTTCCAGCAGTTTGTTGAAACGAGGCGCACCGGAGCCGCCAATGGCTTTGGTCGCGATTGCCGCGTAATACCCGCCTTCACGGGGGATTACGGCCGATACTGCTTCGAAGGTTTCAAAGGCTTTGCGTGCCATGTCGCGCATCCTGGCTGGTTGAGAATGCAGCCATTAAACCCTCAACCGGCCAGTTTGTGTACCGCTACCCCGGACTGACGCAAGGCCTGCGCCTGCGAGACATCCTTGAAGGTATGGAAATCCAGGCTGTTGACCACCAGTTCCTGCACCAGCTCGGCAAAAATCTCCATGGCCGGGGTGTTGAAATACGCGGTCATCGCCTGTTGATTGCTCCAGAAGCCGGACACCAGCCACAGATCCGGATCGCATTGTGAGTGTTGCAAGGTAAAGCTCAGGCAGCCTGGCGCTGCACGGGACGGCTCGATCAACGCACTCAGGCGCAAACCGAGTTCTTGTGAACGCCCGGCGCGCGCTCGAACGAAAGCCATATGACTGACAGGGATTTGCTTGGACATGGTTCAACCCTCCCGGGGAGTCGAGTGGCAGCCGGGGGACGGGCTGCGACAGGATCAAAGGTTAAGGGCCACTGCGGGTTTTCCGTTAGTCGATTTCTGCCGCCGCGTTGCACAATCCTGCGAAAGTACGCGGGCCGCCTGCAACATTGTGTAAAACACTGTCACGGCTCCGCCTTCTGAGTTTCAAGCAACTTTGGGGCTCTACGCTCTCGCTTGCGGGGTCGAAAAAACATCCTCATGCAGAATCAGGCAAGCATTCGACAGAATGTGTCTACCACCGCGGCTTGCACAAACATATGCTCTGCCCCATCACCTTGCCGAGGATGCCTTGCATGTCGTCACTCGATCACTTTGAAGCTGCGCTGGACATCGAGATGGAGAAACAGCGTGCGGAACTGGCGGCGATCATTCGTCGCAACACCGCGGAAGATGGCAGTTATGCCACCGCTGTGGGCTCGCTGTTCATGTCACGCCATAGTCAAAACCACGAATTCGCCCCGGTGCTCGCGCAACCCGCGCTGTGCATCATGGCCCAGGGCCGCAAGGAAGTACGGCTGGCCGATGAGTTCTTCAATTACGACCCGCTCAATTACCTGGTGGTCTCGGTCTCGATGCCGCTCAGTGGTCGAGTGGTGAATGTTTCGGCCGAGGAGCCGATCCTGGCTGTGCGGCTGGACATCGACCCCGCAGAAATCTCCGCGCTGATTGCCGACGCCGGCCCGATCGGTGTGCCAACCCGCCCGACCGGACGCGGCTTGTACGTCGAACGGCTGGACAGCGCGATGCTCGACGCCGTGCTGCGCCTGGCACGCTTGCTCGACACGCCGAAAGACATCGCCATGCTCGCGCCCCTGATTCGTCGGGAAATTCTCTATCGGCTGTTGCGCAGCAAGCAGGGGCACAGGTTGTACGAAATCGCCATTGCCAATAGCCAGAGCCATCGCATCAGCCAGGCGATCAAATGGCTCAATGGCAACTTCGAACAGCCACTGCGCATCGATGATCTGGCCAAAGAGGTGAACTTGAGCGTCTCGACGCTGCACCACCGCTTCAAGGCGATGACGGCGATGAGTCCGCTGCAGTATCAGAAACAGCTGCGCCTGCAGGAAGCGCGGCGTTTGATGCTGGCGGAAGGCTTGGAGGCTTCGGCGGCCGGGTATCGCGTAGGGTATGAAAGCCCCTCGCAGTTCAGCCGGGAGTACAGTCGGTTGTTCGGGGCTCCACCCTTGAGGGATTTGGCGCGGTTGCGTTTGAGCGTCTGATCCAGATTTTTTGTTGTTACAGCTGACGCCATCGCTGGCAAGCCAGCTCCCACAGGTTTCGTCGGTGTTCACACAATCTAGTGAAAACCACAATCACTGTGGGAGCTGGCTTGCCAGCGATGAGGCCATTTGAGGCAGTACAAACCCTGGATCAGGCGCCGAGTACCCGACAAGCCTCGGCAGGAAGGGTCACCGACACCGGATGCCCGACGCTCAAACCGAATCCCTGACACGGCGTGCTCAGCGCAGTGAACGTCACCCCGGAACACTCCACCGTCGTCTCGATGGTCGCGCCGATATCGCGCACAAACGTCACCTTGCCCAGCAAGCGGTTGCCCGCCGTGGCCTGAGGGGCCGACAGTTGCAGGTCTTCCGGGCGGATCAGCATCTTCACTTTCTCGCCAACCACGATGCTGCTGCAGATTGGCACCTTCAGCGCGTCCCCGCCCGGCAAACTCACTTGGCCGTTGCCCAGTACCGTGGCCGGGAAAATATTGCCGGAGCCGATGAAATCCGCGACGAATTCGTTGGCCGGATGACGGTAAATCTCGATTGGCGTACCCACCTGCTGCACCTTGTGCTCACCCAGCACCACGACGATATCGGCCATGGTCATGGCCTCGCGCTGGTCGTGGGTGACCATGATGGTGGTGATGTTCAGACGCTGTTGCAGCTGACGGATTTCCACCTGCATTGACTCACGCAACTTGGCATCGAGCGCCGACAGCGGCTCGTCAAGCAAAAGGATTTTCGGGTGCGAAGCAATCGCCCGGGCAATCGCCACGCGCTGGCGTTGGCCGCCCGAGAGTTTGGCGACCGGACGATTGATCATCGGTTGCAGCTGGATCAACTCCAGCAACTCCACCACCCGCGCCTGCTGGTCAGCCTTGCTGACCCCACGCAGTTTCAGCGGATAGGCGATGTTCTCCCCCACCGTCATGTGCGGGAACAATGCCAGGGACTGAAACACCATGCCGAAATTACGCAGGTGCGCAGGCGTATGGCCAATGTCTACACCGTCGAGGCGTATCTCGCCGCCGCTCAGGGTTTCCAGCCCGGCAATCATGCGCAGCAACGTGGTTTTGCCACAGCCCGAAGGACCGAGGAAACACACCAGTTTGCCCTCGGGCAAATGCAGGTTTACATCTTTTACCGCGCAGGCCGAGCCGTAATGTTTCTCGACGTTTTCCAGAATCAGACCAGACATAAGAATCACCTCAAGAAATCAGAACGAAACGCCACCTTCACCGACCAGTTTTTCGAGTGCCCAAATCAGGACAAAGTCGATCAACACGATCAGCACGGCAAACGAAAAAACGGTGGGGTCGAGCGAAGACACAGTGCGGCTGTACATCCAGATCGGCACGGTCATCACATCGATGGTGTAAAGGAAATAGGTCACGGTGAATTCGTTGAACGAGACGATGAACGCCAGCAGCATGCCCGCCAGGATCCCCGACTTCATCAACGGCACCACCACATCGACAATCGCCCGCAGCGGTGAGGCGCCGAGCATTTGTGCGGCCTCCTCGACTTCACTGCCGATGGAAAGCATGGCCGCCGTGCAGTTCTTCACCACGAACGGCAACGCCAGGATGACGTGGGCAATCACCAATCGCGAGGTGGTCATGTGGAATGGCAGGCTGTCGAACACCAGCAACAATGCCAGCCCCAACACCACCATCGGGAACACCAGTGGCAACGACATCAGTTGCAGTGCCACGGCCTTGCCGCGGAACTCGCAACGGGTCAACGCGTACGCTGCCGGCACCGCGATGATCGTGGCGAAGACCATGGTCAGGCACGACACCATGAGGCTGGTGGTCATGGCCTGGCCAAGGCTCAACACGTCGCTGGAATCGGGCGAGACGAAGGTGTGCCAGGCGGCCTTGTACCATTGCAGGCTGTAGCTGCTCGGCGGGAAATCAAGGTTCGATGCGCCACTGAAGGACATGACGATCATGGTCAGGATCGGCAGCACCGCCAGCAGCAGAATGAAGCCGGAAAGGATGCCGGCGAACTTGCCGGTCTCGCCGGGCAACAGCCCATAGCGCTTCTTGGTCAGGGTACTCATTGCGAAGCCTCCAGCATGCGTCGACGACGGCCGGTTATGTATTCGGACAAGGTCATGATCGCGAGCGTCGTGACGATCAGCACCACACCGGCAGCAGACGCGGCGGGCCAGTTCATCAGCGGGGCGATCTGGTCATGCACCATCACCGCCAGCATCGGCACGCGACGGCCACCGAGCAGCAGCGGCACCACGAAACTGCTGGCGTTGTAGGCGAACACCAACGTTGCACCGGTAATGATCCCCGGCAGGCTCATCGGCAATACCACTTGGCGGAACACCTGGAAGCGACTGGCGCCGAGGGTCGCGGCGGCTTCTTCGTAGCTGCGGGCGACACCGCGCATGGCGCTGGCGATCGGCAACACGGCCAATGGAAACGCGGTTTGCACCAGGCCCATCAATACGCCGTTCTGGTTGTACAGCAGCATGATGGGACGCTTGATCAGGCCCAGCCCCATCAGCGCCTGGTTGAGCATGCCGCCCGGGCCGAGAATCACCAGCCAGCCGTAGCTTTGCAGCAACAGGTTGACCAACAACGGCAACAGCACCGCCGCCAGGAAGATCCGACGCACGAACGGTGAGGTCAGTCGCGACATGGTGTAGGCCACCGGGATCGCCAGGATCACAGCGATCACCGCGCTGATCAACGCCAGGCGCAGGGTCAGCATCAGGGATTTGAGGTAGTAGGGTTCAAGCAATTGGGCGTAACTGGCCAGGCTGAACCCGGACCATTCCGCGCCTTTGGTGCCCACGCTCATGCGCAGTACCAACAGGCTCGCGGCAATCAGCACGCCGAGAAACAGCATCGACGGTGTCAGGAAAAACCAGGCACGCGCGGTCGGCGAAACACCGCGATTGGCGCGCGTGGGCACGGCACTCACCGGGTGGGTCAGAGGTTGGTGTTCCATAGCAAAGGGTCTCGTCAATGGAAAGCAGCAAGACTGAGATCGAGCAAGAACCTGTGGCGAGGGAGCTTGCTCCCGCTGGGTCGCTTAGCGACCCCAATCACTCACCGCGTTGGTTCTGATAGAACGCGGTGCCTGGTTATGCGGCTGCTGCGCAGCCGAGCGGGAGCAAGCTCCCTCGCCACAAAGGATCCTTGAACCTCAGAAATCAGGAAGAAAAGATTTCCGTGTAACGACGAATCCATTGGTCATGCACAGTCGCCAGGAAAGCGTTGTCGTGCATGATCGCCTTCTCGGCAATCTGCTCCGGCGTGAGGATGTACGGGCTCTTGCGCGCTTCGGCGGAGATGATCGCCTTGGCGTTGACCGGACCGTTGTAGATGTCTTCCGCCATCTTGCCCTGCACCAGCGGGTCCAGAGAATGGTTGATGAAGGCGTACGCCATGTCGGTGTCGCCCGGACGATTCTTCGGCATCACCGACAGCATCAGGTCGGTGTAGAAACCTTCCTTCATGCCGAACGTGGCGCCCAGGCCGTAGTTCGGATCGCGGATCTGTTTCGGGAAGAACGCCGGCGCGTACAGACCACCCATGTCCAGGGAACCGGTGCGGAACAGTTCGGCGATCTGGTTCGGGTTTTCGCCCAGGGTCACTACGCGATCTTTCAGTTCGGCGAGCTTCTTGAAGCCAGGCTCGATGTTGTGCTCGTCACCGCCGGCCAGTTTGGCAGCGATGATGATCAGGTCCATGGCCTCGGTCCAGTTCGGTGGCGGCAGGAAGATGTTCGGTGCCGCGTCGGCGTCCCACAGGGAGGCGTAACTGGTCGGCGCTTCTTTCTGGGTGCGCGTGCTGTAGACCAGACTGTTGCACCAGAGCAGGTAACCGATGCCGTGACCATTGGCGCCGGTGCGGTATTTTTCCGGCACATCGACGATGTTGGGGATGCGGTTGAGGTCGGGCTTTTCCAACAGGTTGGCGGCGGCCAGACCTTCGGCGCCGACGCCGGCCAGGGTGATGATGTCGTACTGCGGGCGATCACCGCCGGCCTTGAGTTTGGCGACCATTTCCGAGGTACTGCCGGTGCGGTCGGCGATGACCTTGCAGCCGTACTTGTCTTCGAATGTCGCAGCGATATTGCGCAATGCAGCCAGGCCGGTGTCATCCGACCAGGTCAGCAGGCGCAGGGTCTTGCCGGTGAAGCGGGTATCGCTGGCATTGGCCTTGACGAACGGCAAGCTCATGGCGGCCGCTGCAACCGAGGCTACGCCCACGGTCTTGATGAATTGACGTCTGTTCAGATCATGCTCGCCCATTACGGACTCCCTTTGTTTTTGTAGGTATAAGGCAGGTCGAAACTGTTGCATCCGCGCGACTGGATCAGCGTTTACCCCTCGTATTTTCGGGGGCTTTACCGGGCCAGCGAGTTCATCCTGAAGTCGTGTAAAACAGCTGACTATCGATAAATACTCATCGAAGCCATGACGCCGACGCATGCCTCCTTGCGAGGCATGCGCTCACCTTTTTCGTGCCTTCAGACGGCGCGAATCACGTGTTTGATTTCCTGGAAAGCCTGCAAGCCCCACGGCCCCAATTCGCGGCCGATGCTGCTCTGCTTGTAGCCGCCCCAAGCGGTCTGCGGGAAGATCACCTGAGGCGCGTTGATCCACACCAGCCCCGCCTGCAAAGCGTTGGCGACACGGTCGGCGGTTTCAGCGTTGCGCGTGACCACACTGGCCACCAGGCCGAACTGGCTGTCATTGGCCAGGGCAATCGCTTCGGCTTCGGAGGTGAAACGGCGCACGCAGATCACCGGGCCGAAAATCTCTTCGCACCACAGCGCACTGTCCAGGGGCACATCGGTGAAAACCGTCGGCTGCAAAAAATACCCGCGAGGCAGATCCGCCGGACGATTACCGCCGCACACCAGCCTCGCACCGGCACTCAAACCGCGATCGATGTGGCCGAGCACGCGTTGGTATTGCGCCTGATTGACCAGCGCGCCCATCTCCACGTTCGGGTCGAACGGGTCCGCCACGCGAATCGCTTCGGCACGAGCCTTGATCCGCGTCAGGAACGCTTCAGCCAGTTCCTCGGCGACCAGTACACGGCTGGTGGCGGAGCACATCTGCCCGGCGTTGAAGAAACCGCCGCCGCACGCCACTTCCACCGCCAGGTCGAGATCGGCATCGGCCAGTACCAGCAATGAAGATTTGCCGCCCAGTTCCAGGCTCACGCCCTTCACGGTTTCTGCGGCGCGCTGCATGACCTGCACGCCTACCGCGTTGCTGCCAGTGAAGGAGATTTTGGCGATGCGCGGGTCTGCCGAGAGGGGGGCGCCCACGGCCAGGCCGGTACCGCAAACCAGGTTGAACACACCGGCAGGCACGCCGGCTTCAGCGATGATCGCGGCCAGTTCAAGCTCCGGCAGCGGCGTCACTTCCGAAGGCTTGAGCACCACGCAGCAACCCGCGGCCAACGCCGGGGCCAGCTTCCATGCGGTGGTGACCATCGGGAAATTCCACGGCACGATCAGGCCGACCACACCGCAGGGTTCACGGCGCAGGCGCGCGCTGAAATCATCGGTCGGCAATTCGACGGCGCTGTCCTGTTTTGCATCCAGGCCTTCGGCGAGACCGGCGTAATACTCGAAGGTGGCGATCACGTCATCGACGTCGATGGCCGCCTCGAACAGCGGTTTACCGTTGTTGCTCGACTGCAAATGCATCAGTTGTTCGCGCCCGGCTTGCACGCCCGCGGCGATTTTGCGCAGGATCGCGCCGCGCTCGGCGCCAGTGGTTTTCGACCAGTCGATGAAGGCCTTGGTCGCCGCGCTGACGGCTTGCTCGACGGCACTTGCGTCGCCACCATTGACGGTGGTCAGCAGCGCTTCGGTTGCCGGGTTGATCACGCGCAGGTGTTCGTTGCCCGCCGACCATTGGCCGTCGATGTACAGGCCATCGAGTGTGGTTGGGAAGTTCATTTCGACACCGCCTGCATCCACTGGGTCTGATCGATTTCAATCAGGGTCGGGCCTTGGCGATCGGTGGCGGCACGCAGCGCACTACGTAATGGCTCGACACCGCTGACCGCCTCGGCAGCGCAACCCAGGGCCTTGGCCACGCCGATGAAGTCAGGGGTATAGATGTCGACACCCACCGGTTCGATGGCACGGTTGACCATGTATTTCTTGATCTCTTCGTAGCCCTGGTTATTCCACAGCAGCACGATCACTGGTGTGCGCGCTTCCACGGCGCTGGCCAGTTCCGGCAGGGTGAATTGCAGGCCACCGTCGCCGATCAGGCACACAACCGGCGGGCGGGCGCCGCTTTCAACGCTGCCACCGAGCCAGGCGCCAATCGCCGCCGGCAAGGCGTAACCGAGGGTGCCGTAGCCGGTGGACGAGTTGAACCAGCGACGCGGGCGTTCCGGGTTGAAGGTCAGGTTGCCGGTGTACACCGGCTGAGTGGAATCGCCAACGAACACGGCGTTGGGCAACTCCTGCAAAACGGTTTCGAGGAAACGCGTCTGGGCCAGGGTCGGTGCATCCCAGCTCGCGGCCAGCTCTTCACGCAAACGGGCGGCGCGAACCTGGCCCCAATCGTTACGGCGCTCAGCCAGGGATTTGTGCGACAACGCACTCAACAACGCTTGTGCGGCGTTGCGCGAGTCAGACACCAGCGCAACGTGCGGCGGGTAATTGCGCACGGTCTGGTCCGGGTCGATATCGATACGCAGCAGCTTGCCGGGAATCTCGAAACCGCCAGCGAAGGTCACGTCATAGTCGGTTTCCGCCAGTTCGGTGCCGATGGCCAATACCACGTCGGCCTCGGCGACCAGCGCGCGCGTGGCGACCAGGCTCTGGGTCGAGCCGATCAGCAACGGATGCGCGGACTCAAGCATGCCTTTGGCGTTGATGGTCAGTGCCACCGGAGCGTCGAGCAACTCGGCCAGTTCAGTCAGCTCGGCAGCGGCATCGATGGCCCCGCCACCGGCGAGGATCAGCGGACGCTTGGCGCCGGCCAGCAACTCAGTCATGCGCGAAACGGCCGAAGGCGCAGCGCCGGCGCGGTCGATAGTGACCGGCAGGCTGCTGAGCAAGTCGTCGGCTTCCTCGACCAGGACGTCCAACGGAATTTCAATGTGCACCGGGCGCGGACGACCGGCCTGGAACAGCGAAAAAGCGCGGGCCAGTACGCCCGGCAACTCGGCCGCCGACATCAGGGTGTGGGAGAACGCCGCTACACCGGCACACAATACGCCCTGGTTCGGCAGTTCGTGCAGCTTGCCGCGACCGCCGCCCAGTTGGCTGCGCGATTGCACGCTGGAGATCACCAGCATCGGAATCGAATCGGCGTAAGCCTGGCCCATGGCGGTGGTGATGTTGGTCATGCCTGGGCCGGTGATGATGAAGCACACACCCGGTTTGCCGCTGGTGCGGGCGTAGCCGTCGGCCATGAAACCGGCGCCCTGCTCATGACGTGGTGTGACGTGGTTGATGCTCGAACGGGCCAGCCCGCGATACAGCTCCACGGTGTGAACGCCCGGAATGCCGAACACCTGCTCGACACCATAATTCTCGAGTAACTTGACCAACACTTCGCCGCACGTCGCCATGTGAATTGCCCTTCTTGTTCGATTTGAGACGCCGGGCCTGCGCTGTGTTTATGATGGATTCGCAGGTCCAGGGATGGCCTCATTGGAACGGGCGACACATAGCCGCAACAATGGATAAAAAATCATACTAGCCATGTCCTCACGTCATACCTTGGATCTCAATGAAACGACTGCCTCCCCTGCCGGCGCTGCATACTTTTCTGATTACCGCGCAGTGCTGCAACTTCACCCGGACTGCCGAACAGCTGCACATCACCCAAGGAGCGGTAAGCCGACAGATCGCCGGGCTGGAAGATTTTCTCGGTTATGAATTGTTTATCCGCCAGGCGCGAGGCCTGAGCCTGACAGCCGAAGGAAGGGAGTGGCTGCCACGGGTGCAGCAGATTTTCGGATTGATCGACGAGGCCGTTGAGCAGATCGGCGAGAAGCGTGAAACCCTGCAACTCAAGGCGCCGACGTGCGTCATGCGCTGGTTGTTGCCGCGCCTGTTGCAATGGCAAAAGGAACGCCCGGATGTCCCCGTGGAGCTGACCACCACGATCAAGCACGGTGTGGACTTTCACCGCGAGCAATTCGATGCGGCGGTCATGTACGGCACACCACCAGACACTGCTCTGATGTCGCAGAAACTGTTCGACGAGCAACTGACACCGGTCTGTTCCAAGCCCATGCTCGAAGGGCCGATACCGCTGCAGACTCCGGCCGATTTGCAACAGCATCTGCTGCTACACCCCACACGCGATGAGCGGGACTGGAAGGCCTGGTTGAAAGCAGCGGATGTGAAACTGAGCAATGTCGGCAAGGGCCAGCACTTCGAGACCCTTGATCTGGCGATGTCGATGGCATCCCAGGGAACGGGGGTGGCGATTGGCGATTGGTCGTTGATCGGCGACGACCTGGATGCCGGGCGACTGGTCATGCCATTCGAACTGAAGGTGACGACGGGACTGGCGTATTACCTGGTATTCCCGGAAAAACCAGAACCTTCGCCGAAGTTGCGGGAATTGATGGGCTGGTTGGTGGAGCAGGCGCAGTCGCGATAAAACCCGAAATCCATCACTGCCCCTGTAGGAGCGAGCCGGCTCCCACAGGGTTCAGGGATTCTCACAAGGTCACAGGGGTTCATCAGTGTTCTGAATATCGGATCAAATGCACAGCCTGTCTGGCTGGCAACTCATCCGCGCTGACCTATGCTCAAGGTAATACCGCAGGGTATTCGTTCAGAGGTCAACGCCATGAACATCAAAACAAGAAGGTACCTGGCCATTTTCATCACCTGCGCGGTCACGCTCGGGTTGTATGGCGCAGCAGCCTGGCGCGTGGAGCAGTTGCGCAACCTGCCCCGTGAGTACGCCAGCTGCAATTTCGAGCGTTGCATTCCCCACAACGCGACCCTCAACGCCCTTCGATAGCCAAGGCGTCAGGCCTCGTTGTCCTGATCGGCCTTCAAGCGGTCGCGGAAGGCCTTTGGCGAGATTCCCACCCGACGCCGGAACAGGCGCGTGAAGTTGGTCGGATCTGAAAACCCCAACACGTCGGACATTTCATAGATGGTCATGCTGGTGTAGGTCAGCAAGCGCTTGGCTTCCAGCAATTGCCGCTCATGCATGATCTGCAATGCCGGCTGCCCGGCCAGCTCACGGCACGTGCCGTTGAGATGGGAAACGGAAATCCCCAGGCGATGGGCCAGGTCCTCGACCTTGACGTGCTGGCGATAGGTCTCTTCCACCAGCTGGATGTAACCGTTGAGGTACTCGCGGGCACGCTGCGGCCGTTGGCTGGCTGAATGACGCTGGATCACCTGGCGGCTGACCCACACCATGATCACACTGACCAGCGAATGCATCAGCATTTCCCGTGCCGGTTGATGGCTGGTGTACTCATTCTGCAGCGCACTGAACAGACTGTTGAGGTACTCACCGTCCTGCCCCGCAGGATAGCTTTCCGCTTGGGCCAAGGCGTTGACCGAATGCCCCAGTTGCTGCTGCAAATGGGCGATCAACGGCGCGGCAAGCGTGACCACAAAGCCTTCGACATCCTCGGAAAAACGGAAGCCGTGCACCGACAGTGGTGGCAGGATCTGGATAGCCGGTTCGCTCAGTTGAGTACGTTTACCTTCGATTTCAAGCTCTGCCTGACCTTTGAATACGAAGAGCAACTGGCATAAATCGGCATGGCGATGCGGTTTGATTTCCCATTGATGTTCGCGGCTGCGTTTGGAAATGGTCTCACAGTGCAGCAAGTCGGGGGTCGGCCAATCCAGGCTTTCACCGTAGAGCTTGAACACTGGAATCGAAGGCAGGTCAGGCTTGTTCATCACTTCAATCCAGGCCTCGGAATAGATGACGGGCGATAATCGCACCGATTGGCAAAATGAACAGGTATCAGCTCAGTTTTCACCTTCAATTGACAGACCCGCGAGAGAAAAATGCAAGCACTCGATCCATAAAATCATTCAGCGGCTCTGGCCGCGTGAAGCTTGCGAGTCATAAAAACAATGAAAACGCTGAAAACTCAAGTTGCCATTATTGGTGCTGGCCCTTCCGGTCTGCTACTCGGCCAGTTGCTGCACAACGCCGGAATCGACACCCTTATCCTCGAACGTCAGACCCCGGACTATGTCCTCGGTCGCATCCGTGCCGGAGTCCTCGAACAAGGCATGGTAGAGCTGTTGCGCCAGGCCGGTGTGAGCAAGCGCATGGACGCCGAGGGATTGGTCCATGGCGGCTTCGAACTGGCCCTCGATGGGCGTCAGGTGCACATTGACCTGCAGGCCCTCACCGGTGGTAAAACCGTAATGATCTACGGCCAGACCGAGGTTACACGTGACCTGATGGCCGCTCGTCAGGTCGCGGGGGCGCAGACAATTTATGAAGCGAGCAATGTCGTTCCCCACGGCATGAAAACCGATGAGCCCTTCATCACTTTTGAAAAGAATGGCGAAACCTATCGCCTCGATTGCGCGTATATCGCCGGCTGCGATGGCTTCCATGGTGTCGCCCGTCAATCGATTCCCAGCGATAGCCTGAAAGTCTTCGAGCGGGTCTATCCGTTCGGTTGGCTGGGAATACTGGCCGACACCCCGCCAGTACACGAAGAACTGGTCTACGCCCGCCACGAACGTGGTTTTGCCCTGTGCAGCATGCGTTCGGCCACGCGCACACGTTATTACCTGCAAGTCCCGGCCAATGAACAGGTCGAGAACTGGTCCGATCAACGCTTCTGGGACGAACTCAAAACCCGCCTGCCGCAGACCTTGGCGCAGAAGCTGGTGACCGGTCCGTCCATCGAAAAAAGCATCGCGCCGCTGCGCAGCTTCGTGGTCGAACCCATGCAGTACGGCCGGATGTTTTTGGTCGGCGATGCCGCGCACATCGTCCCCCCCACCGGTGCCAAAGGTTTGAATCTGGCGGCCAGTGACGTCAGTACGTTGTTCAATATCCTGCTCAAGGTTTATCGCGAAGATCGCCTCGACTTGCTCGAGAAATACTCGCAAATCTGCCTGCGTCGGGTGTGGAAAGCCGAACGATTTTCCTGGTGGATGACCTCGATGCTGCACCGTTTCGACGATCACGATGCATTCAGCCAGCGCATCGCCGAGTCGGAGCTGGATTACTTCGTCGATTCCGAGGCCGGGCGAAAAACCATTGCAGAAAACTATGTCGGGCTTCCCTACGAGGCTATCGAATAGGCTGCTATCGATTTAAACTGGCGAGCACTCACCCGCTCGCCATGCCTCTGCGGGTCAATCACTGCCCGCAGGTTTTCCCGTGACCCATCTCAACCAGCCTGAAATGCCCAAACCGGCGATCCGCAGTGTGCTGATCGCCCTGATGCTGGCAATTTTTCTGGGGGCGCTGGACCAGACCATCGTCGCGGTATCGATGCCGGCCATTTCCGCGCAATTCAAGGATGTCAGCCTGCTGGCGTGGGTGATTTCCGGCTATATGGTGGCGATGACCGTGGCGGTGCCGATCTACGGCAAACTCGGGGATCTGTACGGGCGGCGCAAGTTGATGCTGTTCGGCATGGGCCTGTTCACCCTGGCATCATTGTTTTGCGGCATGGCCCAGAGCATGGAGCAACTGGTGTTGGCGCGGATTTTCCAGGGCATCGGCGCCGGCGGAATGATCTCGGTGAGCCAGGCAATCATCGGCGACATCGTGCCACCGCGCGAACGCGGTCGCTATCAGGGTTACTTCAGCAGCATGTATGCGGTGGCCAGCGTCGCCGGCCCCGTGCTCGGCGGCTACATGACGGAGTATTTGTCCTGGCGCTGGGTGTTCCTGATCAACCTGCCATTGGGCCTCGGTGCGTGGCTGGTGGCCAATCGCACACTGGTCGGCCTGCCGATTCCGCAACGCAAACCCATCATTGATTACCTCGGCACTGTGCTGATGATCATTGGCCTGACGGCGTTATTACTGGGCATCACCCAGGTCGGCCAGGGCCATTCATGGCGTAGCGCCGAGGTGTTGGGGTTACTGGCTTGCTCAGTGCTGGTGCTGGGGTTGTTTGTGATGCATGAACGACGGGCACGGGAGCCGCTATTGCCCATGCATTTGTTCGCCAACCGCAATGCGGTTCTGTGTTGGTGCACGATTTTCTTCACCAGTTTCCAGGCGATCTCGTTGATCGTGCTGATGCCGCTGCGTTTCCAGAGCGTCACCGGTGCCGGCGCAGACAGCGCCGCGCTGCACCTGCTGCCGCTGGCGATGGGCTTGCCGATTGGTGCCTATTTCGCCGGTCGCAGGACCTCAATCACGGGCCGCTATAAACCCATGATCCTCGCTGGCGCCGTGCTGATGCCGATTTCGATTCTGGGCATGGCCTTCAGTCCGCCTCAAGCGTTCGTGCTGAGCAGCCTGTGCATGCTGTTCAGCGGGATCGCCTCGGGCATGCAGTTTCCGACTTCGCTGGTGGGCACCCAAAACTCGGTGGAACAACGGGACATCGGCGTAGCGACCAGCACCACCAACCTGTTTCGCTCGCTTGGGGGCGCGGTGGGCGTGGCCATGATGTCGGCACTGCTGCTGGCGCTGCTGCAGGATTCAAGCTTCGCGCACCTGGCCGGGTCGGCGCTGATTGCCGAAGGGCATTCCGGCAACGTACTGCTGGACGGTCTGAACGCGGCGCCGGGGGATGCGCAGGACGCATTGCGTGCCGAACTGCTGTTGACCTTTCGCCACTTGCTGATGGTCAGCGCTGCCGTGTCGCTGCTGGGGTTGGCAGCGGCAATCGCCATGCCGAACAAGTTGTTGCGGGGCAGGGAAGACAAGGTTCGTTAAATGCCTGTAGGAGCGAGCCTGCTCGCGAAAAAAGCCGAGAACGCCGCAGGGCATCCGGGTTCGCGCGATATCGTTCACCACCTTCACGAGCAAGCTCGCTCCTACATACACATCATGGGCTGTAATACCCGACAGCCACCAGAAAATGTCCGACCTTCTTCAGGTAGGCGTGCTTGTCCTCGATCTTGCCAGTCACCGGGTTTTTCCAGCGATATTCGTATTCGCCATAATCCTGCTTGGCCATGAGCGCCAGGATCGGTTCTCCCACGGGTTTGCCTTCAGGGTCCTTGATTTTGCTGAAATCGGTGTTGATCAAGCGCAGGTTAGTGCCGTGGGCGACATATCGCTGAGTGTCCAGATCGACGACGAACACATACAGGTCATCCTGCAGGTATCCGCCCTTGAGGGAATTGATCGCCGTCAGTGTGCCCTTCTCGTCCTTGGCCAGGTCGGTTGCCGCTTTGTTCAGCAAGGCCATGGCCTGTTCCGCTGACGCCCGTGGCAGGTAGTAACCCACCGCGAGAATCCGCTGGCCGACTCGCTGGTAATACACATGTTTGCGCTCGACCTTGCCGTCGGCCCAGTTCTGCCAACGATATTCCGCCTGTTGAATACCGTTGCCTTCCGGCACCTTGAGGGCTTCCTTGAAGGCTGTCTGCAACTCCGGCCCGAGCGTTTCCGAGACGTCCCGGCCAATCAGGGCCGAAGACGGACCGCCGCTGGCGAGCATCACGCCTTTGGTGTCCAGGACGAACACATAACGGTCTTTATCGACGAACTCACCTTGACGGCTGAACGCCGCAAAGGCCTTGTCACCGTTCTCGTGGTAATAGGCCAAGGCTTTTTCCAGCAAGGCGATGGCGGCCTTGCTGTCGTCCTTTTCTGTTCCGGCCGCTTGCGCCTGAGCCAAGCCCAGCACAAGCATGAAGCACAGCACGGCGAACCTTTGCACAAACCCCATTGCGCATCCCTCGTTCCTGTTGATGTTTCAAGAGCGTAGACGGCAATCGGGCATGTATGGATATTCAGCGGATCGCAGTGTGTAAGGAAATCATTCCCGGTCCGCCCGGGAATGATTCAAGGCTTACTGTCGGGCGCGCAATTGCTGTTGCAGGTTCTGGATCTGCGCTTGCAGTGTGTTGATGTTGCGGGTGACCTGGGTGCGGAAAGCATCGAATTCCGCTGTGTTGGTCGAGCCTTGCGCCGGACGGTTGTCCTGCTGACTCTTGAGCACGATGATGTCCTGTTCCAGGCTGTCGATGGCGGCGTTCGGGTTGCCTTGCTTTTTCAATGCAGTGATATCGGCGCCGATACTTTTCAGCTGGGCTTCGAATTGCCCCGTGTCAGCCGTGGCGCTCTTCAGCGCGGCCACATCGCCGATCAAGACTTTGACCTGGGCTTGCAATTGCGTATTGACGGTCTGGTGCTCAGCGCTCTGGGTGGTGATCTGCGCCAGACGCTTGTCCAGATCGCTGGTTTGCGCGGTCATCTGCGCCAGACGCTTGTCCAGGTCCGAGGTTTGACCGACCACGCCTTGTTGCTGCTTGCTCTGATCCTGCAACTTGCTCTCCAGCTGCTTGATTTGCAGCTTCAAGGCTTCGCTGTCGGAGGTGACGTTGGTCTGACTGGCGACCACTTTGCCGGAAATGTCCTGCAGGCGCCCTGCCGCTTCCTCACTGATGCGCGCGAAACTTTCCTGGGTGGCCACCAGTTGCTGCTCCATCAGCGAAATCTGCTGGAAGCTCCACCAGGCCAGGCCCGCGAAGGCAAAGAACAAAGCGCCCACCAGTGCCCACAACGGGCCGGTACTTGCTGCCTTGACCTTGACCACGGGCGGTGTGCGCGAATGTACCGAGGTGCGGGTGGTGGCTGGAAAATCATCGTCATCGAGGACGCCTGCACGCAGGCTCGGTACATCATCGAAGTCGTCGTTGGCATCGTTACGCATGGACATTGAGTCAACCTTTGTGAAACGCAATGGCGTGGATGCGGCGAGTATAACCCCCACTGCCGCACCGATTGACCCTCAACACCGTAGCCGGTTCAGTGTGTGCGGATGTCCTGGGCTTTCCACCAGCCGCAGAATTCATCAAGGGCAGTCCACAGGCTGACCTTCGGGTCGTAATCCAGATAATGCCGGGCGCGACTGATGTCCAGGGTGAAATTTTTCTTCATCACTTGCATGCCCAGCCGCGACAAGGTCGGCTCGGGGCGGCCTGGCCATAACTTGCATACGCCTTCGTTCAGCGCCGCAACGCTGTAGGCCAAACCGTAGGAACGGTAGCGCGTAACCTGTGGGACTTCCATTTTGCGCATGACGTAATTGACCACATCCCACAGGGGCACCGGCGCGCCGTTGCTGATGTTGTAGACCTTGCCCAGGGCCGAGCCCCCGGCCAGCAAACTGCTGAGCAACGCTTCGTTGAGGTTTTGCACACTGGTGAAGTCAGCCACGTTCAGACCGTTGCCAATAATCGCCAGACGTCCCTTGCGCTGCATTTTCAACAGGCGCGGAAAGATGCTCATGTCACCGGCACCGGTGACGAAACGCGGGCGCAGCGCCACGGTTTCGAGGCCGAATTCCTGGGCGCCGAACACCTTTTGCTCAGCCAGGTATTTGGTGGCGGCATACGGATGTTTGAAGCGTTTGGGCACTTGTTCTTCGGTCAAACCCAAATGATCGCGACCATCGAAGTAGATCGATGGCGACGACAAGTGCACCAGGCGTTTTACCCGTTGTTTAAGGCAGGCCTCGACCACATTTTCGGTAACCTGGACATTGCCTTGGTGAAAGTCCTGATAACGTCCCCACACACCGACGGCGCCGGCGCAATGCACCACGGCTTCAACGTCGGCGCACAGCTCCCGGGTCAATTGCGGATCGCCGAGATCACCCTGGATGAACTCGGCGCCACGGCGCAGCAGATGCTCCACACCCTCGGCCCGGCGACCGTTGACCCGCACGTCCAGGCCCTGCTCCAGGGCGAAACGCGCAAAGCGCCCGCCAATGAAGCCGCTTGCGCCGGTGACCAGAATCTTCATGTATTGCTCCGAATATTTCGTTTTGCGTATTGCGTGAAGTCTTGACGTTGAACGTCAGTCCAACGGCACCAACCATTGCCTGGATGCCAGCACCAACTGATCGGTCAGCAATCCCAGCAACTGACCACCATTACGCCAATGATGCCAGTACAGCGGCACATCGATCGGCTTATCTGGCAAAAGCTCCCGTAAAACACCGCGCTCCAGTTGTTCGCGGACCTGCAGTTCCGGCACCAGCCCCCAGCCGAGTCCGGCTTCGGTCAGACGGATAAAGCCTTCAGATGACGGGCACAAATGGTGTTCGAAGCCGCCATCGACGCCGAGGGATGCCAGATATCGATGCTGCAGAAAGTCGTCAGGGCCGAAAACCAGGGCCGGGGTTCGCGCCAACTGGTCGGCGCGTACACCTTGCGGGAAATGTCGGGCAATGAACGCCGGGCTGGCCAGGGCGCGATAACGCATCGCCCCGAGCAAAACACTGCGCGCACCGGCCACCGGTCGCTCACTGGCACACAGACACCCCGCCACTTCGCCGGCACGCATCCGTTTGAGGCCGACGGTCTGGTCTTCAACGATCAGGTCCAGCAACACATGTTGTTGCGCGCAGAAATCCCCTACCGCCTGCGCCCACCAGGTGGCCAGACTGTCGGCATTCAAGGCAATGCGCAAACGCTCCGGCAAACCTTCTTCATCCAATGCCGGTACCAGGCTTTGCAGATCCCGTTCAAGCAGACGTACCTGCTGCACATGGTTGAGCAAGCGCCGCCCGATCTCGGTCGGGGATGGCGGCGTAGCCCGAACCAGTACCGGTTGACCTACTCGTGCTTCGAGCAATTTGATGCGCTGGGAAATGGCCGATTGCGACAACCCCAACACTTGCGCAGCCCGTTCAAAACCGGCCTGCTCGACCACCGCCGCCAAAGCGGACAGCAATTTGTAGTCGAACATCAGTTCTCCTAATGAGCGATCAGCAATATTGGTTTTTCTTATACAGCGTCGTGCCCGAGAATGACCAGCAAGAACTGATGAACAGGAAATACCGACATGGCTGGCGAAACTTCATTGGCAACGTTACTGCGCAGCATGAGTCCGCAATTAAACGCCGGCGAATACGTGTTCTGCACCCTGCCCGACGGGCAATTGCCGACGGGGTTGGACATCATTGGCAGCTTCCGTGAACAGGAAGGCCTGACAGTCATTGTCGAACGTAGCCACGCCGAGCAGACCGGTTTGAGCTTCGACTACGTCGCGGCCTGGATCACCCTGAACGTGCACTCGGCCCTGGAAGCCGTCGGCCTGACAGCCGCATTCGCCACAGCGTTGGGCAAGGCCGGGATCAGCTGCAACGTAATCGCCGGTTACTACCACGACCACTTGTTCGTCGGCCAGGCCGACGCTGAACGCGCGTTGGAAGTGCTGCGCAATCTGGCTGCCAACGGGGAGTAAGCAATCATGTGGCAAAGCTATATGAACGGTCTGTTGGTAGCGTTCGGCCTGATCATGGCGATCGGCACGCAGAATGCGTTTGTGCTGGCGCAAAGTTTGCGCAGGGAACATCACCTTCCGGTCGCGGCCCTGTGCGTGGCCTGCGACGCGCTACTGGTGGCGGCCGGGGTGTTCGGACTGGCGACAGTCCTGGCACAAAATCCGACATTGCTGGCGATTGCCCGTTGGGGCGGCGCGGTGTTTTTGCTGTGGTATGGCAGTCAGGCACTGCGCCGTGCCTTTTCGAAGCAGAGCCTGCAACAGGGTGAAAACCAGACTGTGCGCTCACTGCGCGCGGTGATGCTCAGCGCTCTGGCGGTGACGTTGCTCAACCCGCATGTGTATCTGGACACCGTTTTACTGATCGGCTCCCTCGGTGCACAACAAACCGAGCCTGGTGCTTATGTGGTGGGGGCCGCGAGTGCGTCGCTGCTGTGGTTTTTCACCCTGGCACTAGGCGCCGCCTGGCTCGCTCCATGGCTGGCCAGACCGAGCACCTGGCGAATCCTCGATCTGTTGGTGGCCGTGATGATGTTTGCAGTAGCGCTGCAATTGATCATGGCCGGCTGATTTATTCCAAACGGCTCTGGAACCTCTATTCCACACAGTTGTTGCGTGGTTATGCCGCCCCCCCGGTGCTATGATCCCGACCCTGCGCCGCAAAGAGTGTAAAACTCCCCGGCGCTTGTCTGGCCGCCCGTGATCGGCCTTGCGCTCACCGCACCTGACCTGATTAGGAGATCCACCATGGCTTTCGAATTGCCGCCACTGCCTTACGCACATGATGCTCTGCAGCCGCACATTTCCAAGGAAACTCTGGAATATCACCACGACAAGCACCACAACACCTACGTCGTGAACCTGAACAACCTGGTGCCAGGCACCGAGTTCGAAGGCAAGACCCTGGAAGAAATCGTCAAGACTTCTTCGGGCGGCATCTTCAACAACGCCGCTCAGGTCTGGAACCACACTTTCTACTGGAACTGCCTGGCGCCAAACGCTGGCGGTCAACCAACCGGCGCACTGGCTGACGCAATCAACGCGGCTTTCGGTTCGTTCGACAAGTTCAAGGAAGAGTTCAGCAAGACGTCCATCGGCACCTTCGGTTCCGGCTGGGGCTGGCTGGTGAAAAAGGCTGACGGTTCCCTGGCCCTGGCCAGCACCATCGGCGCCGGCAACCCGCTGACCAGCGGCGACACACCGCTGCTGACCTGCGACGTCTGGGAACACGCTTACTACATCGACTACCGCAACCTGCGTCCGAAGTACGTTGAAGCGTTCTGGAACCTGGTCAACTGGAAATTCGTGGCTGAGCAGTTCGAAGGCAAAACCTTCACCGCTTAAGCTCGATGCCAGACAAAAGAACCCGGCTTTTTAGCCGGGTTTTTTTATGGGGTACATCTGCTGGAGATTGGTTGGCTGGCAGGGCGCCATCACTGGCAAGCCAGCTCCCACAGGTTGCGTGGCGTATGCAGGCTCGCTCCTACAGGTATCGGAGTTTTCCCACGAAGAAACCCGCTATCACCCCCTTGCCCCAAAGCCACACCGGTCTAACATCAATGAAAGGAAAAAATCCCCACTTTCCCTCAAGTTGAAGGACCCAACTACCGACACAGTACCCATCGGATCAATAATCCAGGCACAGCAAATCGGCCAAGCTGCAGGCAAAATCCCTCACGGATGATTGTCCCTTTGACTGCCATCACGAGATTGCCAATACTCATGGCAACTTGATGCTACCCGCACGGAACAAGGAATAACCCTTTGAAGCTGGAACTCAAGAACAGCTTGTCGGTGAAGTTGCTCCGGGTCGTGCTCCTGTCGGCATTGATCGTCGGTGTGGTCTTGAGCTGCGCGCAGATTGTTTTCGATGCTTATAAGACCCGCCAGGCCGTTGCCGGGGATGCCCAACGCATTCTCGACATGTTCCGCGACCCTTCGACCCAGGCCGTCTATAGCCTGGACCGGGAAATGGGCATGCAGGTGATCGAAGGCCTGTTTCAGGACGATGCCGTTCGCCAGGCTTCCATCGGTCATCCCAACGAAGCCATGCTCGCGCAAAAATCACGCGAATTGCAGCATTCCAACAGCCGCTGGCTGACCGATCTGATCCTCGGCAAGGAACGCACCTTCACCACTCAATTGGTCGGTCGTGGTCCTTACAGTGAGTATTACGGCGACCTGAGCATCACCCTCGACACGGCCACCTATGGCCAGGGTTTTATCGTCAGTTCGGTGATCATCTTCATTTCCGGTGTACTGCGTGCCCTGGCGATGGGGCTGGTGCTGTACCTGGTTTATCACTGGCTGCTGACCAAGCCTTTGTCGCGGATCATCGAGCATTTGACCGAAATCAATCCCGATCGCCCCAGCGAACACAAGATTCCGCAGCTCAAGGGCCATGAAAAAAACGAGCTAGGCATCTGGATCAACACCGCCAACCAGTTGCTGGAGTCCATCGAGCGCAACACCCATCTGCGCCACGAAGCGGAAAACAGCCTGCTGCGCATGGCCCAGTATGACTTCCTCACCGGCCTGCCGAACCGTCAGCAGCTGCAAACGCAACTGGACAAGATCCTCGTCGACGCTGGCAAGCTTCAACGCCGGGTCGCGGTGCTGTGTGTCGGGCTGGATGACTTCAAGGGTATCAACGAACAGTTCAGCTACCAGACCGGCGACCAGTTACTGCTGGCCCTGGCCGATCGCCTGCGCGCACACAGTGGACGCCTCGGCGCCCTCGCCCGTCTCGGGGGCGACCAGTTCGCCCTGGTGCAGGCCGATATCGAACAACCCTACGAAGCCGCCGAGCTGGCCCAGAGCATTCTCGATGACCTGGAAGCGGCGTTTGCCCTCGATCATCAGGAAATTCGCCTGCGCGCCACCATCGGCATCACGCTATTCCCCGAAGACGGCGACAGCACCGAGAAGCTGCTGCAAAAAGCCGAGCAGACCATGACCCTGGCCAAGACCCGCTCGCGCAATCGTTACCAGTTTTATATCGCCAGCGTTGACACCGAGATGCGCCGCCGTCGCGAGTTGGAAAAAGACCTGCGCGATGCTTTGGCCCGCGAACAGTTCTACCTGGTCTATCAGCCGCAAATCAGCTATCGGGATCATCGCGTGGTTGGCGTCGAAGCACTGATTCGCTGGCAGCACCCGGAACACGGGCTGGTGCCGCCGGACCTGTTCATCCCGCTGGCCGAGCAGAACGGCACCATCATCGCCATCGGCGAATGGGTTCTCGACCAGGCGTGCAAGCAGCTGCGCGACTGGCACGATCAGGGTTTCAGCGACCTGCGCATGGCCGTGAACCTGTCCACCGTGCAATTGCACCACGCTGAGTTGCCAAGGGTGGTGAACAATTTGCTGCAGATGTATCGCCTGCCGCCGCGCAGCTTGGAACTGGAAGTCACCGAAACCGGCCTGATGGAGGACATCAGCACCGCCGCCCAGCATTTGCTAAGCCTGCGGCGCTCCGGGGCACTGATTGCGATTGACGACTTCGGTACGGGCTACTCGTCACTGAGCTATCTGAAAAGCCTGCCGTTGGACAAGATCAAGATCGACAAGAGTTTCGTCCAGGACCTGCTCGATGACGACGATGACGCGACGATCGTTCGCGCGATCATCCAGCTGGGCAAGAGCCTGGGCATGCAAGTCATCGCCGAGGGCGTGGAAACGGCCGAGCAGGAGGCCTACATCATTTCCGAAGGTTGTCACGAAGGTCAGGGCTATCACTACAGCAAACCCCTGCCGGCACGGGAATTGGGTGCGTACCTGAAGCAGGCCCAGCGCAGTAACGCCGCGATCCTCTGAACCTGTGGCGAGGGAGCTTGCTCTCGCTGGCGGCCGGCATTCAGTCATGTGAATAAGAAATATTTCCAAGCACAACCCTTTACACATAATGCGAAAGATTTGCATTATGTCGCAGTTTTGCGCTCTCACAGCGCCTTATCACCTCCCTCTCGAAGCAGGATGTTCGCCATGATTCGTATGCCTCTGGCTACCGCCAGTCTGTTGGCCATCGCAATTTCCCTCGCCGGTTGCGGTGAAGGCAAGGACAAAGAAAAAGCTGTCGCACCTGCGCCGGCAGCCAGCACTGCTGCTACCCCGGCTGCTCCAGCCGCTGCGCCTGCCGCTGCCGGTAAAGTCGACGAAGCCGCCGCCAAAGCCGTTGTCGCGCACTACGCCGACATCGTTTTCGCCGTTTACAGCGATGCCGAATCCACCGCGAAAACCCTGCAAACCGCCATCGACGCGTTCCTCGCCAAGCCGAACGCCGACACCCTGAAAGCCGCCAAGGCCGCCTGGATCGCAGCTCGCGTTCCTTACCTGCAGAGCGAAGTGTTCCGTTTCGGCAACACCATCATCGACGACTGGGAAGGTCAGGTGAATGCCTGGCCACTGGACGAAGGCCTGATCGACTACGTCGACAAATCCTACGAGCACGCCCTGGGTAACCCGGGCGCCACTGCCAACATCATCGCCAACACCCAGGTTCAGGTCGGCGAAGACAAGATCGACGTCAAAGACATCACCCCGGAAAAACTGGCCAGCCTGAACGAGCTGGGCGGTTCCGAGGCCAACGTCGCCACCGGCTACCACGCCATCGAATTCCTGCTCTGGGGCCAGGATCTGAACGGCACCGGCCCTGGTGCCGGCAACCGTCCGGCTTCCGACTATCTGGAAGGCAAAGGCGCAACCGGCGGTCACAACGAGCGCCGCCGCGCGTACCTGAAGGCAGTGACCCAGTTGCTGGTCAGCGACCTCCAAGAAATGGTCGGCAACTGGAAGCCGAACGTGGCCGACAACTACCGCGCCACCCTGGAAGCCGAACCGGCTGAAACCGGCCTGCGCAAAATGCTGTTCGGCATGGGCAGCCTGTCCCTCGGCGAACTGGCGGGCGAGCGCATGAAGGTGTCCCTGGAAGCCAACTCTCCGGAAGACGAACACGACTGCTTCAGCGACAACACCCACAATTCGCAGTTCTACGATGCCAAGGGCATTCGGAACGTGTACCTGGGCGAATACACCCGCGTCGATGGCACCAAAATGACCGGCGCCAGCCTGTCGTCGCTGGTGGCCAAGGCAGACCCGGCTGCCGACACCGCGTTGAAAGCCGACCTGGCCGCTACCGAAGCCAAGATGCAGGTCATCGTTGACCACGCCAACAAGGGTGAGCACTACGACCAGTTGATCGCTGCCGGCAACGCCGCGGGCAACCAGATCGTTCGCGACGCCATCGCTTCGCTGGTCAAGCAGACCGGTTCGATCGAAGCGGCTGCTGGCAAGCTGGGTATCAGCGACCTGAACCCGGACAACGCTGATCACGAATTCTGATCAACGCTGGCTGAATAAAAAGGCGACCTTCGGGTCGCCTTTTTCATACCTGTTTTTTGAGTGCCGATCATTCCCACGCTCTGCGTGGGAAAGCAGCCCGGGACGCTCCGCGTCCCATCCAGAGCCGAACGCGGAGCGTCCGTAGAGGCATTCCCACGCAGAGCGTGGGAACGATCAAAACCCTGCCCCGCATCAAAGCAAACGATAATTCCTCTTATTCAAACTCTTATCCCCTGTTAGACTTTGCGCCCTTGTTTTGCTCGTCTTGCAGGATGTCTATGCCCTCGCTGCCTCTTCGCTTGTCCGCACTGTTTCTGGCCCTGGGCCTGAGTGCCTGCGATGACGCCCCGCGGTTTACCGAGGCCGAACCCGGTGAAGCCCGCTCCGGCGGTAGTGCCACCGTACGCAAGACTGATCAAAACGCATTTTCCCTGCCCTCGGCCAACCTGCCACCTTCACGGCGTGTGGATTTCAGCGTCGGCAACAGCTTCTTCCGCAACCCTTGGGTGATTGCGCCGTCGACCACGACAGCCCGTGATGGTCTGGGTCCTCTGTTCAACACCAATGCCTGCCAGGGCTGCCACATCAAGGACGGTCGCGGTCACCCGCCCGAACCTGACGCTTCGAATGCCGTATCGATGCTGGTGCGCCTGTCGATTCCCGACACCCCGGCTTATGCCAAAGTCATCGAGCAACTGGGTGTCGTGCCGGAGCCGGTCTACGGCGGGCAGTTCCAGGACATGGCCGTGCCCGGTGTCGCCCCCGAGGGCAAGGTGCGGGTCGACTACACACCGGTAAAGGTGCAATTCAAAGACGGCACCGAAGTCGAATTGCGCAAGCCGAGCCTCAACATCACCCAGTTGAATTACGGCCCAATGCACCCCGACACACGTTTCTCGGCACGGGTCGCGCCGCCAATGATCGGCCTGGGCCTGCTTGAAGCAATCCCCGAGGAGGCAATCCTGGCCAACGCCGAGGCTCAAGCCAAAGCCGGGGACGGTATCGCCGGACGGCCGAACCGGGTCTGGGATGACGCGCAACAGAAAACCGTACTCGGGCGATTTGGCTGGAAAGCCGGGCAACCGAATCTCAATCAGCAGAATGTTCACGCGTTTTCCGGTGACATGGGTCTCACGACCAGCCTCAGACCCTTTGATGACTGCACCGACGGGCAAACCGCCTGCAAACAGGCGCCGAATGGCAACGGCGTAGATGGCGAGCCGGAAGTCAGCGACAACATCCTGCGCTTGGTGCTGTTCTACACTCGCAACCTCGCCGTTCCGGCGCGCCGTGATGTCAACGCTGCTGAAGTGCTGGCCGGCAAGAATTTGTTCTATCAGGCGGGATGCCAGTCCTGCCATACGCCGAAATACACCACCGCCGCCAACGCCGCCGAACCTGAACTGGCCAATCAAGTGATTCGCCCTTACAGCGATCTGCTGCTGCATGACATGGGCGACGGCCTGGCCGACAACCGCAGCGAATTCCAGGCCAGTGGCCGCGACTGGCGCACGCCGCCGTTGTGGGGCATTGGATTGACGCAAGCGGTCAGCGGGCATACCCAGTATTTGCATGACGGCCGCGCTCGCAATCTGCTCGAAGCCGTGCTCTGGCATGGCGGCGAAGCAACCGCGGCGCAGCAACAGGTTTTGTCTTTCAATGCCGAGCAGCGCGCCGCGTTGCTGGCGTTTTTGAATTCACTTTAATACGCATTCGACTGCGGGAGCCCGACATGTTTCGTCCCAAATTGTTGTTCACCAGCCTGGCCGCACTAGCGTTGGGCGCCTGTTCGCCTCAGGACCCGCAAGCGGTCACGTCGGCAGCCATCGCCAAATCGGTGATCCTGCCGACCTACACCCGCTGGGTAGAAGCCGACCGCCAACTGGCTGTCAGCGCGCTGGCCTACTGCGAAGGCAAGGAAACACTGGAAACTGCCCGCGCCGACTTCCTGCACGCACAAAAAGCCTGGGCCGAGCTGCAACCGCTGTTGATCGGGCCGCTGGCTGAAGGCAATCGTGCATGGCAAGTGCAGTTCTGGCCGGACAAGAAAAACCTGGTCGGCCGCCAAGTCGAGCAACTGATCACGGCACAGCCGCAAATCGATGCAGCGGCACTGACCAAGTCCAGCGTCGTGGTGCAAGGCCTGTCGGCCTACGAATACATTCTGTTCGACAGCAAGCCAGATGTGGCCAACGCCGAGCAGAAAGCCAAGTATTGCCCGCTGTTGATCGCCATTGGCGAGCGTCAGAAACAATTGGCCGAAGAGATTCTGAAAAGCTGGAACAACACGGACGGTATGCTCGCGCAAATGAGCAAGTTCCCGAACCAGCGTTATGCTGACTCGCACGAAGCAATTGCCGATCTGTTGCGCGTGCAAGTCACTGCGCTCGACAGCCTGAAGAAAAAACTCGGCACGCCAATGGGGCGCCAGACCAAGGGGGTCCCGCAACCGTTCCAGGCCGATGCATGGCGCAGCCAATCTTCCCTGGCCGGCCTTGAGGCAAGCCTGGCCGCTGCCAAAACAGTCTGGGAAGGCGTCGACAACAAGGGCTTGCGCAGCCTGTTGCCAAGCGATCAGAAGCCATTGGCCGACAAGATCGACGCCGCCTATGCCGCTTCGTTGAAACTGTTCGCCAGCAACCAGCGCTCGCTGACCGAAATGCTCAACGACGACGCCGGTCGCCAGCAACTCAACGATATCTACGACAGCCTCAACGTCGTCCATCGCCTGCACGAAGGCGAACTGGCCAAGGCGCTGGGCATCCAACTGGGCTTCAACGCCAACGACGGTGACTGATGAGGGCAAGTGCCATGCTGCGACGCCAGGCTCTGACGTTAGGAAGTTTGTTGCTGGGTGCAGTGACGCTGGGCGGCTGGAAGCTGTTCAAACACAAAGACGCCAGCCCGCTGCTTCTCTCGGCGCGGGACGATACTGACGGCAAGCACTACGCCGTCGGGTATCGGCTGGACGGCACCCGGGTGTTTGCCACCCAGGTCGGCCAGCGTTGCCACGACATCATCAACCACCCGACGTTGTCGATTGCGCTGTTCGTCGCCCGTCGCCCGGGCACCGAGAGCTACCTGATCGACCTGCGCGACGGGACTTTGCTGCAAACGCTGACATCACAACCGAATCGGCACTTCTACGGTCACGCGGTGATTCACCACAGCGGTGACTGGCTGTATGCCACCGAAAACGACACCACTGATCCGGGTCGCGGCTTGCTGGGTGTGTATAAGTTCGAAGGCGAGCGACTGGTGCACAGCGGCGAGATCTCCACCCATGGCATCGGCCCGCATCAAGTGTCGTGGATGCCCGATGGCGAAACCCTGGTGGTGGCCAACGGCGGGATTCGCACCGAAGCGGAAAGCCGGGTCGAGATGAATCTCGACGCCATGGAACCAAGCCTGGTGCTGATGCAACGCGACGGCACGCTGTTGAGCAAGGAAACCCTCGGCCAGCAGATGAACAGCGTGCGCCACCTGGGCATCGCCAGCGACGGCACCATCGTTGCCGGTCAGCAGTTCATGGGCGCGGCTCATGAATCGTCGGAGCTGCTGGCAATCAAGCGCCCCGGCCAACCGTTCGTGGCGTTCCCGGTGCCGGAGCACCAGTTACAGGCCATGGGGCATTACACCGCCAGTGTCGCGGTGCACAGTGACCTGCGATTGGTGGCCTTGACTGCGCCACGGGGCAACCGCTTTTTCATCTGGGACCTGGACAGCGGCGAAGTGCGCCTGGATGCACCGCTTGCCGATTGCGCTGGCGTTGGCGCGGTCGCCGACGGGTTTGTCGTGACCTCTGGCCAGGGCCGCTGCCGTTACTACGATTGCCGCCAGACAGAGCTGGTTGCAAAACCGTTGGAGCTGCCGGCAGGGCTCTGGGACAACCATCTGCATCTGATGGCGTAATTACGTCAAAAGATCGTCCGATAGCTGGGGCCGCTCCCGGACGATCTTTTCACGACATCACCTCTCCAATACCTCACAACCTGTAAAAACTGGCAGTTGGATTACCCTTCCCAGTCGCGGTAATGTGCCCACTGTCTCACCTGATTTTCTCCAAGGAACTGGAATATGCTGCGTCGCCGCATGCTGATCATGTTGGGTGTTGTTCTGCTGATCGTGCTGGTCCTGGCCGGATATAAAGCCTTCTCCATCTACACGATGATTCAAGGTTTCTCCGCGCCAAAACCACCGATCAGCGTTGCCGTGGCCAAGGCAACCGAACGGCCATGGCAGGCACGCCTGCCCACCATCGGCACGCTCAAGGCACTGCAAGGCGTGGACCTGAGCCTGGAGACCGATGGCACTGTTGTGGATCTGCAGTTCGAATCAGGGCAGAAGGTCAAGGCCGGCCAACTGCTCCTGCGGCTCGACAGCGCCGTGGAAAGCGCTCTGCTTGAAACCGCCCAGGCCGACCTTGGGCTGGCTCAGGTCGATTACGGTCGCGGTAGCCAACTGGTAGGCAGCCAGGCCATTTCCAAAGGTGAATTCGACCGCCTCTCGGCGGTACTGAAAAAGAGCAAGGCCACGGTCAACCAACTCAGGGCTGCACTCGGCAAAAAAAGCATCCTCGCCCCCTTCAGCGGCACCATCGGCATTCGTCAGGTGGACGTCGGCGACTACGTGGCCACAGGCACCATGATCGCCACCCTGCAGGACCTCAGCAGTCTGTATGTCGATTTCTTCGTTCCCGAACAGTCGGTACCGAAGATCGCCGTCGGTCAACCGGTGCAGCTCATTGTCGCGGCGTTCCCCACAGAAGATTTCCCCGGCACCATCAGTGCAATCAACCCCAAAGTCGAGAACAGCACGCGCAACGTGCAGGTCCGGGCCACCCTGGCCAACCCCGATGGCAAGCTGCTGCCGGGGATGTTCGCCAGCCTGCAGGTCATATTGCCCGACCCGCAGCCACGCATCGTCGTACCGGAAAGCGCGATCACCTACACGCTCTATGGCAACTCGGTCTATGTCGCCACCCAGAAAAAAGCCGAAGACGGCAGCGTGGAGGAGGACGACAAGGGGCAACCGATCCTGATTGCCGAGCGGCGCTTTGTCGAAACCGGCGAACGGCGCGATGCAATGGTGATCATCACCAAAGGCGTGCAGAACGGTGAAACGATTGTCACGGCTGGCCAGATCAAACTCGACAATGGCGCGCGCATCGCCATCAGCGATGACAAGACCCTGGCCGAAAAGAACAGTCAGCCTCGCGCTGACTGATCAAGGAACCCCCAATGGCTTTTACTGATCCGTTCATCCGCCGCCCGGTGCTCGCCACCGTGGTCAGCCTGCTGATCGTGCTGCTGGGCTTCCAGGCCTGGAGCAAGTTGCCGCTACGTCAATATCCGCAAATGGAAAACGCCCTGATCACGGTGACCACGGCGTACCCCGGGGCCAACGCCGAAACCATCCAGGGCTATATCACCCAGCCGATGCAGCAAAGCCTGGCCAGCGCCGAGGGTATCGACTACATGACCTCGGTCAGTCGCCAGAACTTTTCGGTGATCTCGATCTACGCGCGCATCGGTGCCAACAGCGACCGACTGTTCACCGAACTGCTGGCCAAGGCCAACGAGGTGAAGAACCAATTGCCCCAGGACGCTGAAGACCCGGTCCTGAGCAAGGAAGCCGCCGATGCCTCGGCGCTGATGTACATCAGCTTTTTCAGCAAGGAGTTGAGCAACCCGCAGATCACCGACTACCTGTCACGGGTGATCCAGCCGAAACTGGCAACCCTGCCCGGTATGGCCGAAGCCGAGATTCTCGGCAACCAGGTGTTCGCCATGCGCCTGTGGCTTGACCCGGTGAAACTCGCCGGTTTCGGTCTGACGGCCAGCGACGTGACCAACGCCGTGCGCCAGTACAACTTCCTGTCCGCCGCTGGCGAGGTGAAGGGCGAGTACGTGGTCACCAGCATCAACGCCAGCACCGAGCTGAAATCCGCCGAAGCCTTTTCTGCGATTGCGCTCAAGGTCGATGGCGACAGTCGCGTACTGCTGCGCGATGTCGCCCGGGTCGAGATGGGCGCCGAAAACTACGACACCATCAGTTCCTTTGGCGGTACGCCCTCGGTGTATATCGGCATCAAGGCCACGCCCGGTGCCAACCCGCTGGATGTGATCAAGGAAGTGCGCAAGATCATGCCGGATCTTGAAGCCCAGTTGCCGCCGAACCTCAAGGGTGAAATTGCCTACGACGCCACGCTGTTCATTCAGGCCTCTATCGATGAAGTGGTGAAAACCCTGTTCGAAGCGGTCCTGATCGTGATCGTCGTGGTGTTCCTGTTTCTCGGTGCACTGCGCTCGGTGGTGATCCCGGTGGTCACCATTCCGTTGTCGATGATCGGCGTGATGTTCTTCATGCAGATGATGGGTTACTCGATCAACCTGCTGACGCTGTTGGCGATGGTGCTGGCCATCGGCCTGGTGGTGGACGATGCCATCGTCGTGGTGGAGAACATCCACCGCCATATCGAAGAAGGCAAGACACCGCGGGACGCTGCTATAGAGGGTGCCCGGGAAATCGCCATGCCGGTGGTTTCAATGACCATCACTCTCGCGGCGGTGTATGCGCCGATCGGCTTCCTGACGGGGCTGACCGGCGCATTGTTCAAGGAGTTTGCCCTGACCCTGGCCGGCGCCGTAGTGATCTCCGGCATCGTCGCCCTGACCCTGTCACCGATGATGTGCGCCTTTCTATTGCGTCACGATGAAAACCCCAGCGGCCTGGCCCATCGCCTCGACCTGATTTTCGAAAGCCTCAAGCGCCGCTATCAGAGCATGCTCCACGGAACGCTCAATACCCGGCCCGTGGTGCTGGTGTTCGCGGTCATTGTTTTGTGCCTGATTCCGGTGTTGCTCAAGTTCACCAAATCGGAACTGGCACCGGACGAGGACCAAGGCATCATTTTCATGATCGCCAACGCCCCGCAACCGACCAACCTCGATTACCTGAACACCTACACCGACGAATTCATTTCGATCTTCAAGGCGTTCCCCGAGTATTACTCTTCCTTCCAGATCAATGGATTCAACGGAGTGCAATCGGGTATCGGCGGGTTTCTGCTCAAACCGTGGAACGAGCGCAGCCGGACGCAGATGCAGATACTGCCCGAGGTTCAGGCCAAGCTCGAAAGCATTCCCGGCTTGCAGATTTTCGGTTTCAACCTGCCCTCGCTGCCAGGCACTGGCGAAGGGCTGCCTTTCCAGTTCGTCATCAACACCGCCAACGACTACGAGCTGCTGTTGCAGGTGGTCGACCGGGTGAAAAAGCGCGCCATGGAGTCCGGCAAGTTCGCATTCGTCGATGTCGACCTGGCCTTCGACAAGCCGGAAGTCGTGGTGGACATCGATCGTGCCAAGGCTGCCCAGATGGGTGTGTCGATGCAGGATCTGGGTGGAACACTGGCGACTTTGCTTGGTGAAGCGGAGATCAACCGTTTCACCATCGAGGGGCGCAGCTACAAAGTCATCGCTCAGGTCGAGCGACCGTTTCGGGACAATCCCGACTGGCTGAACAACTATTACGTGAAAAACACCCAGGGCGAGCTGCTGGCCCTGTCGACCCTGATCACCGTGACCGACCGTGCGCGACCGCGGCAGTTGAACCAGTTCCAGCAACTCAACTCGGCGATCCTGTCCGGTGTGCCGCTGGTCAGCATGGGCGAGGCTATCGACGTTGTGCGGCAAATCGCCCGCGAAGAGGCGCCGGTGGGCTTTGCCATCGACTATGCCGGTGCCTCGCGGCAATACGTACAGGAAGGCAGCGCGTTATGGGTGACCTTTGCCCTGGCACTGGCAATCATTTTCCTGGTGCTGGCTGCACAGTTCGAAAGCTTCCGTGACCCACTGGTGATTCTGGTGACAGTGCCACTGTCGATCTGCGGTGCCTTGATCCCGTTGTTCCTTGGCTGGTCGAGCATGAACATCTACACCCAGGTCGGATTGGTGACGCTGATCGGGTTGATCAGCAAGCACGGAATCCTGATCGTCGAATTCGCCAACCAATTGCGCAAGGACAAGGGCCTGTCGCCACGCGAGGCCGTGGAGGAAGCAGCGGCCATTCGCCTGCGCCCGGTATTGATGACCACTGCCGCCATGGTATTTGGCATGGTGCCCTTGATCATCGCCACCGGCGCGGGGGCGGTGAGCCGTTTCGACATCGGAACGGTGATCGCCACAGGCATGTCGATCGGGACGCTGTTTACCTTGTTCGTGTTGCCATGCGTATATACGTTGCTGGCCAAAGACGATAAACCCTGACACCGCTCCCCCATTGGATAAGCGTCATGGACGAGACACCGGAAAATAAAAGGCCTCGCATTTGCGAGGCCTTTTATTTGGGCTTCAAACTTTTCAACTTTGCGGCCTCAATCCTTGAGAAAGTCCGAACATGAACAGCAACAAATCATGGTCGGGCTGTGTAGCCACGGAGGTCTTGGCGACTCGTGGCAAAGGGCAATGATCGCCATTCGCTGAGCTGAGAACTTGAGTGCGTGGCTGCTCCCAGGCAGCCACCGCGAGCGAAGCGACTGCCAAGGCTCCTATCAAAAACAAACCTCGCGCAACTTCGAGTTTCATTGCTATAAACCCTTGATAGCGCTGCCAAACGCCGTCTCATAAAAGTAGACCAGTTTCTTCCAGTCAGTTGAGCTGAACGACGAGTGGCGGCGCAGTTGCTTCATGTCGTGGGCAGCCGCCTGATGTGAAGTCAGACGCTGGCGGCACTTCTCCAGATCAATCAAAGCCACCTCGACCCTGGACGCCTCGCCTTCGCCGGTCACCCGCACGAATACGTGTTTGATATAGAGGCAGCTATGCTGCCAACGCCCTTTGTGCATGCGGGCCAGGTTTTCTGCCAAGGCCTGCAACACGCGATCATGTACGGCTTCACCGTGACGCTCGCGGCCGCCGTCGGCGTACCAATGTTCAATTTCCTGGAAACCATCCAGTGACTTTGTTACCAGTAAGGCGCGCCATTTGTGCACGGGGTCGCGCTGTGCGCCGCAGAATACAATTTGCGGAACAAGAACCCCGAGCGAGCCAACGCCGATGAGTGCATCGCGCTCACGCAGCACTGTCGGCCGGCCAAACGGGTGCAGCAAGCTGCGATAGATATGCCCGGTCTGGCGTTTGAAGTAGAGCAGTTGATCATCACTGCCCTTGACGCGCTGCACACCACTTTCTCCACCGCGGCGAACATTGGGCTCTTCTACCCATTCACCGCGCTGATTCCAGAAATAGTCGAAACGGTCCTGGGAGCCATCATCCGATCCTGCTGCTACCTGCACTGCCATCCTGTTACCTCTTGCGTAATACGTAAACTCGCCACATGGCATAGAGCGGTAAAAAGTCCAGACGTTCCTGAATTCGGAAACCCGCTTGTTCAAATTCCTGTTCGACCGTAGCAGCAGGTAACACAAATCGGTTTTGGTAACCTTGCTGATTGCGGGTCCGTTCCAGGCGCTTGCGTTTCCAGGCCTTGAAATTGCCATCTACCCACAGTGAAAGAATGACGCTATCACGGGTGACGCGCTCGAATTCGCGCAAAATTGCCAGTCGATGCTCGGCCTCACCGATGTGATGGAGCAATCGCATGCAGAAAATGCTGTCGACGGCGTTATCAGGCAAGGCAATGTCGAATGCAGAAGTGTGCAAGGGTTGTACCCGTTTCACCACATCGGCCGGTTGCGCTTGAGTAGCTATCTTCAGCATCGACTCCGAATTGTCGGCGCCGATGATCACGCGGTTGGGTTTCTCCGCCAGCAATGGCCAGAAACGTCCAGCGCCGCAGGGCAGGTCGAGGACCAGACCAGGCTCACCGACCGCAGTCAGCGCCTTGCGAGCCAATTGCTCATCCCGCCAATGGGATAATTTACGACTCAGTCCATCCTGATGTTTTTGCAAATACTGTTGTGCGTGCTGGTCGTCGTATTTTTCGGAAAAATCCAGTTTGATCGGGCCGGCCATATCGAGCTCTCCTGTACTTCTGATGGCACCCACATTAGGTAGCACCGTGTCAGCGTCAGGTCATGCCTTTGTGAAAAAAATGTCATGTAAAACCCCTAATCGTTTCGAGGTTTTACAAAACACGGGCCGCTCTCCATTGCTTGTCGCCGACGGTCAGCTTGCTGGAGTGGGGTGCAACTGCACCTGAAAACGACAGCCATTGGGCTCCATGTTGGTCAGGCTGACGCTCCAGCCCTGGTTTTCACAGATCCGCTGCACCAGTGACAGCCCCAAGCCCAGGCCCTCACCGCGCTTTTCACTGCCGCGCACGAACGGTTCGAACATCGCTTCACGCTTCTCTTCGGGAATGCCCACGCCACTGTCCTCGACGACAAAACCGCTGGTCGTCAGGGTCAATCGGATAAACCCTTGTTCAGTGTAGTGCAGCGCGTTACGCAGCAAGTTACCCATCACCGCATTCAGCAGCGTGGCGTTGTATCGAATGCTCTGTGGCTGACCCGGTTCAAAAATCAGCGTCAAGCCTTTGGCCTCAATGGGCGCGCGCCACTGCCCGATCAAGCCGTCGGCGACGCCAGTGAGCGTCTGCTGCGGGGACATGCTCGTGTCTTCGCGCTGGGCCCGGGCCAGCATCAGGAAGGTTTGTACCAGTTCACGCATTTCTTCACAGGCGCGGGAGATGCGCTCGACCTGCGCGCGACCGCGCTGATCGATGCCAGGGTTCTCGAGCAACAACTCGCAGGAACTGGCCAGAACCATCAACGGCGTACGCAACTCGTGGCTGACATCGCTGGTGAACAGTCGCTCCCGCGTCAGTGCCTGACGCAGACGCCCCAGGGTCGCATCGAATGCCACAGCCAGCTCCCCCACTTCATCGGCCGCGTAGTCCGGTGCCAGCGGCGGTGCCAGACCGAGCAACTGATCGCGGTGCCGGACCTGTCGGGCCAGCCGGACAACAGGCGCCATCACCTTGCGCGCCAGAACCCAGCCAAGGAAAACCGCCAGCGCCAGGCTGAGCACAAAGCCAACGAGAACAACGGCGAACAGCACCCGTTCACGCTCTTCGAAATCGCTTTGGTCCTGCAGCAGCACATAACGCCGCCCGTCGACGATTTCGACCATCGCGTGGTACGACAGGTGTTCGCGAAACACCTCGTGAAAACCGGAGTCCAGATGTCGCAAATCCTTGGGCAAATCGAAATCGCCCGGTCCTCCGCTGAAATAGAACAACTGATCCGGCTCGGGCCGATGGCTCCAGTCCGAGACACTGTCCATGAGCAGAAGGCGCTGCAAATCGCCACCCAATCCGGCAGAAATCAACTTCTCTTCCACCAGATGCACGGTGGCGACAATGCCCATTGCGAAGGCACCCGCGACCAACGCACTCATCAGTGCGAAGGCAATGATGATGCGCTGGGCAAGGCTCTGCTTAAACTCCATCGCGGCCCTCGGCCAGGCGATAACCGACACCGTGCACGGTATGCAGCAACGGTTTGGCGAACGGTTTGTCGATCACCTGACGCAACTGATGGACATGGCTGCGCAGGCTGTCACTGTCCGGGCAGTCATCGCCCCATAACGCTTCTTCAAGAATTTCCCGGCGCAGCACATGCGGACTTTTCTGCATCAATACTGCGAGCAACTTGAGGCCCACCGGGTTGAGCTTGAGCAGCCGCCCTTCGCGGGTAACTTCCAGCGTGTCCAGATCGTAGCTCAAGTCGCCGACTTGCAAGGTACGACGGCCACCGCCCTGGGTACGCCGCATGACCGCTTCGATCCGTGCCGCCAGTTCCGAAAGTGCGAAAGGTTTGATCAGGTAATCGTCGGCGCCAGACTTGAAGCCTTGCAGCCGGTCGTCGAGTTGGTCGCGTGCGGTCAACATGATGACTGGGGTGTCGCGCCGGGCATCTTCGCGCAGGCGCTTGCACAAGGTGTAGCCGTCGATGCCAGGCAGCATGATGTCGAGCACGATCAAGTCGTAATGCTCGGTGGCGGCCAGGTGCAGGCCCGACAGACCGTCCTGTGCACAGTCGACGGTATAGCCTTTGAGCCCCAGGTAATCGGCCAGATTGGCGAGGATATCGCGATTGTCTTCAACCAATAAAATTCGCATGGGCACCTTCTCCGTACACAGTTACGGCCGTCTTGGCCCGCGCAGCTTAAGGCCAAGTGTGGCTCACGGCTAGGACTGCGTGCAGTCTCGACCTCACAAAACGGCCGATTCGGGGCTCAACGTTTTTTTCACTATCGATTCACGGGCTGACGACAGAAACGGGCTCAAACTCCGCGCGGCTGCGCACTCAAGAACATTTCACTGACCCGGGAATTTTCATGGTTTCGATTTCTGCACGCCCCGCTTCTCGCCCGCTCAATCTCTGGGTATACCTGGGCATTCCCGCTGTTGCGGCGATGACTCTGGTGCTCCTCGAACTGACAAACCTGGACATGGCCCTGGCCAAGCTGTTTTACGACCCGGTTGCCGGGGCGTTCATCGGGCGCCACAGTTACTTCCTCGAGACCGTACTGCATGACCGCGCCAAGCAAGTGGTCATTGCGTTTTCGGTACTGGCCATACTCGGTTTCATTGGTTCGTTTTTCATGGACAAACTCAAACCGTACAAACGGGAACTGGGTTGTCTGGTGCTATCCCTGGGCTTGGCGACCTCGTTTGTCACGCCGATGAAAGCAGTGACGGCGGTGCAATGCCCGTGGAGCCTGGAACAGTTCGGCGGCCATGAAACCTACAGTGAACTACTCAGCCCTCGGCCGCAGACCGACAAGCCAGGGCGCTGCTGGCCGGGTGGCCATGCGGCCACCGGGTTCACGCTGTTCGCGCTGTTTTTCGTGTTGCGTGATCGTCGCCCGCGACTGGCCCGGGTGGCGTTCGTCTTTGCCTTCGCCCTGGGTTCGGTGTTTTCCATCGGGCGAATGATGCAGGGGGCGCACTTCTTTTCGCACAACGTGTGGACGGCAGTGTTCTGCTGGCTGATTTGTCTGGGGTCGTATTACTGGATTCTGTATCGACCGGCGTTGAAGGCTCAGGGGCCGGTCAACGCGGAGCTAGTCAGCACCTGAATTGACGCCTGCGCGGGCAAGCCTCGCTCCTACAGGTCCAATGAGTAACCGTAGGAGCGAGGCTTGCCCGCGAAGAGGTTGTCAACCGCAACACATTTTTCTGGGGCAACAAAAAACCCCGCCGGCTTTCGCAGGCGGGGTTTTTAGTACAGGGGTACGGCTGGCTTACATCATGCCGCCCATGCCGCCCATACCGCCCATGTCTGGCATACCGCCGCCAGCACCGCCGTCTTTCTTCGGTGCATCAGCAACAGCGGCTTCGGTGGTCAGGATCAGACCGCCGATCGAAGCTGCAGCTTGCAGAGCCGAACGGGTAACCTTGGTTGGGTCCAGGATGCCCATTTCGATCATGTCGCCGTATTCGCCAGTCGCAGCGTTGTAGCCGAAGCTGCCTTCGCCGTTCTTGACCTTGTCGACCACTACGCTCGGCTCGTCGCCGGAGTTGGCAACGATCTGGCGCAGCGGCGCTTCAACAGCGCGACGCAGTACAGCGATACCCACGTCCTGATCGGCGTTGTCGCCTTTCAGTTCGGTCAGTGCTTCCAGAGCACGGATCAGGGCCACGCCACCGCCAGGTACCACGCCTTCTTCAACGGCTGCACGGGTAGCGTGCAGGGCGTCTTCAACGCGGGCTTTCTTCTCTTTCATTTCAACTTCGGAACCAGCGCCAACCTTGATCACTGCAACGCCGCCGGACAGCTTGGCCAGACGCTCTTGCAGTTTTTCACGGTCGTAGTCCGAGGACGTTTCGGCAACCTGGGCACGGATCTGGTTGATGCGCGCTTCGATGTCGCCTTGTACGCCAGCACCGTCAACGATGATGGTGTTTTCCTTGGACAGGGTCACGCGCTTGGCGTTACCCAGGTGCTCCAGGGTGGTGCTTTCCAGGCTCAGGCCGATCTCTTCGGAGATAACGGTACCGCCGGTCAGAACGGCGATGTCCTGCAGCATGGCCTTGCGACGGTCGCCGAAGCCTGGAGCCTTGACGGCTGCGACTTTGACGATGCCACGCATGTTGTTCACAACCAGAGTCGCCAGGGCTTCGCCTTCAACGTCTTCGGCCACGATCAGCAGCGGACGGCCGGCTTTGGCAACGGCTTCCAGCACTGGCAGCATTTCGCGGATGTTCGAGATCTTTTTGTCGACCAGCAGGATCAGCGGGCCGTCCAGCTCAGCGACCATGGTCTCTGGCTTGTTGACGAAGTACGGGGACAGGTAGCCACGGTCGAACTGCATGCCTTCTACAACCGACAGTTCGTTTTCCAGGCCCGAGCCTTCTTCAACGGTGATCACGCCTTCTTTACCGACTTTTTCCATGGCTTCGGCAATGATGTCGCCGATGGAGTTGTCGGAGTTGGCGGAGATGGTGCCTACCTGAGCGATAGCCTTGGTGTCAGCGCATGGCTTGGACAGGGCCTTCAGCTCTTTGACGATCGCGATGGTCGCTTTGTCGATACCGCGCTTCAGATCCATCGGGTTCATGCCGGCAGCGACGGCTTTCAGGCCTTCGTTGACGATCGACTGAGCCAGAACGGTGGCGGTGGTGGTGCCGTCGCCTGCGTCATCGTTGGCACGGGAGGCAACGTCTTTGACCAGCTGCGCGCCCATGTTCTCGAAACGGTCTTCCAGTTCGATTTCTTTGGCTACGGAAACGCCGTCCTTGGTGATGGTCGGAGCGCCGAAGCTCTTCTCGATGATCACGTTACGGCCTTTCGGGCCCAGGGTCGCTTTTACTGCGTCAGCCAGGACGTTGACACCGGTGAGCATTTTCTTGCGGGCGGAATCGCCGAATTTAACTTCTTTAGCAGCCATGATCGATATTCCTTAAATACTTTGTAGTAGCGGGAAAATGAGCGGGGAATCAGCCTTCGACAACAGCGAGGATTTCGTTCTCGCTCATTACCAGCAGGTCTTCGCCGTCGACTTTCACAGTGTTGCTGCCGGAGTAAGGACCGAACACAACCTTGTCGCCCACTTTCACGGACAGTGCACGCACTTCACCGTTATCCAGTACGCGGCCGGTGCCGACAGCGAGGATCTCGCCGCTGTTGGCTTTTTCAGCAGCCGAGCCTGGCAGGACGATACCGCCAGCGGTTTTCTTTTCTTCTTCGCTGCGACGGATGACGACGCGGTCATGCAGAGGACGAAGCTTCATTGTCGATCTCTCCTAATTGTGGTTTTCATCGGCCGGTGTAGTCCCGGCGGGTTTAACAAAGTCCGGCGGTGCCGGGTGCGGTTCGTCGAGCGAACCGCGGAAGTCTGACTGGCGTGATCGCCAGAAACCTTGCGGTGACCGTTACATAAGGGCGTACAAGCTGATTACAAGGGCCGGCAGCGAAAAATTTTCATGTCGATGCCCCGCAAACGATCACGGCACCCGAAGGTGCCGTGTCGATAGATTGAATTACTTGGTATCGCGGTGTTCGAACTCGCCTTCGATCACGTTGGGCTCACGGCCCAGCGGTTCGCGTGGTGCGGGGCCGCCACGGGCCTGCAGGTCATCGGCGAAGGCGCGTTGGCGAATCGCCTGTTCCTCGGCGCGCTGGCGCATTTTATTGGCCAGCAGACGACGACTGATCGGCAACAGCATGATCAGGCCGATCACATCGCTGATGAAGCCGGGCAGGATCAACAGGCCACCGGCCAGCGCCAGCATCAGACCTTCGAGCATGGTCTGGGCCGGCAGCTCACCGCGGTTCAGGCTTTCACGGGCACGCAGTGCGGTGGCCAGGCCGGCAATGCGCAGCACAAAAACACCGAACATCGAACCGAGTATTACCAGCAGCAGGGCCGGGAAAAACCCGATCGCCCCTGCCACCTTGACGAATACGAACAGCTCCAACACCGGGAACAGCAGAAAGAGCAACAAAAAAGGGCGCATCAAATGGTTCCTCAACGCAAGAATGCCTTGCCAGTTCACCTTAGATGACGTCGCCGTTTCGTGAATTCAAGCGTCGGCCACTTCATTTTTCGGCCAATGCTCAGCGTGGGCCAGGAAAACCAAGGCTTCGCGAACTTGTGTCGGCGTATTACATGGTGCCTGGAACGGTAGCCAGTAGAGGCTTTGACCGATGCGCAGGTGCATGCCTTCGCTGTCGATGCCGACCATTTGCGCCGGGGAAGTCTTTGGCAAACCGGCCAGTTCCACGTAATGGGCAATCGCTTTGGCGTGATCGGCGTTCATGTGCTCGACCATGCTGATTTCAGCCTTGCCGGCAAACGGGTTGGCCAGCGTCAGCTCATTGACCCAGTGGATCGCACCGAATCCACCGATGTAGCGATGACGGACCGGCGTCAGTACCCAGAAATCAAAATCATGGGCGGTGTGGTAGCTCTGCGATTCCGGAAAGTAGCGGTAATAGCGCTCGGCAGCGGCGTCAATGGCCGCGGCGTCTTCCAGCTGTCGGGCTTCGGCCAGGTAAGTCAGTCGACCGACGGCCTGTACATCTTCAGCGCCGCGTTCACCGACGAACAATGAACATTTCGGATCTTTTTGCAGATTGTGCGTGTGCTGCGCGATACGGCTGATCAGGATCAACGGTCGGCCATGCTCATCCAGGCAATACGGAACCACTGAGCCGAACGGAAAACCGGGCATTGCTTTGGAGTGCGTCGAGAGCACTCCACGGTATTCCTTGAGAAGCAATTCTCGTGCATGCTTAGCCGCTTCAACGCTCAATTTATGACTCCTTATATAGAATCCGTCAAAAAAACGGACGGGCTGCGCTGGAAAGTCCCAGCACGCCATCGGGCAATTCTCATGTGCAGCCAAGCCAGGTCAGGCGCAGATCGAGAGGCTATCTAGCAAGGAAACCACTCAGACCTGCTACCGGGGCATGCGAATGCAACTCACTGACAAAGTAATCATTATCACGGGCGGTTGCCAGGGTTTAGGCCGTTCCATGGCCGAGTATTTCGCCGGCAAGGGCGCGAAGCTGGCATTGGTCGACCTGAACCAGGAAAAACTCGATGACGCGGTCGCCGCCTGCAAAGCCAAAGGCGTCGAAGCTCGCGCTTACTTGTGCAATGTGGCCAACGAAGAACAAGTCACGCACATGGTTGCCCAGGTCGCCGAAGACTTCGGTGCGATCCATGGCCTGATCAACAACGCCGGCATCCTGCGCGACGGCCTGCTGCTCAAGGTCAAGGACGGTGAAATGACCAAAATGAGCCTGGCGCAGTGGCAGGCAGTGATCGACGTCAACCTGACCGGTGTATTCCTGTGCACCCGTGAAGTTGCGGCGAAAATGGTTGAGCTGAACAACAATGGCGCGATTATCAATATCTCGTCGATTTCCCGCGCTGGCAACATCGGCCAGACCAACTACTCTGCCGCCAAGGCCGGCGTCGCTGCGGCCACCGTGACCTGGGCCAAGGAACTGGCGCGCTACGGCATTCGCGTGGCCGGCATTGCACCGGGCTTCATCGAAACCGAAATGACTTTGGGCATGAAGCCTGAAGCGCTGGAGAAGATGACTGCCGGGATTCCGCTCAAGCGCATGGGCAAGCCGGAAGAAATCGCCCATTCCGCGGCGTACATTTTCGAGAACGACTACTACACCGGGCGGATTCTGGAGATGGATGGCGGGTTGCGGATCTAAGCCCAGTCATGAAAAACACTGTGGGAGCCAGCCTGCTGGCGATTGCGGTGGTTCAGCCAACATGGTTGGTGAATCTGAATCCGCTATCGCCAGCAGGCTGGCTCCCACAGTTGATTGTGTTTCAGGCCATCAATCGTCGCTGATGCTGATGTTCGGCATCGCTGGCGTCAACGCTTCCTGCAACACGATCCGCGCACCGACGTGGCGGGCCAGTTCCTGATAAACCAGTGCTATCGGACTGTCCGGCTCGGCGATCACTGTTGGCTTGCCACCATCGGCCTGTTCGCGGATGGCCATCGCCAGCGGCAACGAAGCCAGCAGTTCGACGCCGTACTGATTGGCCAGTTTCACCCCGCCGCCCTCACCGAACAGATGCTCGGCATGCCCACAGTTCGAGCAGATGTGCACGGCCATGTTTTCCACCACGCCCAGCACCGGAATGTTGACCTTGCGGAACATTTCGACGCCCTTGCGAGCGTCCAGCAATGCCAGGTCCTGCGGGGTGGTGACGATGACGGCGCCGGCCACCGGGACTTTCTGCGCCAGGGTCAGCTGGATGTCGCCGGTGCCTGGCGGCATGTCGATGACCAGGTAATCCAGATCGCCCCAGGCAGTCTGGGTGACCAGTTGCAGCAAGGCACCGGAAACCATCGGTCCGCGCCAGACCATTGGCGTGTTGTCGTCGGTGAGGAAGGCCATGGACATCACTTCGACGCCGTGGGACTGGATCGGCACGAACCACTTCTGATCTTTGATCTGCGGGCGGGTGCCTTCGGCGATGCCGAACATGATGCCCTGGCTTGGACCGTAGATGTCGGCGTCGAGAATCCCGACTTTGGCGCCTTCGCGAGCGAGGGCCAGTGCCAGATTGGCCGCGGTGGTGGATTTGCCCACGCCACCCTTGCCTGACGCCACGGCCACGACGTTTTTCACGTTCGCCAGCCCCGGAACCTGTGCCTGAGCCTTGTGTGCGGCAATCACGCTGGTGATGTCGACTTTTGCACTCGACACGCCATCGAGGCCTTGAATAGCCATTTCCAGCATCTGCGCCCAGCCACTCTTGAACAGACCGGCGGCGTAACCCAATTCGAGCTGGACGCTGACGCGGTCGCCCTGAATGTCGATGTTGCGCACGCACCCGGCGCTGACCGGGTCCTGGTTCAGATAAGGGTCGGTGTATTGGCGAAGGACGGCTTCCACCGCTGCGCGATTGACGGCGCTCATGGGCAACTCCGATAACAAGGCTGGAAAATCAGGCAGGTATCCTAACCGTTCTAGCTCAAGGACGGCATGCCCACTGATGATTTGTGGCAAACACATCCCTGCGGGGAGGGAGCTATTTGTGGCAAACACTTCCCTGTGGCGAGGGAGCTTGCTCCCGCTCGGCTGCGCAGCAGTCGCAATCGGATGGACGCGATCCTCCTGACAGCGCCGTGTAGCAGGGTCCGGGGCGGCTTCGCCACCCAGCGGGAGCAAGCTCCCTCGCCACAACAGCCCTTTCCTGCCCAAACTGCCTGCTCACAGGTTTGAGCATCAGCTCAAGGACGGCACGCCCACTGATGATTTGTGGCAAACACATCCCTGTGGGGAGGAAGCTATTTGTGGCAAACACATCCCTGCGGGGAGGGAGCTATTTGTGGCAAACACATCCCTGTGGCGAGGGAGCTTGCTCCCGCTCGGCTGCGCAGCAGGCGCGATCAGGTTGACGCGATCCTCCTGACAGCGCCGTGTTGCAGGGTTCGGGGCGGCTTCGCCACCCAGCGGGAGCAAGCTCCCTCGCCACAACAGCACTTTCTTCTTCAAACTGCCTGTACTCGGGTTTGAGCATCAGCTCAAGGACGGCATGCCCACTGATGATTTGTGGCAAACACACCCCTGTGGGGAGGGAGCTATTTGTGCCTGTGGCGAGGGAGCTTGCTCCCGTTCGGCTGCGCAGCAGTCGCAATCAGGTTGACGCGATCCTCCTGACAGCGCCGTGTAGCAGGGTTCGGGGCGGCTTCGCCCCCCAGCGGGAGCAAGCTCCCTCGCCACAACAGCCCTTTCTTCTTCAAACTGCCCGGACTCGGGTTTGAGCATCCGATGCAACCGGATACAGGTGCACAGGGTGAAAATTATGCGCTGGCGCTTTATAGTGGCCGACCTCCGTTTCATCAAGTAGCCGAGCCCCATGTCCGAGCCACGCAAGATCCTCGTCACCAGCGCCCTGCCCTATGCCAATGGTTCGATCCACCTTGGCCATATGCTGGAATACATCCAGACCGATATGTGGGTGCGCTTCCAGAAGCACCGCGGCAACCAATGCATTTATGTCTGCGCTGACGACGCCCACGGTTCGGCGATCATGCTGCGCGCAGAAAAAGAAGGCATCACCCCGGAACAACTGATCGCCAATGTCCAGGCTGAACACAGCGCCGACTTTGCCGACTTCCTGGTGGACTTCGACAACTTCCACTCCACTCACGCCGAAGAAAACCGTGAGCTGTCGAGCCAGATCTACCTCAAGCTGCGCGACGCCGGGCACATTGCCCAACGCTCGATCACGCAGTACTTCGACCCGGAAAAGAAAATGTTCCTGGCCGATCGCTTCATCAAGGGCACCTGCCCGAAATGCGGCACTGAAGACCAGTACGGCGACAACTGCGAAAAATGCGGCGCCACCTACGCGCCCACCGACCTGAAGGATCCGAAGTCGGCGATCTCTGGCGCCACGCCGGTGCTCAAGGACTCCCAGCACTTCTTCTTCAAGCTGCCGGACTTCCAGGAAATGCTGCAAGCCTGGACCCGCAGCGGCACCCTGCAAGACGCCGTGGCGAACAAGATTGCCGAATGGCTGGATGCCGGCCTGCAGCAGTGGGACATTTCCCGCGATGCGCCGTATTTCGGTTTTGAAATCCCGGGCGAGCCGGGCAAGTACTTCTATGTGTGGCTGGACGCGCCAATCGGCTACATGGCGAGCTTCAAGAACCTGTGCAACCGCACGCCGGAGCTGGACTTCGATGCGTTCTGGGGCAAGGACTCCACCGCCGAGCTGTACCACTTCATCGGCAAGGACATCGTCAACTTCCACGCCCTGTTCTGGCCAGCCATGCTCGAAGGCGCCGGCTACCGCAAGCCGACCGGCATCAACGTGCACGGCTACCTGACCGTCAACGGCCAGAAAATGTCCAAGTCCCGCGGCACCTTCATCAAGGCCCGGACCTACCTGGATCACCTGTCGCCGGAATACCTGCGCTACTACTACGCGGCCAAACTGGGCCGTGGCGTCGACGACCTCGACCTGAACCTCGAAGACTTCGTGCAGAAGGTCAACTCCGACCTGGTCGGCAAAGTCGTCAACATCGCCAGCCGTTGCGCCGGTTTTATCCACAAGGGCAATGCCGGCCTGATGGTCGACACCAACGCTGCGCCAGAGTTGACCGAAGCCTTCCTGGCCGCCGCGCCAAGCATCGCCGACGCCTATGAAGCCCGCGATTTCGCCCGCGCCATGCGCGAGATCATGGGCCTGGCCGATCGTGCCAACGCCTGGATTGCCGACAAGGCACCGTGGTCGCTGAACAAACAGGAAGGCAAACAGGATGAAGTCCAGGCGATCTGCGCCACCGGCGTCAATCTGTTCCGCCAACTGGTGATCTTCCTCAAGCCTGTGCTGCCGTTGCTGGCCGCCGATGCCGAGGCGTTCCTCAACGTCGCACCGCTGACCTGGAACGACCACGCAACCTTGCTCGCCAACCATCAGTTGAACGAGTTCAAGCCGTTGATGACCCGGATCGACCCGGTGAAAGTGCAAGCCATGACCGACGCTTCGAAAGAAGACCTGACCGCCAGCCAGACCGACACCGGCGAAGCCGCACCTGCCGGCAACGGCGAACTGGCCAAAGACCCGCTGTCGCCGGAAATCGACTTCGACACCTTCGCCGCAGTCGATCTGCGCGTGGCGCTGATCGTCAAGGCCGAACACGTGGAAGGCGCCGACAAGCTGTTGCGCCTGACCCTTGATATCGGTGACGAGCAACGCAACGTGTTCTCCGGGATCAAGAGTGCCTACCCGGATCCGTCCAAGCTCGATGGTCGCCTGACCATGATGATCGCCAACCTCAAGCCACGGAAAATGAAGTTCGGCATCTCCGAAGGCATGGTGATGGCGGCCGGCCCTGGCGGTGAAGAAATCTACCTGCTCAGCCCGGACAGTGGCGCCAAGCCAGGTCAGCGCATCAAGTAGATTTTGCGCTGAATCGATCCCACAGTCGTGCCTGGCGCGGCTGTGGGATTTTCATGTCTGGCCCATACTATCCATCAGGTGTGGCTTCACCTACAGGGTTATCCGGCAGCGGATATGGACAATCATGACCGATACGCTTTTGACGCTCTTCAGTGCAGCCTTGATCAACAACCTCGTGTTGCACTGGCCGCTGGGCGTCGATCCGCTGTTGGGCAGCAAGCGCCGGCAGGTCCATGCGCTCGGCATCGCGACGACATGCCTGATGTTGATGGCAGGCGTAGTCGGCTATGCACTGTACCGCTGGCTACTGGTGCCACTGGATCTGGCAACCCTGCGCCTGTTCGTCTTTCTGCCACTGAGCGTCCTGCTGATCGACCCCCTGCTCAAACTGCTTGCGCGGTTGTTGCCCAAGCTTTCGTTCGAAGGCCTGTGGTTGCTACTGGCAGGCAATGCCGGCGTCCTGGGAGTGACACTGTTCAATGTTCAGGACGACAACGGTCTTTTCCATGCCACGGCATTGAGCCTGGGATGCGGTCTGGGTTTCTGGCTGGTGCTGAGTCTTTTCAACGATTTGCGCCAGCGCACACTCGATAACGATGTTCCACTGCCCTTTCGCGGCTTGCCGATCGACCTGATCGGTGCCGGCTTGATAGCAGTGGCTTTTCTCGGATTCAGCGGACTGATCAAAACATGAGTCTGATTCAACGCATCGACGCCCTCCTGCCGCAAACTCAATGCGGCAAGTGCGGCCACCCAGGATGCAAACCTTACGCCGAGGGCATCGCCGCCGGCGAGCCGATCAACAAGTGCCCCCCGGGTGGCAGCGAAACCATCAATGCCCTGGCCCAACTGCTGAACGTGCCGGTATTGGAACTGGACGTCAGCCGAGGTTCAGCCCCGGCGCAGATCGCCTACATTCGCGAAGCCGAATGCATTGGCTGCACCAAGTGCATCCAGGCCTGCCCCGTCGATGCCATCGTCGGCGCGGCAAAACTGATGCACACGGTGATCATCGACGAATGCACCGGTTGCGATCTCTGCGTGGCGCCATGCCCGGTCGATTGCATCGAGATGCGTCCCCTGCCGATGGAGACCGTTGTGCCGATTGTCGGTGGTCTGGCATTCAGTCTTGACGATCAACGAGCCCGTGCCGAGAAGCGCAGTCATGCACGACGCCGGTTCGAACAGCGCAACGCCCGTTTGCAACGCGAAGAACAACAGAAGGCAGCCGAGCGCCAGGCTCGCTTGCAGCGAACGCCGCAGCCCGTTGAAGCCGCACTCGATCCAGTGCAAGCCGCCCTTGAACGCGTCCGCGCGCAGAAAGCGGCGAATGCCGATGCGGCGCTGAAAAAAGCCAAGATCGACGTCGCGATGAGCCGGGCACAATTGCACAAGTCGCTGAAGGCTTTCGGCCATCCGCCCACCTTTGAACAGCAGTCGCAACTCGTCGTCCTGCAGCAGCAGTTCGAAGCAGCCGAACGTACGTTGACGCAACTGGAAAGCGATGCGCCGCCGGTTGCTGTGCCGCGTCCGGCAGCGGCGACAAACGATGCCGAGTTGAAACGGGCAAAAATCCAGCTGGCCATGCGCCGCGCCGAACTTAAAAAAGCCCAGACCAGCGAAGCCTCCGCCGAACAGATCGAAGCCCTGCAGCGTGCCCTCAACGAGGCCGAACGCCAGGTGGAAACCTATGCCGCCTCTTGAGTCAGTTGATGATCGCTTGCAGCAGGCCATGAAACTGGTGCTGCTGGCCACCCTGCCCGGAGCACTGATGATGTTCTGGCTGTACGGTTGGGGCGTGTTGATCAATCTGATGTTGGCCGGCATCGCTGCATTGTCGGTCGAAGCGGCCATGTTGCACCTGCGCAAGCGACCACTCGGGGCCAGCTTGAGCGACGGCAGCGCGTTGGTCAGCGCAACCCTGTTGGCGTTGGCCCTGCCACCCTATTGTCCGTGGTGGCTGACCGTCAGTGCCGCCGCGTTCGCGATGGTATTGGGCAAGCACTTGTATGGCGGTGTCGGATCGAACCCGTTCAATCCGGCGATGCTGGGTGTTGCTCTGGTGCTGGTGACATTCCCGCAACAGATGACCCATTGGCCGTCATCCCACGGCATGGACCTGTCGAGTGCTTTACAACAGGTGTTTGGCTTTGGACAGGTACCGGATGCGTGGGTCCGGGCCACGGCACTGGACAGTCTGCGGATCAACAAAAGCCTGACAATGGACGAACTGTTTTCGGCGAACCCGGCGTTTGGTCACTTCGGCGGCCGCGGCGTGGAATGGGTGAACCTGGCATTCCTCGCCGGCGGCGCATTTTTGCTGCAACGTAAAGTGTTCAGTTGGCATGCGCCGGTCGGGATGCTGGCAAGTCTGTTCGTCATCAGTCTGTTGTGCTGGAACGGCTCGGGCTCTGACTCCCACGGTTCACCGCTGTTTCACCTGCTCACCGGTGCAACCATGTTGGGGGCATTCTTCATCGTTACGGAACCGGTATCTGGCGCCAAAAGCCCCATAGCCCGCCTGTTGTTTGGCGCCGGGGTCGGGCTGTTGACGTACCTGATTCGTACCTGGGGCGGCTACCCGGACGGCGTCGCCTTCGCCGTGCTTTTGATGAACCTCTGCGTTCCGGCGCTGGAGAGGTTTGCAGTCGCTCGTCAGGAGCAGAGCGCATCATGAATCGTGCGTCGAGCGTTGCGATCCTGGTTTTACTGGGCGCGTTTGGCATAGGCCTGAGTTATCTCGCGCAGCTCAACAGTGCGCCGCGCATCGCCGCCGAGCAGCGCTTGATCGACAGTCGCAACCTGCTGGATCTGCTACCCCCTGCCAGCTACGACAATCAGCCGCTGGAACAGCCGCTCACACTCCAGGACACCGCGTTGGGCAACAGTACCCTTATGGCCGGGTACCGAGCGACCAAGGCCGGTCAACCGTACGCTGTGTTGCTGCGCAGCCAGACCCTGGGTTACGCGGGCGCTATCGACCTGCTGATTGCCATTGACGCCAACGCAAGGCTGATCGGCGTCAAAACACTCAAACAAGCGGAAACCCCGGGGCTCGGCGCACGAATCGCCGACTGGCCCAACACCTGGCTCCAATCGTTTACCGGCAAGTCTCGTTTTGATCCTGACGACAAGGGCTGGGCCTTGAAAAAGGATCTCGGGCAGTTCGATCAATTGGCGGGGGCGACCATTACCTCACGAGCAGTGATCAACGCCACCCACGACGCGCTGCGTTATTTTGATGAGCATCGGCAACAACTGCTCGGGAGCGCCGGCCATGAGTAAAACATCGTTGCTGCCGTGCTCATTGATGCTCGCACCGCTCATTGGCGTCACCGGCTCACTGGCGAGCGCATTGGGCCTGTGGTTGATGTTCGTTGTCGTGATCAGCGCGTTTGGCCTTGGCATGAACATCTTGCGACCACGCTTGCTCCCGGCAACGCATTTGTGGGCAAGCGTGCTGCTTTCGGCCACGCTCACCAGTTGCGCGGAACTCGGCGCACAAGTCTGGTCGCTGCAATGGCATCATCAAATAGGGATCTATGCGGCGCTGCTTGCTTTGCAATGTGTCGTGCTGGAACACAACGGATTCTTTCAGAGCACCTGGCGAGACCGCCTGCGCCTGTATGGGCTGTTCGGCGCCCTGATGGTCGGCCTCGGACTGCTGCGCGAATTCATTGGTTACGGGACACTGGGTCATCACTTGTCGTGGTTGGTCGCTGCAACGCACGCGCAATGGCAAGGCTGGGGACTGACCACCGACGGTGGCTTACGCCTGGCTACGCTGGCTCCAGGCGGTTTTATTCTCCTGGGTCTGCTGATCGCCGCATGGCAAGCCTGGCATCGCCCGACACCTTCACACTGACGCCCTCGAGGACACGCACTGCCCATGAATGCTGCAAAACGTCTGGAAATATTCCGCAGGCTGCATGAAGACAACCCGGAACCAAAGACCGAACTGGCCTACTCCTCACCGTTCGAATTGCTGATCGCCGTTATTCTTTCGGCGCAATCGACCGACGTTGGAGTCAACAAGGCGACGGCAAAACTGTTTCCGGTCGCCAACACCCCTGCGGCTATTCATGCGTTGGGCGTTGAAGGACTGTCCGAATACATCAAGACTATCGGCCTGTTCAACAGCAAGGCAAAAAACGTCATCGAGACTTGTCGGTTGCTGGTCGAGCGCCATGCAGGTGAAGTGCCGCAGACCCGAGAGGAACTGGAAGCCCTGCCCGGAGTTGGCCGCAAGACTGCCAACGTCGTGCTCAATACCGCATTCCGGCAGCTGACCATGGCGGTGGACACCCACATTTTCCGGGTCAGCAACCGCACCGGCATTGCACCTGGCAAGAATGTCGTCGAGGTCGAGCACAAATTGATGAAGTTCGTGCCCAAACAGTACCTGCTCGACTCACATCACTGGTTGATCCTGCATGGGCGCTATGTATGCCTGGCCCGCAAGCCGCGTTGTGGCAGTTGTCGTATCGAAGACCTGTGTGAATACAAGCACAAGACCTCGGACGATTGAGGCTCTATTAGAATTACTGATTCATCGATTGAAAAAATCTTTTTTACCCGCCAGGAGATTGTCGATATAAGGAGCCCCAAAGGCCTTCTTAGCCTGGAGTAACTACATGAGCACTGGCAAAGAGCAATTGGACGTAGAAGACGACTTCATCCCCGTTGAGGCTGACGATGCCGAGCCGGTGGTGGAAGTAGCCAAAACCAACCTGAGCAAACGCCGCACCATCGACAATCTGCTGGAGGAGCGCCGACTGCAAAAGCAATTGGCCGATTACGATTTTGACTTATGACATCTAAAAGCCTCCCGAAACGGAGGCTTTTTGCTAAATGCTGAACCGTGACAAGTGCCCGCTTATCCGGTGTCGTCAACGCTGCGCAATCAGACAAGCCCATTGCGCTGAGCCAGCTCGATCAGGTCGACCAGAGAGCGCGCATTAAGCTTCAACAACAACCGCGTCTTGTAGGTACTGACGGTTTTGTTGCTGAGAAACATCCCATCGGCAATCTCCTTGTTGGTCTTGCCCCGAGCCAGCTGTTGTAGAACCATCATTTCCCGCCCCGACAGGCGATCCACCATATCGGCTTCGCTGGCGTTGCCCAAACTGGCACGCACGGTGTGCAATGCTTGATTGGGGAAGTAACTGTAACCGGACAGAACAGCCTTTATTGCACTGAGCAACTCCGTCAGGTCCTGTTGCTTGCAAACATATCCGGCAGCACCGGATTGCATGCATCGCATGGAGAAATGCCCAGGTGCCTGTGAAGTCAATATCAATACTTTCATCGGTAAGGCTGCCGAACTCAATCGTGCGATAACTTCCAGGCCATCGAGTTTTGGTATTCCAATATCCAGAATGACAATGTCCGGCATTTGTTCACGGGCAAGTTGTAATGCATCCACACCATTGTCTGTTTCAGCAACGACTTCGTAGCCATGACGTTCCATCAGCATACGTACCGCAAGACGAATGACGGGATGATCATCCACGATCAGCACTTTATTCATGGGCAAGTCCAATTTCGCTGTTCGAATTTTTAGAGCCCGCACAATAGCCTAGTCGTTTCCCCCATGGCATGCCGCGCCCCCCGGGCATCTACAGCGAAAGACATTCCCTACAAACATCGCGGATTAGTCTTACAAAAAACCCTCGAACTCCGCCTCTGGAAAACTGTATCCGCATTGTGCATGTGTTTTTTCAACGGTGGTTTTTTGTATCAATTCACAACAAACACAAACCTTTATCGACTCTATTTTTTTCCCGCCGAACACAATCTGCCCCTCCATCCCCCTCAACGCAACAGATACTTTTAGTGCCAAACACTGAAAAAGGAAAGATCGCACAGGAAGTGCCACTCACCCTTACAGAAAAATTCAAGAATTGAACAACCATTAAAACAATACAACCCACACCGAAACAAACAGGGTATATTTTTAAAAACCAGCAACGAACCTTTTTAAGGGACTACAGCCAATCAACCGCAATAAACCAACCACTGCAATACAACCCATAAAATTTCAATCCATTAGAGAATAGACAACCAATATGAGTACAACACATGAAAATTCCCAAAAAAAGAATCGCAAACCCCATTACCGTTATCGCCATATTCGCAACACTGTCTGAAACTTCAGCAGCAGTGATATTACCTTTACTGGATAACAGAGAAAGGGAGATCTATATTTGGTTCTTGATAAGCTTTCCCTTTTATTTGCTTCTTCTTTTCTTTGCGACACTCAACTTCAATTATCGATCGTTGTACGCGCCTTCGGACTATGAAAAGGGCGAGCATTTCATAGAAGCCCTTGGTGAAATGGATAACCGGGAAAATGAGGCAACAGATGTTCCGCCTGCATCTCGCTCTCCCAACGCACAATCCCCTCCCGACGACATCGACTCGCGGCAAACCGCAGGCGAACAACGTATTCGACTGTCTCAGCCAGCAAATAGCCTGCAGATCATCGATGCACGTCAACTCAACAAGACAATCGAATTCAGTGCCTTGTCCCAGGCCATAAAAAAGCCACGGGAAAAACACTGTCAGGCAGTTTTATTTATCGCGGATACAGAATCGGAAAAATGCCTCAAGGAAGGCGCACTCAACCTTTTAAAGCAGACAAGAAAACGCAGCAACGCTACTTTTTATGTTGTTTACAATTTATGTTCAAAGAGAGTGACAGTTCTTGAATCTTGCCACTGACGTACACCACACGACGGTGATGAAAGCGGAGGGAGGTACCCGACAACGTGATATTGAGATTTCAGATAAAAAACAGCATCTGCAAATTTGTGGCCTCCTCGATGAGGAGGCCACAAATTCATTTCCGACTCAAAGGTCTCAGAACAGCTTGCGACCCTTGTTGGCTGCAATGCGCATACGCAGGGCGTTAAGCTTGATGAAGCCTGCCGCGTCGGCCTGGTTGTAGGCGCCGCCATCTTCTTCAAAGGTAGCAATGTTGGCGTCGAACAGCGACTCATCGGACTTGCGGCCGGTGACGATGACATTGCCCTTGTACAGTTTCAGACGCACGACACCGTTCACGTGGGCCTGGGACGCATCGATCATCTGTTGCAGCATCAGACGCTCAGGGCTCCACCAGTAACCGGTGTAGATGAGGCTGGCGTACTTAGGCATCAACTCGTCTTTGAGGTGAGCGACTTCGCGGTCCAGGGTGATCGACTCGATCGCACGGTGGGCGCGCAGCATGATGGTGCCGCCAGGGGTTTCGTAGCAGCCACGGGACTTCATGCCCACGTAACGGTTCTCGACGATGTCGAGACGACCGATACCGTGTTCACCACCAATACGGTTCAACGTCGCCAGAACGGTGGCCGGAGTCATTTCGACGCCGTCCAGCGCAACGATGTCGCCGTTGCGGTAGGTCAGTTCCAGGTACTGCGGCTTGTCAGGAGCCTTTTCCGGGGAAACGGTCCAGCGCCACATGTCTTCTTCGTGTTCGGTCCAGGTGTCTTCCAGCACGCCGCCTTCATAAGAGATGTGCAGGAGGTTGGCATCCATCGAGTACGGCGATTTCTTCTTGCCGTGACGCTCGATCGGGATCGCGTGTTTTTCCGCGTAGTCCATCAGCTTCTCGCGGGACAGAAGGTCCCACTCGCGCCACGGAGCAATCACTTTTACGCCTGGCTTCAAAGCATAGGCGCCCAGTTCGAAACGAACCTGGTCGTTGCCTTTACCGGTGGCGCCGTGGGAAATGGCGTCAGCGCCGGTTTCGTTGGCGATTTCAATCAGTCGCTTGGCGATCAGCGGACGCGCGATGGAAGTACCCAGCAGGTACTCGCCTTCGTAAACGGTGTTGGCGCGGAACATCGGGAACACGAAATCGCGCACGAACTCTTCGCGCAGGTCGTCGATGTAGATTTCTTTGACGCCCATGGCCTGAGCCTTGGCGCGTGCAGGTTCAACCTCTTCGCCCTGACCCAGGTCAGCGGTGAAGGTCACCACTTCACAGTTATAAGTATCCTGCAGCCACTTGAGGATCACCGAAGTGTCCAGGCCGCCGGAATACGCCAGAACGACCTTGTTTACGTCCGCCATGCCATCACTCCACGGGGTTCTACGGAAAGCCGAGAAGTCTACCGCTCATGCAGGATAATTTACAGTGGCGCGACAGCTTATGACGACGAAGCGACAGATTATGTCGAGAGCGCGACGATGACCGTAGAGTCAGGAAGTCGTTGAAGTGGCCGGTTTCACGGCTTGAGGTGCCACCTGCTCGGGTGGTGCCCCCCGTTCCAGACGTATGGTCACACGACGATTTCTCGAACGATTGGCGTTGTTGATATTGGGCGCCAACGGATAGGCTTCGCCGTGAAAGCGCAGGGTGATCTGCGATTCCTGGATCCCGTTGGCCTTGAAGAACTCCATCACAGCCAAGGCTCGACGTCGTGACAGGTCGCGATTGGTCAGGCGGTTACCGCTGTTGTCGGAATGGCCGTCAAGTTCGATATGGTTAACCGTCGGATCAGCCTTCATGTACTCCAGCATCACCCGGAGCTTGGCTTTCGCTGCCGCATCCAGATCGATACCGCCACCGGGGAAACCCACTTCGGATTGTTTGACCTGATCGAAATTCTGCGGCAACAATTTGGCCACACAGCTTTGGTAATCGGCGAATGCCTTGTTGAACCTGACCGGCAACAAGCGTACTTCCGATACCCGACCATCCGCCGAAGAATGCCGTACCACAGGGCTGCGACCGTCAATCAGGCCGCTGATCAGCCGTCCGGCCTGCGCTTGTGAACTGTTGAACAGCACGTTGCCGCTGCCGATTCGAACGGAGCCGAGATTGATGTCACCGCGCCCCGGTTGCCACGGCGCAGCCGCCGCCAACAGCGTGGCCGAGCCTCCACCCAGCATCGCGTTATAGGCATTCAGACGAAACGTCGCCTGCTCGCCAGCGCGTCGCACGAATTGCCCTGAGCCGAAATCGGTGATCGGCTGGGTCAAGCGGCACTCGAACTTGTCACCTTCGACCGTCCACTCAATGCTCTCCAGACGAGTCTGGAAAGTGAGCGCCATCGCGGGAAGGCTGGCAAACACACTGAGCAAGGCTAAATAACGCTGGCGCACGGGAGGCTCCACTGGCTTCTACAACAAAAAGACCGACACACAGATGTTTACGGCATACCTGTTGGATATCGGAAGCTTCCTGCAAAACTTGATAGCGAGTGCCTGCAAGTGTCTTTTCCGGTAGCATTCCCCTCAGTTTGACCCGCCTGGAATCCCCTCATGTCCGACCGCCTGACCCTGCTGCGTCCCGACGACTGGCACATTCATCTTCGCGATGGTGCCGTGTTGACCAATACCGTTGCGGATGTCGCGCGCACCTTTGGTCGCGCCATCATCATGCCCAACCTGGTCCCTCCGGTCCGCAATGCGGCTGAAGCCGACGGCTATCGCCAGCGGATTCTCGCTGCCCGCCCGGCCGGCAGCCCGTTCGAACCGCTGATGGTCCTGTACCTCACCGATCGCACCCAGCCTGAAGAAATTCGCGAGGCCAAGGCCAGCGGTTTCGTTCACGCCGCCAAGTTGTACCCGGCCGGCGCGACCACCAACTCGGACTCTGGCGTCACCAGTATCGACAAGATTTTCCCGGCACTGGAGGCCATGGCCGAAGTCGGAATGCCTTTGTTGATCCACGGTGAGGTCACCCGCGGCGATGTCGATGTCTTCGACCGCGAAAAAATCTTCATCGATGAGCACATGCGCCGTGTAGTCGAGCGTTTCCCGACGCTCAAAGTGGTGTTCGAACACATCACCACCGCTGACGCCGTGCAGTTCGTCAACTCGGCCTCGGCCAACGTTGGCGCGACCATCACCGCGCATCACCTGCTGTACAACCGCAACCACATGCTGGTGGGCGGGATCCGGCCGCATTTCTATTGCTTGCCGATCCTCAAGCGCAACACCCATCAGGAAGCCCTGCTCGACGCCGCCACCAGTGGCAGCGAGAAATTCTTCCTCGGTACCGACTCGGCGCCCCACGCCCAGCATGCCAAGGAAGCCGCCTGCGGTTGCGCCGGTTGCTACACCGCTTATGCAGCGATCGAGATGTACGCCGAAGCGTTCGAACAGCGTAATGCACTGGACAAGCTCGAAGCCTTCGCCAGCCTCAACGGCCCGCGTTTCTATGGCCTGCCGGCAAACACCGATCGCATCACCCTGGTCCGTGAAGAATGGACTGCCCCAACCAGCCTGCCGTTTGGCGAGCTGACCGTTATCCCGCTGCGCGCCGGTGAAAAACTGCGCTGGCGCCTGCTGGAGGAACACGCGTGAGTGAAGACCATTTCGACGACGAACAGGAAGGCCAAGGCGGTGGCGGTGGTTCCCGTCACCCGATGGCCGCACGGTTTCGTGGCTATCTGCCAGTTGTCGTCGACGTAGAAACCGGTGGTTTCAACTCGGCCACCGACGCCCTGCTGGAAATCGCCGCAACCACCATTGCCATGGATGAAAAGGGTTTTGTCTACCCGGATCACACCTACTTCTTCCGAGTCGAGCCTTTCGAAGGCGCGAACGTCGAAGCGGCAGCGCTGGAGTTCACCGGGATCAAGCTCGATCACCCTCTGCGCATGGCCGTGAGTGAAGAAACTGCCCTGGCCGATATCTTCCGCGGCGTGCGCAAGGCGCTCAAGGCCAATGGCTGCAAGCGGGCGATTCTGGTCGGCCACAACAGCAGCTTCGACCTGGGCTTCCTCAACGCTGCGGTCGCGCGCCTGGACATGAAACGCAACCCGTTTCATCCATTCTCCAGCTTCGACACCGCAACCCTCGCCGGTCTGGCCTACGGTCAAACTGTGCTGGCCAAGGCTTGTCAGGCGGCGGATATCGACTTCGATGGTCGCGAGGCTCACTCGGCTCGCTATGACACCGAGAAAACCGCCGAACTGTTCTGCGGCATCGTCAATCGCTGGAAACAAATGGGTGGCTGGGAAGATTTCGACGACTGATAGCTCGCCGCCCCCCCATAAAAAAACCGGCCTCTAAGGCCGGTTTTTTTTTTATCTGCTTTTTAAAGCTGGAGCCTGCGCCTTACAGTGCGGCAGCGTGCTCGGTCAGGTAAGCCGCAACGCCTTCTGGCGAAGCGTTCATGCCTTTGTCGCCTTTTTTCCAGTTGGCAGGGCAGACTTCGCCGTGCTCTTCGTGGAATTGCAGAGCGTCGACCAGACGCAGCAGCTCTTCCATGTTACGGCCCAGCGGCAGGTCGTTGATGATCTGCGAACGGACAACGCCTTTGTCGTCGATCAGGAAAGCGCCACGGAACGCTACGCCGTCAGCGGACTGAACGTCGTAGGCCTTCATGATTTCCTGCTTGATGTCGGCAGCCATGGTGTAACGGACTTCGCCGATACCGCCATTATTGACCGGAGTGTTGCGCCAGGCGTTGTGGGTGAAGTGCGAATCGATCGAAACCGCGACCACTTCAACGTTGCGTGCCTTGAACTCAGACATGCGGTTGTCCAGAGCGATCAGCTCCGACGGGCAAACGAAGGTGAAGTCCAGTGGGTAGAAGAACACCAGGCCGTATTTGCCTTTGATGGCCGACGACAGGGTGAAGCTGTCTACGATTTCGCCATTGCCGAGTACGGCCGGTACGGTGAAGTCAGGGGCTTGTTTGCCTACGAGTACGCTCATTGGATATCTCCTGGTGTAGAAACGTGAATAACAAGGTTTGCGCCAGCCTGCCACTCTCAGGCGACAGCCCTGTGACACAAATCCGTTGCGCAAAGACCGGCCATCATACACTGCGTGTTTGGCCTGTCCTCAACGGTTTTTCCTGCTGGCGTAAAATTGCAGGAGCAAAATCAGCGCCTGCGCAGTGAAGAAAAACCGTTCGTCAGCCCTGGAGAAATGTTGCCTCAAAGCACTTTGACAATCATTCTCGTTAACATTAAGATCCATCGCATTCGAGCATAAACAAGCGACGGTCTTCTCTTATGTATGTTTGCCTCTGCACTGGTGTCACCGACGGTAAAATCCGCGATGCGATCTATGAAGGATGCTGCAGCTACAAAGAAGTCCGTTTAGCCACAGGCGTTGCCAGTCAATGTGGCAAATGTGCCTGCCTGGCCAAGGAAGTGGTCCGTGAAACCCTGATGGAACTGCAAACCGCGCAAGCTGCGATTCCTTTTCCCGCAGAATTTACCGCCGCCTGAATATCCCATTTCAAAGAACCGGACTGATGTCCGGTTTTTTTATGCCTGAAAATCAACCAGTTAGATGCTAGACGCGGAACACAAACATTCTTATTCCGATTAATTTTCATATATTATTCAATAACTTAGGTTTGACACTCTTAGTTGTGCGGCTCAAACTCTGCCTTATAGACAGCTAATAAAGGGCAGGACCCCATCATGAAAGGCGACATTACAGTCATCCAGCATCTCAACAAGATCCTTGCCAATGAGCTGGTCGCGATCAACCAATACTTCCTGCATGCACGGATGTATGAGGATTGGGGTCTGAACAAACTCGGCAAACACGAGTATCACGAATCCATCGATGAGATGAAGCACGCGGACAAGCTGATCAAGCGCATCCTGTTCCTCGAGGGCCTGCCGAACGTGCAGGACCTGGGCAAGCTGCACATCGGCGAGCACACCAAGGAAATGCTTGAGTGCGACCTGCGTATCGAGAAAACCGGTCACGCCGATCTGAAAGCCGCCATCGCGCATTGCGAGAAAGTCGGCGACTTCGGTAGCCGTGAACTGCTTGAAGACATCCTTGAGTCCGAAGAAGAACATATCGACTGGCTGGAAACCCAACTGGGCCTGATCGACAAGATTGGTCTGGAGAACTATCTGCAATCGCAGATGGGCGAAGACGAGTAAGTTCGACGCGATTAATTGCGATGCAATAAAAAGCCCCGTTCTCTTTTGAAGAAGCGGGGCTTTTTTGTTCTTGCTCGTTGCAGGAGCTGAGCTTGCTCGCGATGATCGTTAACGATACCGCAACCCGTCAGGTAACCCGCGGTGGACTTGAATCCATCGCGAGCAAGCTTTGCTCCTACAAAGATACGAGATCAGGCTTCGCTTTTTGGAGCAGCAGCCTTGGCAGCTGCATCCTTGATCAGCGCCTGCAGCGAGCCGTCGGCGGACATCTCGGTCATGATGTCGCTACCGCCGACCAGCTCACCAGCAACCCACAGCTGCGGGAAGGTTGGCCAGTTGGCGTATTTTGGCAGGTTGGCGCGGATTTCCGGGTTCTGCAGGATGTCCACGTACGCAAACTTTTCGCCACATGCCATCACGGCCTGCGCGGCTTTAGCGGAGAAGCCGCACTGCGGGGCATTCGGCGAGCCTTTCATGTAAAGCAGAATGGTGTTGTTGGCAATCTGCTCTTTAATCGTTTCGATGATATCCATGGAGCACCTCGGCTGAACTTTCCGACTCATGGGTCGGCACGGTGGCGCATTGTAACGGAAAGCCGAGCGCCCTGCTCGGTCTCTCCGTCAGATACGATCAGGCCGCTGCCACGGTCACCGGGACGCCATTGAGCGCCGCATTTCCGGACAATTCATCGAGCTGACATTCGTCAGTCAGGTCGTTGGCACTGGAGCCCGGCTGGCCACTGGCAATCGTCATTTGCACGCCTGGGCGCGCATGGCCCCAACCGTGCGGAAGACTGACCACGCCTTTCATCATATCCAGACTGCCGAGCACCTCCACTTCAATTACCCCGACCCGTGAACTGACCCGCACACGCTGCCCGTCACTCAAGCCCCGACTGGCCAAATCATCGGGGTGCATCAGCAACTGATGGCGCGGCTTGCCCTTCACCAGACGATGATAGTTGTGCATCCACGAGTTATTGCTACGCACATGGCGACGGCCGATCATCAGCAGCTCATCGGCCGCCGGGGCCTGTAGTGTGCAAAAGCGCGCCAGATCGGCAAGGATCGCGGCAGGTGCGACCTGAATCCGTTGGTTGGCGGTTTTCAGACGCGACGCCAGGTTTGGCTTGAGCGCCCCCAGATCAACGCCATGGGGATGGTCGAACAATGTCGCCAAGGACAGTTTTTGCTCTGACGCATCGCCGTACAGGCCCATGCGCAGACCACGATCGATCATCTGCGCCGGAGCGATGGTGGGTTTGAGCTCCTTGCCGGTCTTCGCGGCGAATGCCTGGGCCAATCCGACGAAAATCTCCCAGTCATGCAGCGCACCTTCGGGTTTGGGCAGAATTGCACGATTGAACCGGCTGACATTGCGCACGGCGAACATGTTGAACGTGGTGTCGTAGTGATCGTTTTCCAGCGCCGAGGTGGACGGCAGGATCAGGTCGGCGTATCGCGTGGTTTCATTGATGTACAAGTCGACACTGACCATGAACTCCAGTCCATCCAGCGCTTGCTCCAGTTGTCGGCCATTGGGCGTCGACAACACTGGATTGCCCGCCACGGTAATCAGCGCACGGACCTGCCCTTCGCCCTCGGTCAATATTTCTTCGGCCAGCGCTGATACCGGCAGCTCCCCGGCGTACTCCGGACGCCCGGACACCCGGCTCTGCCACAGATTGAAATGCCCACCCGAAGTAGAGGCCACCAGGTCGATCGCCGGCTCGGTGCACAAGGCGCCGCCAACACGATCGAGATTACCGGTCACCAGGTTGATCAACTGCACCAGCCAGTGGCAAAGCGTGCCGAACGCCTGGGTCGAGACACCCATGCGACCGTAGCAAACCGCGCTTGGCGCAGCGGCAAAGTCCCGCGCCAGTTGGCGGATCTGCTCGGCTGGCACCGCGCAAAGCGGGCTCATGGCTTCGGCGGTGAATGTCGCGATTGCCTCGCGAACGTCATCCAGACCGTCAACAGGCAAGTGACTGTCGCGGACCAGTCCTTCAGCGAACAACGTATTGAGCAGGCCGAACAACAGCGCCGCGTCGCCGCCAGGACGCACGAACAGATGCTGGTCGGCGATCGCCGCCGTTTCACTGCGTCGAGGATCGACCACGACCACTTTGCCGCCTCTTGCTTGAATGGCTTTCAAGCGCTTTTCCACATCCGGCACGGTCATGATGCTGCCGTTGGAGGCCAGCGGATTACCCCCGAGGATCAGCATGAAGTCGGTGTGATCGATGTCTGGAATCGGCAGCAACAAACCGTGGCCGTACATCAAATGGCTGGTCAAATGATGGGGCAACTGGTCAACCGACGTTGCTGAAAACCGGTTACGGGTTTTCAGCAAGCCGAGAAAGTAATTGCTGTGGGTCATCAACCCATAATTGTGCACGCTGGGGTTGCCTTGATAGACCGCCACTGCGTTTTGTCCGTGACGTTCCTGGATTGCCGCCAGCCGCTCGGCGACAAGTTTGAAGGCGTCTTCCCACTCGATGGGCTGCCATTCGCTGCCCATCCGTCGCATCGGTTTATGCAGGCGATCGGGATCGTTCTGAATATCCTGCAGGGCGACAGCCTTGGGGCAAATATGCCCACGGCTGAACGTATCCAGAGGGTCACCCTTGATCGAGGTGATCTGCAGGTTGCCGGCGTCGGCCTCGGTGGTTTCGATGGTCAGGCCACAGATGGCTTCACACAGGTGGCAGGCACGGTGATGGAGAGTCTTGGTCATGGCCAGTCTCTGTCTTGTTCTGAGCGGGCAATGTCGGCCGCGGAAACAAAACTATGGCGCCTGCCCCGCAACCGCGCCAGCGACGTTCATCTTGTGAATCGGTGACCATCAGGCCAGCCGATGGCCGTTGTCGATCAGCTCGACGGCAGCCTCGGTGGAGCCTGCGACTGGATTTCCTGGATGGTTTCGATCTGCTCGTGGGCGACATGCACCCCGGTCAATTCGCCAATCAATCGCCAGTGATCGTCGAGCCCGGCACTGATGGTGGCCATGCGGTCGATCATCCGCCGACCAGCGTCGCGGGTAGTCTGATCGTTGCTGCGCAGCAGTTCGAAAGACATCGAAGTCATCGACGCGGTCAGGTGCGTCAGGGAGCGGGCTGTAAGGCCAAGCAATTCCATAAGTTGCTGTTCTTTCGATTCCATTGCGGTGGCTTCCTGCGTCGCTCGTGACTTATTTATAACCCAGCACTTTGCATTAGCAAATATTTCAGATCAGACGTACTGTTGCGAAATTCAGCGAATATCCAGGCGCAAACCGACCCACAATGCGTTATCCGCGCCCCGTTTGATTGCCAAGCCGCGCAGGCCCGGTGTACAAATGGCCCGCTGCTGTCAGGAAACAGGCTTCAAATGCGCGACTGCGGTCATCCCGTAGCCCCTCTGAAATCCCCTAAAAACCGTAGCCCTATTGGTAAGACGCGACATTTAATTATAAGATCGCGCCTTCCCCTATTTCGTCGCCCCGTGCGGCTTACGCCGCAGGTCTCGCCCGTTGTTCCGTCAAACAAGGCTTTGAGCATCTGCGGTTTGTAGCAAAAAGGTAGTCAATGATGAGCGCAAGGCACTTTCTCTCCCTGATGGATTGCACGCCCGAAGAGCTGGTCAGCGTGATCCGTCGAGGCGTTGAGCTCAAAGACCTGCGTAACCGCGGCGTACTGTTCGAGCCCCTGAAAAACCGCGTGCTCGGGATGATTTTCGAAAAGTCTTCGACCCGCACCCGCATTTCCTTCGAAGCCGGCATGATCCAGCTCGGTGGTCAGGCGATATTCCTGTCGCCCCGTGACACCCAACTGGGCCGCGGCGAACCGATCGGCGACTGCGCCATCGTCATGTCGAGCATGCTCGATGCGGTGATGATCCGCACCTTTGCCCACAGCAATCTGACCGAGTTCGCCGCCAACTCGCGCGTACCGGTGATCAACGGTCTGTCCGACGACCTGCATCCTTGTCAGTTGCTGGCCGACATGCAGACCTTCCTCGAACACCGCGGCTCGATCCAGGGCAAGACCGTGGCCTGGATCGGCGACGGCAACAATATGTGCAACAGCTATATAGAAGCGGCGATCCAGTTCGACTTCCAGTTGCGCGTTGCCTGCCCGGAAGGTTACGAGCCCAACCCCGAATTCGTGGCCAAGGCTGGGGACCGGGTGACCATCGTTCGCGATCCGCAAGACGCCGTACGCGGCGCCCACCTGGTGAGCACCGACGTCTGGACTTCGATGGGCCAGGAGGAAGAGACCGCCAAGCGCCTTCAGCTGTTCGCGCCCTACCAGGTCAACCGCGCACTGCTCGACCTGGCCGCGCCGGACGTGCTGTTCATGCATTGCCTGCCTGCGCACCGCGGCGAAGAAATCAGCGTCGACCTGCTCGACGACGCACGCTCGGTCGCCTGGGATCAAGCTGAAAACCGCTTGCATGCACAAAAGGCCCTGCTCGAGTTTCTCGTCGAGCCGGCGTATCACCACGCATGAGCCAGCCATTACTGCTCAACCTGCGCAACCTCGCCTGCGGTTATCAAGACCAGCGTGTGGTGCAAAACCTCAACCTGCATTTGAACGCCGGTGACATCGGTTGCCTGCTCGGTTCTTCAGGCTGCGGCAAGACCACCACCCTGCGCGCCATAGCCGGTTTCGAGCCGGTGCACGAAGGTGACATCCAGCTGGCAGGAGAAACCATCTCCAGCGCCGGTTTCACCCTCGCGCCGGAGAAGCGCCGGATTGGCATGGTGTTCCAGGACTACGCATTGTTTCCGCACCTGAGTGTGGCCGACAACATCGCCTTCGGCATTCGCAAGCATCCGCAAAAGGATCGCGTCACCGAAGAGTTGCTGGAGCTGGTCAACCTCAAGGGCCTCGGCAAGCGCTTCCCCCACGAACTCTCCGGTGGTCAGCAGCAACGCGTTGCCCTGGCCCGCGCCCTGGCGCCCGAGCCGCAGTTGCTGTTGCTCGACGAACCGTTCTCCAATCTCGATGGCGAACTGCGCCGCAAGCTCAGCCACGAAGTGCGCGACATTCTCAAGGCCCGTGGCACCAGCGCGATTCTGGTGACCCACGATCAGGAAGAAGCCTTCGCGGTCAGCGATCATGTGGGTGTTTTCAAGGAAGGACGGCTGGAGCAGTGGGATACGCCCTACAACCTCTATCACGAACCGCTGACGCCCTACGTGGCCAGCTTCATCGGCCAGGGGTACTTCATTCGTGGCCAACTCAGCAGCCCGGAGTCGGTGCAAACCGAGCTGGGCGAGTTGCGCGGTAACCGGGCCTATACCTGGCCGGTAGGCGGCGCAGTGGACGTACTGCTGCGTCCGGACGATATCGTTTATGCACCAGACAGCGCATTGAAGGTACGAATCGTCGGCAAGTCTTTCCAGGGCGCATCAACGCTCTATCGCCTGCAATTGCCGACCGGTACCCAGCTGGAGTCGATCTTCCCGAGCCATGTCGATCAACAGATCGGTGCCGAGGTGGGCATTCGTGTCTCTGCCGAACACCTGGTGCTATTCCAGGCGAGCGGCAGTATGGCGGCGCAGATTCCGACCGTTGAATCGGGTGTGCGGCGGTACAGCAGCGTTAGTTAATCAACACCTTCCCTGTAGGAGCGAGCCTGCTCGCGATGACGGTTTCACATTCAACAACAATGTTGGCTGATGTACCGCTATCGCGAGCAGGCTCGCTCCTACAACGGATTTGCATTAGCCCAGCATCAGCGTGCCGCTGGCCACCAGCGTTGCATTCCCGCCTATCTTCACCCGATCCCCTTCCAGCCGGCAGAACAACTCCCCGCCCCGCGCCGAGCACTGGTAAGCCGTCAAACCCGACTTGCCCAGACGTTTCGACCAATACGGAATCAGGCTGCAATGGGTCGATCCGGTCACCGGGTCTTCGTTGATGCCAATCGCCGGCGCGAAGTAGCGCGAGACGAAATCATGTTTGCTGCCCCGGGCCGTGACGATGGCGCCCAGCCACGGCAGTTTTGCCAATGCGGCCATGTCCGGTTTGCAATCGAGCACGGCCTGCTCAGACTCCAGCACCACGAACAATTCATTCGAGCCGAGCACGTCTACTGCTTCCACGCCGAGCGCACGCTCGACATCGAGGGTCACGCCCACTTCCGACGGGATGATCGTCGGAAAATCCAGCCACAAACGTCCACCCTCGCGACTGACGCTCAGTGGGCCTGACTTGCAGGTGAAGTCCAGGCGCTCGACCGGTTCCTTGTAGATCTCGAACAAAACATGGGCACTGGCCAACGTCGCGTGCCCGCACAGCGGGACTTCGGTGGACGGGGTAAACCAGCGGATGTGCCAGCCCAGCCCTTCTCGTACGACGAAAGCCGTTTCGGCAAGGTTGTGTTCGGCGGCGATCTTCTGCATCAACTCATCGGCGAGCCAGGCGTCCAGCCGATAGACCATTGCCGGGTTGCCGCTAAATGGTTGATCGCTGAACGCGTCGACCTGATGAAACTCGAGTTGCATAACCATCTCCCTGTGTCAGGTCGCCGAGCATGAGGTCGCCGAGAAAAACGCACCAGTGACAGAACAGCCCGATTTTCCCCATACAGCGACGTATCCAGCCCCTCAGGTGCGGCCGATGTCGGCGAACTTCGCCTGAGTATGTTCGGCCAGCACCGCCGGGGCCAATTCGACCTCCAGGCCACGCCGACCGGCACTGACGAAAATGCTCGCCAAGGGCTGGGCAGAATTGTCTATAAATGTGCGCAAGCGCTTCTTTTGCCCCAGCGGGCTGATCCCGCCCAGCAGATACCCCGTAGCGCGTTGCGCAGCTGCGGGGTCGGCCATTTCGACTTTTTTCACCCCGGCGGCGTGGGCCAGGTGTTTCAAATCCAGGCTGCCGCCAACTGGCACCACCGCCACCAGCAATTCACCCTTTTCACTGGCCGCCAGCAAAGTCTTGAACACTTGCGCCGGGTCCAGTCCAAGCTTCTCTGCAGCCTCCAATCCGTAAGACGCAGCTTTCGGATCATGTTCATAACTGTGCACCCGGTGTTCGGCGCGAACCTTTTTCAGCAAATCCAATGCGGGGGTCATGGCAGCTCCAGACTGGGAGACAGTAAAAAAATCTTGCGCGGAATTCTAGGACATTGATACGCAAAAGGCTCTATCCCGGTGCCGGTTGAACAGGCCACCAATCAGCACCTGTTGGGATCATTCACAGGATTAATAGTTTATTTATGACCAATGGTTCACTTTCGACCTTTGACAGCAGTGTTTCTTGTCTATATTTTTTCGTTTATGAAACTGTACGAAACGTCTTACCGCAGTGCCCAGCTGTAAACCGGGACAGGATGGGGATCCTGCCTTGGGGAAAAACGCGCTCTGACCATGATGGAATGAAAGCGCCAGACAAGAAAAAAAATGAGGTTTCAATGACTACCGCTTTACAACAACCGTCCCTCTCGAGCCAATGCATGGCCGAATTTTTAGGTACTGCGCTGCTGATCTTTTTTGGTACGGGTTGTGTTGCCGCGCTCAAGGTCGCGGGCGCCAGCTTCGGTTTGTGGGAAATCAGCATCATCTGGGGCGTCGGCGTGAGCATGGCCATCTACTTGACCGCCGGGGTTTCCGGCGCACATCTCAATCCAGCCGTCAGCATTGCACTGAGCATTTTTGCCGATTTCGAAAAGCGTAAACTGCCGTTCTATATCTTTGCCCAGATCGCTGGCGCCTTTTGCGGTGCCCTGTCGGTGTACACGCTGTACAGCAACCTTTTCTTCGATTTCGAACAAACTCACCATATGGTTCGCGGCACCCAAGCCAGCCTTGAACTGGCATCGGTGTTTTCCACGTTTCCCAACCCCAGCCTGACCACGGCGCAAGCGTTCCTGGTGGAAGTGATCATCACCGCCATCCTGATGGGCGTGATCATGTCGCTGACCGACGATAACAATGGCCTGCCCAATGGCCCGCTGGCGCCGATCCTGATTGGCTTGCTGATCGCGGTCATTGGCAGTTCGATGGGGCCGCTGACCGGTTTCGCGATGAACCCTGCGCGCGACTTCGGCCCCAAACTGATGACTTTCTTCACGGGGTGGGGGGATATTTCCTTCACCGGCGGTCGCGATATTCCGTATTTCCTGATTCCGATATTTGCACCGATCGTCGGTGCCTGCCTGGGTGCAGCCGCTTATCGCGGCTTGATCGCCCGCCATCTACCGAGCACCGAGCCCGCAATGAAGGAAGCAACACCGGCCATTGACGGCAAACCGAGAATTTCTTGATACCGTTGGCGCATGATCCTGCCGAACAGATCGCGCGCCAGAACTCGCTCCCATATTTCGTCCAAGGCAATCGACATGACCGACACTCAGAATAAGAACTACATCATTGCCCTCGATCAGGGTACGACCAGCTCCCGCGCGATCATTTTCGACCGCGACGCCAACGTGGTCTGCACCGCCCAGCGGGAGTTCGCACAGCACTACCCGCAAGCCGGCTGGGTCGAACATGACCCGATGGAGATCTTTGCCACGCAAAGCGCGGTGATGGTCGAGGCGCTGGCGCAAGCCGGCCTGCATCACGATCAGGTCGCGGCCATCGGTATCACCAACCAGCGTGAAACCACGGTGGTCTGGGACAAGAACACCGGGCGTCCGATCTACAACGCCATTGTCTGGCAGTGCCGACGCAGCACCGAAATCTGCCAGCAGCTCAAGCGCGATGGCCATGAGCAATACATCAGCGACACCACGGGCCTGGTCACCGACCCGTACTTTTCCGGCACCAAGCTCAAATGGATTCTCGACAACGTCGAAGGCAGCCGTGAGCGCGCGCGCAACGGTGAATTGCTGTTCGGAACCGTCGACAGCTGGCTGATCTGGAAATTTACCGGCGGCAAAGTGCATGTCACCGACTACACCAACGCCTCGCGCACCATGCTCTTCAACATCCACACCCTGGAGTGGGATACGAAGATGCTGGAGGTGCTGGATATCCCCCGGGAAATGCTGCCGCAAGTGAAGTCGTCATCGGAAATCTACGGCCAGACCAAAAGCGGCATCGCCATCGGCGGTATCGCCGGCGATCAGCAAGCGGCGTTGTTCGGCCAGATGTGTGTCGAGGCCGGTCAGGCCAAAAACACCTACGGCACCGGCTGCTTCCTGTTAATGAACACCGGCGACAAAGCCGTGAAATCCAACCACGGCATGCTCACCACCATCGCCTGCGGCCCGCGCGGCGAAGTGGCCTATGCGCTGGAAGGCGCGGTGTTCAACGGCGGCTCCACCGTGCAATGGCTGCGTGACGAGTTGAAGATCATCAACGACGCCCACGACACTGAATACTTCGCCAACAAGGTCAAGGACAGCAACGGCGTGTACCTGGTGCCGGCCTTTACCGGTCTTGGCGCTCCCTACTGGGACCCGTATGCCCGTGGCGCGCTGTTCGGCCTGACCCGCGGTGTACGCGTGGATCACATCATCCGTGCCGCACTGGAGTCGATCGCCTACCAGACCCGCGACGTGCTCGATGCCATGCAGCAGGATGCCGGCGAACGTCTCAAAGCCTTGCGCGTGGACGGTGGTGCGGTGGCGAACAATTTCCTCATGCAGTTCCAGGCCGACATTCTCGGTACTCAGGTCGAGCGCCCGCAAATGCGTGAAACCACGGCGCTGGGTGCCGCTTACCTGGCCGGCCTGGCGTGTGGCTTCTGGGGTAGCCTGGAAGAGTTGCGCGGCAAGGCTGTGATCGAGCGCAAGTTCGAACCGACCCTGGACGAAGCGGCGAAGGAAAAGCTTTACGCCGGCTGGAAAAAAGCGGTCAGCCGCACTCGCGATTGGGCCTCTGAAGACGAAGCTGAATAAGCCAACCAGCAGACTCGCATCTGTATGTAACTGGCAGGGAGCGGATTCCTGCGGCATCATGGGCAAATTTTGCACGGCAGCCCAAAGGACGCCCCATGAATCTGCCTCCCCGTCAGCAGCAAATCCTCGAACTGGTTCGCGAACGCGGCTACGTCAGTATCGAGGAAATGGCCACGCTGTTCGTTGTTACTCCGCAAACCATCCGCCGCGATATCAATCAACTCGCGGAAGCCAATTTGCTGCGTCGTTATCACGGCGGCGCGGCTTACGACTCCAGTGTCGAAAACACCGCTTACGCCATGCGTGCCGATCAGATGCGCGATGAAAAGCAGCGTATCGGCGAAGCCATTGCCGCACAGATCCCGGATCACGCGTCGCTGTTCATCAACATCGGCACGACGACCGAATCCATCGCCCGCGCCCTGCTCAATCACAACCATCTGAAGATCATCACCAACAACCTGCATGTGGCCTCGATGCTCAGTGCCAAGGACGACTTCGACGTGCTGCTGACCGGCGGCAACGTGCGGCGTGACGGTGGCGTGGTGGGTCAGGCCAGTGTCGATTTCATCAACCAGTTCAAGGTCGACTTCGCCCTGGTCGGGATCAGCGGCATCGATGAAGACGGCAGTTTGCTGGATTTCGATTATCAGGAAGTGCGGGTGTCCCAGGCGATCATCGCCAATGCCCGACAAGTGATCCTCGCCGCCGACTCCAGCAAATTCGGGCGCAACGCCATGATTCGCCTGGGGCCGATCAGCCTGGTCGATTGCCTGGTGACCGATCAGCAGCCTTCCCCGGCGCTGGCGCAGTTGTTGAGCCAGCACAAGGTTAGATTGGAAGTCGTTTAAGTACCCCCCTCCCCTGTGGCGAGGGAGCTTGCTCCCGTTGGGCTTCGAAGCAGCCCTTCCACCATTCAATCGAGCTCACTCAGAATCATCGGATCAGCCGTCAATGCGACGGCTTCGCCGCCGAGCGGGAGCAAGCTTCCTCGCCACAAAAGCCCTCCGCTAACGCTTCAATGTTCGTAAATTTTCCTTTCACCGTCCTTCGATGAGTATTTTCAATCGAAGCTGACTGGCTGTGCGCATCTTTATGGGCTAGTATTTTCGCAAATGAACATTTATGTTCGTAATCAAATACAGAAAATCAAAAACACCCGAGGCCTTAGCCGATGCCCACTTCCACCTTGCCTACGCCCCCTCTTGCCGAGGTCTACGATATCGCCGTCATTGGTGGCGGGATCAATGGTGTAGGGATCGCAGCGGACGCCGCAGGCCGCGGTCTGTCAGTGTTCCTTTGCGAAAAGGATGACTTGGCCAGCCACACATCGTCAGCCAGCAGCAAGCTGATCCATGGCGGCCTGCGCTACCTCGAACATTACGAATTTCGTCTGGTGCGCGAAGCATTGGCCGAGCGCGAAGTGCTGCTGGCCAAGGCGCCGCACATCGTCAAGCAAATGCGCTTCGTGTTGCCGCACCGCCCTCATCTGCGTCCAGCCTGGATGATCCGCGCCGGGCTGTTTCTGTATGACAACCTCGGTAAACGCGAACAACTCCAGGGCTCGAAAAGCCTGAAGTTTGCTGCGGACAGCGCACTGAAAAGCGAAATCACCAAAGGCTTCGAGTATTCCGACTGCTGGGTCGACGATGCGCGTCTGGTGGTGCTCAATGCCATGGAAGCCCGGGAAAAAGGTGCCCACGTTCATACTCAGACCCGTTGCGTCAGCGCTCGTCGCACCAAGGGGCTGTGGCACCTGCACCTGGAACGCGCCGACGGCAGCCTGTTTTCGATTCGTGCCAAGGCACTGGTGAACGCGGCCGGCCCCTGGGTCGCCAAGTTCATTCGTGATGACCTGAAAATGGAATCGCCGTACGGCATCCGTCTGATCCAGGGCAGCCACCTGATCGTGCCGAAGCTGTACGAAGGCGAACATGCGCACATTCTGCAAAACGAAGACCAGCGCATCGTGTTCACCATTCCGTACCTGAACCACTTCACCCTGATCGGCACCACCGACCGCGAGTACACCGGCGACCCTGCCGCGGTTGCAATCACCGATGGCGAAACCGATTACCTGTTGAACGTGGTCAACGCCCACTTCAAAAAACAGATCAGCCGGGACGATATCCTGCACAGTTATTCCGGCGTGCGTCCGCTGTGCAACGACGAATCGGACAACCCGTCGGCGGTGACTCGTGATTACACCCTCGCCCTGTCGGGCTCCGGCGAAGAAGCCCCGTTGCTGTCGGTATTCGGCGGCAAGCTGACCACGTACCGCAAACTGGCCGAGTCGGCATTGGCGCAATTGACACCGTACTTCTCGCACATCAAACCGAGCTGGACCGCCGATTCGCCCCTGCCAGGCGGCGAAGACATGACGACCCCGCAGGCGTTGAGCTCGAAAATTCGTGACCGGTTCGACTGGGTTCCGACCGAAATCTCGCGTCGCTGGGCCACCACCTACGGCAGCCGGACCTGGCGCATGCTCGAAGGGGTGCAGGACCTTGGCGATCTGGGCGAACACATCGGCGGGGGTCTCTATACCCGCGAAGTTGACTACCTGTGCAGCGAAGAATGGGCCACCACCGCCCATGACATTCTGTGGCGCCGCAGCAAGCTAGGCCTGTTCACCACGCCGGAGGAACAGGACAAGCTCAAGGACTACCTGAACAAGGTCGAGCAAAACCGCAGCAAGATCGAAGCGGCCTGATTGGTTTCCCGATCAAACGAAAGCCCCTGAATCTCACGATTCAGGGGCTTTTTTCGTAACGGCGCAATCATTCACGCAGATCAGATTCATGAATGGGTTGATCACGATGAGTAGCCCGTTGGTACTGCGCCGGCCAGATGGCCTTGCGTCCCCCGAGATCGTCGTCCGCATGCAGCGGCCAGTACGGGTCGCGCAACAACTCACGGGCCAGGAAAATGATATCCGCCTGACAGGTGCGCAGAATGTGTTCGGCCTGTGCCGGCTCGGTAATCATGCCGACAGTGCCGGTGGCGATTTCCGCTTCCTTGCGGACCTTTTCCGCGAAGCGAGTCTGATAACCAGGGCCGGTCGGAATTTCCGCGTTGACCGCCGTGCCACCCGACGAAACATCGATCAAATCGACCCCCAGGGTTTTCAGGCGTCGCGCCAGCTCGACGGTTTCATCCGGGTTCCAGCCATCCTCGACCCAGTCCGTGGCCGAGACCCGGACAAACAGCGGCAGCTCTTGCGGCCACACCGCGCGCACGGCTTCGGTGACTTGCAACACCAGGCGAATGCGGTTTTCGAACGAGCCGCCCCATTGATCGCGCCGCTGATTACTCAGCGGAGAGAGAAATTGATGCAACAGATAACCATGGGCCGCATGCACTTCCACCACCTTGAAACCGGCGGCCAACGCGCGCTTGGCGGAATCGACGAAGGCCTGAATCACATCGGCGATTTCACCATCGTCAAGCTGTTTGGGTTGCGTGTGCTGAGGATCAAAAGCAATGGGCGACGGCCCGACCGGCAACCAGCCACCGTCTTCAGGTTTTACGCTGCCATGTTTGCCGAGCCAAGGGCGCCAGGTGCTGGCCTTGCGACCGGCATGGGCCAACTGGATACCCGCAACACCACCCTGGGCGGCAATGAAGCGAGTGATGCGTTGCAGCGGCTCGATCTGCTCATCGTTCCACAGACCAAGGTCCTGTGCGGTAATCCGCCCGTCGGCCGTGACCGCCGTGGCTTCGGTAAACACCAGCCCGGCCCCGCCGATGGCACGGCTGCCGAGGTGGACCAGGTGCCAATCATTGGCCAGACCATCGACGCTCGAATACTGGCACATTGGCGACACCGCAATGCGGTTGAGCAGGGTCAATTGGCGAAGGGTATAGGGTTCAAGCAGCAGACTCATGGGGCACCTCTCGAATCAGTGGTCAGGCTCCAGGGTTCTGTTTGAAAGTCGACGAGTGACAGGAAAAAGGTACAACACCCGCCCCCGCGGGCAAAAGAATTCGACAAGACGTCACAAGGAAAATCAAGCAGTGCTTAGAGCCTAGTCGACATCGAGGGATGAGGGAGGGTTCAGAAAGGTTGCGAGTCAGAAAGATCGCTTTCGCGGGCAAACCTCGCGCCTACAGATTTCGGTAATCCGTAGGAGCGAGGCTTGCCCGCGAAGGGGTCAACGCGGTTCTATGTGGGCAATCATCAACTGAACCGTCTCGTTTCCACGAAACTCGTTGACGTCGAGTTTGTAAGCCAATTCGACCCACTTGATGGTCGGATTCGGCCAGACGTCGCGGTCGATGCCAAAGGCAATGCCGTCGAGCTTGACCGAACCACACTCGCTCCTCAGTACCACTTTGAGGTGCCGTTCGCCAACCACGCGCTGCTCCACCAGTTGAAACACCCCGTGAAACAGCGGCTCAGGAAAGTGCTGTCCCCAAGGCCCGGCATGGCGCAGTGCCCGGGCAAGCTCCAGGTGAAACTCCTCGACCGCCAGGGTGCCGTCCGACAGCAGGCGCCCGGTCAGGTCTTCTTCACGCAATTGCCGGCGGACTTCAGCGTCAAACGCCTCGGCGAACAACGGAAAGTTGTCTTGCGCCAGCGTAAGGCCCGCCGCCATCGCATGACCGCCGTACTTGGTAATCAGGTTCGGATGCTGCGCCGCGACCACACTCAGTGCATCGCGGATGTGAAAGCCCTGCACCGAACGTCCCGAGCCCTTGAGCAGACCATCGCCAGCATCGGCAAAAGCGATGGTCGGACGGAAATAGCGTTCTTTCATGCGCGACGCGAGGATACCGATGACGCCCTGGTGCCACTCAGGATCGAACAGGCACAAACCGAACGGCATCGATTCCAGCGGCAGGTCCTTGAGCTGGGCCAGCGCTTCACGCTGCATGCCCTGTTCGATGGATTTGCGGTCCTGGTTCATGCCGTCCAGTTGGGCAGCCATTTCACGGGCCAGGCCGGCGTCTTCGGTCAGCAGGCATTCGATGCCCAGACTCATGTCATCCAGACGACCTGCCGCGTTCAGGCGCGGACCGACAATAAAGCCCAGGTCGGTCGAGGTAATGCGCGCATGATCACGCTTGGCCACTTCCAGGATCGCCTTGACGCCCGGCCGGGCACGGCCTGCGCGAATCCGCTCGAGGCCCTGATGCACCAGAATCCGGTTGTTGGCATCCAGCGGTACGACGTCGGCAACACTGCCCAGCGCCACCAGATCCAGCAATTCGCCAATGTTCGGTTGCGGCTTGTCCGTGTACCAGCCGAGTTCGCGCAACCGCGCGCGCAAAGCCATCAGGACATAAAAAATCACCCCGACACCGGCCAGCGCCTTGCTTGGGAATTCGCATCCCGGCTGGTTCGGATTGACGATGGCATCGGCCAACGGCAATTCCTCGCCGGGCAAATGGTGATCGGTGACCAGCACGTTGAGCCCGGCCTTCTTCGCCGCCGCCACGCCATCGACACTGGAGATGCCGTTGTCCACCGTGATCAACAAATGCGGCTGGCGCTCCAGTGCCACCGCGACGATTTCCGGCGTCAGGCCGTAGCCGTAGTCGAATCGATTGGGCACCAGATAATCGACATGCGCCGCACCCAGCAAACGCAGGCCCAAAGTGCCCACGGTACTGGCCGTCGCGCCATCGGCGTCAAAGTCGCCGACGATCAGGATCCGCTGACGTTGCTCGAGGGCGACTACCAACAGATCCACCGCCGCCTCGATACCCTTGAGCTTCTGGAACGGGATCAATCGCGCCAGGCTCTTGTCCAGTTCGGCTTCGGATTGCACACCCCGCGCCGCATACAGGCGGGTCAGCAAAGGTGGAATATCACCGAGGAAGGGCAAGGTGTCGGGCAACAGGCGAGGTTCGATACGCATGGGGTGACAGGTGCTTCTCTTGAATGTGGGATATCTGGGGAATGGCGCAGCCTCAGCCGCGTTCGCCCAGCAGCCAGGTCAGCTGGACTTCGTGTTGACCGCGATCGTCGGTTACGAAAATCGTCCCTTCACTGATCATTACGTCCCACTTGATGACGCGGGGCATGTCTTTGGCCAAGGTTTCCAGCACTTCTTGAGGCACGGCCGCGATGTTGACGTTTTTCAGGTTTTTCACCGCCGGCACCACTTTGCCTTCCCAGACGCGCAGGCTACCGTAAGCCAGCAGACTGGTGCGCTCGGTGCGACGCGAACACCAGATCAGGCGCTCGGCATCCGGCTGGCCGACTTCGATCCAGTGCAGGACGCGGTCATCCAGACTTTTTTCCCACAAGGCCGGTTCATCCACTTCTGACAGACCACGGCCAAAAGACAGTTGCTCGTTGTACCAGAGTGCGTAGGCCAGCAGGCGCACAGTCATGCGCTCTTCGGTTTCCGAAGGATGCCGGGCGATGGTCTGCTTGACGCTCTCGTAGACGCTACGGTCGAGGTCGGTGAGGTTCAGTTCAAACTTGTAGGTCGTGGACGGCTGGGCCATGAACGGGCTTCTTGATACGGGGAAAGGCGGCAAGTCTAACCGATGCGACCACCATTGAACGAATAGAAGCCGATCTACCTGGGGCGCCTGACGGTCGGCTATGTTAAAACTCTGTACTCGCTCAACCCCTTTTCCTACAGGATCACGTATGTCGTTGACCGCCAAACCGCTCTCGGGCCTGAAAGTCGTTGAATTGGGCACGTTGATTGCCGGGCCATTTGCTTCGCGCATTTGCGCTGAATTCGGCGCCGATGTGATCAAGGTCGAATCCCCGGACGGCGGCGATCCGTTACGCAAATGGCGCAAGTTGTATGAGGGCACTTCGCTGTGGTGGTTTGTGCAGGCACGCAATAAAAAGTCCCTGACCCTGAACCTCAAGCATCCCGACGGCCTGGCGATTCTGAAAAAGCTGCTCGGCGAAGCGGACATCCTCATCGAGAACTTCCGCCCCGGCGTCCTGGAAAAACTTGGCCTGGGCTGGGAGATCCTGCATGCATTGAATCCGAAGCTGGTAATGGTGCGGCTCTCGGGCTTCGGCCAGACCGGGCCGATGAAAGATCAACCAGGGTTTGGTGCGGTCGGCGAGTCCATGGGCGGTTTGCGCTACATCACCGGTTTTGAAGATCGCCCACCGGTGCGCACCGGCATATCCATTGGCGACTCGATTGCCGCACTCTGGGGCGTGATCGGCGCGCTGATGGCTTTGCGGCACCGTGAGGTCAACGGCGGCCAGGGCCAGGTGGTTGATGTAGCGCTGTATGAAGCGATCTTCGCCATGATGGAAAGCATGGTCCCGGAGTTCGACGTGTTCGGTTTCATCCGTGAACGGACCGGCAACATCATGCCCGGCATCACGCCCTCTTCGATCCATACCAGTGCCGACGGCAAGCACGTACAGATCGGCGCCAACGGCGATGCGATCTTCAAGCGTTTCATGCTGATCATGGGTCGCGAAGACCTGGCCAACGACCCGTTGCTGGCCAGCAACGACGGGCGTGACAGCCGCCGTGACGAGCTCTACGGCGTCATCGATCGCTGGGTCAATTCGTTGCCGCTGGACAGGATTCTTGAGCTGCTGAATCAGGCCGACGTACCGGCCAGCCGAATCTTCAGCGCCGAAGACATGTTCAGTGATCCGCAGTACCTCGCCCGGGAAATGTTCCTGCAGGCCAAACTGCCGGATGGCAAAGATTTCAAGATGCCGGGAATTGTGCCGAAACTCTCTGACACACCCGGTGATTGTGAATGGGTCGGGCCGCAACTGGGCGAGCACAACGCGCAGGTACTCCAGGAACTTGGCTATGACGCGTCGCAGATCGCACAACTGCGCAAAGACGGAGCCATCTGAGCTCAAGCGTCTGCTTGCGCAACTCTTCAAGCACTGCCTGTGGCGTAACGGGCGGGCGTTGTGTGCGGTGGCGAGCGTTCTGTTGATTAGCGCTACGTCACCGCCAGCGTTGGCGCAACCCAAAGACACGCTGATCTGGCTCAAACGCGACCTGCCACCGCTGTTCATTTTCGAAGGACCGAAAAAAGGCCTGGGCATTATCGATCAACTGTTGACGAAACTGATCGCCGGCATGCCGCAGTACCAACACAGCGTGATGAAGGTCAATCGCGCGCGCGGCTTGCAGATGCTCCACGAGCCCTCTCTCACGTGTGATGCCGCTTTGAACTGGAGCAAGGAACGCGAAACCTGGATCGCGTTTTCCATCCCGGTATTCCGCGCCATGAGCAATGGCCTGGCCGTGCGCCGCGTTGATCGCAACGTGCTGGCGCCATTCATCAAGGATGGAGAAGTGGATCTGGCCGCCCTGCTGGCCACCGGCACCGTGACGCTGGGGATCGTCGCCGAACGCAACTACGGCGAGTACCTCGACGTGCTGCTCAAACAGGCTCCGCCCAAGGCCTTGACGCTCCATTACGGTAACGACGCATTGGGCAGCCTCTTGCAAATGCAACGCCTGGGACGCTTGCAGCTGTTGCTGGGCTATCGTCCGGAAATCCGTTATCAGGCGCAGCAGCAAGGGATCGCGGAGAATGAATTGCAGTTCTACCCGATTCGCAACACCGGTAAATACTTGTCCGGTTACATCGGCTGCACCGACACGCCGCAGGGTCGAAAGGCGATCACCGAAATAAACCAACTGTTGCGTACCCTGCCCCGTGACTATCTGAGCGAGGCCTACGCGGCCTGGCTTGACCCGGAAAGTCGCAGTGAATACCTGGAGGCTTCCAGGACATTTTTCGAGCAACAGACCGGGCACTGACAAACGCCGGGCAAAAAGAAACCCCGAGAAGTGGGGAGACGACTCGGGGTTAAACGTGGCCTGCATCAGACCCGTAGCAACAAGCTACAAGCACCGGAGCACAATGCTTGATCCTGTTGTTAATGGGTCTGACTGACCTTGGTGCAGGAAGGTTCCCACAAATGACAATTCAATTTCGACTGGCCAACAGCTTGTCCTGAGCGGCATTACGCAGCGCCGCGATCACACAAGGCTCCAGGCGTCCTTCAGCAATCAGCACATCGCGATGCAAGCCGTCGACCACATCGGTCAGCAAGCGCTTGTCGCTCAACTGCGCCTGATTGAACTTGCGCTCGACCACGATCTCACCGATCGCGTTCCTCAATGTCACACGGAATTCACCCTGAATACCTGACGGGGTCAATGTCACTTGATACGGGCTCAGAGCCTCACCGAGCAAGAGACTGATACTTTCCATCTCGATCACCACTCAATAGTCCGAAAACAAAGTGCCTGGGGCGTCACTACAGTAAATGACCGCCGGCCCGGGAAGAAAGTTCTGAAAGACATAACGGCGTCCCTGATCGACAGAGCATGCATGGCCAAGATGACAGAGAGAAAACAACTCCGTCACGCCTGTCGACCCCGTTGACCGATATCACTCCAGCCCCCCAACAGACCGCGCAATTGCCCGTCCGCACTGTAGAACGGCACCGTCCATTGATAGACGTCCTTGAGGCCACTGTGCAAGAGCAATTGCCGCTCGCTGAAGCATGGCTTGCGCGTGTTCAGTTGAACCATGAGCTCGGCATGCAGAAGTTCGGCCGTCGCTTTGGGCATGATGTCGAGCTCGATGAGCTGGCGCCCCTGAGCCTGATCGAAGCGTATCGCCAGATGCTCCTCGTAACTCTTGTTGCACATGACCAGGCGCCCTTGCAGATCACGAACGAACATCGGATCGGGCATAGCGTCCAGCAACGTATGCTGGAACGCCAACTGATCGCGAAGGTCGTTCGCGGCATCCTGGCGCTGCTGGATCAGTGTCGTGAGGCGACGATTCCAGACCAGGCAAAGCAGTGCAAATACGCTGCAAACAACAACGCTCCAGCAATCCAGCCGTTCCCACGCCGAAGGCGTCGCTACGGGTGCCGTTGCTCCGAACCATTTGTGGCGAATCGCGCGTAACTCAGCTGGTGAAAATGCTTCGAGCGCCTTGTTGAGGATGCTCAACAGTTGTGGTTGGCCTTTGCGCACAGCCAGGTAATCAGCGTCCCATTTGCCCTCTATCGCTGCGCCGACCTTGAGCCGCCCCGAAGGATAGAGTCGGGCGCCGACTTCGGTGTCGATGGTCGCGTAGGCTTCGCCGCTTTCGACCAACGCCCGAGCCTCGGCGTAGGTCTTGACCGAGCGCAGCTCGATGGCTGGATACTCATGCCGAATCTCCGCTTCCAGCGCGTGTCGGGTCGGTAACACCAGGACCTTTTTCGCCAACTGCTCCAACGACTGCACGGCGGGCGCTTCGCTATGACCGATAAGCACCCAGCTTGCGCCACCGTACGCATGACTGAAATCCAGGAATGCCCTGCGCTCGTCGTTCATGGACAACATCGTGCTCATGTCGGCTGCACCACTTTCCAGGCGCTGGAGCAACTGGTCGGAGGAGAACGTCTCTTCGTAGACGAACTTCAGCCCTGTCAGGGTGCTGATGCGCTCCAGCACATCGTTGTTGAAGCCGCTCCAATGGCCGTGCTCGTCCTTGAACAGATACAACGGGTACTGTGTCAACGCAACGACAACCTGACGCTGCTCAGCGAGGTATTTGCGCTCCTGCGCATCCAGCGCGAGCACCGGGGCGGCGGCTGCAACGTCCGACTCAAAAGCCATCATTTGCGCCGCCACGGCCCACTGGGCAAAGCCCAGGGCCGCAATAAAAAACAACCAGCACATCGCTGGTTTTGACTCATGGAAACACGGCATTGCCACATCCTTGTGTTCAGTTCACCCGTCCTTCAGGGGCGAATCTCGACGGCAGTGTGGCACGCAGAAACGAGAAAGCCCGTCAGGGACGGGCTTCAATGTGTGACAGGTTTTGCCCGTTACAATGGCTTACCGCGGTTGCCATGCTGGCTGACAAAGGCCTGTACGGCTTTCAGCTCGTTCGGCAACACGGTGCAACGCTCATCTCTTTCAAACAAATCAGAAAGATGTACAGGGAGTTCCAGCGCTTTTCCTACGCCGGCTTTCTCCACCGCATCCGGAAACTTGACCGGATGCGCCGTGCCCAGAATCACCATCGGGATATCCAGGCTGCGACGGCATTCGCGTGCTGCCTTGACGCCGATCGCCGTATGCGGATCCAGCACTTCGCCGGTTTGCTCGTAAACTTCGGCGATGGTTTCGCAGGTTTGTGCGTCATCCACGGCCAGCGAGTCGAACAGTTTGCGGGCTTCGGTCCAGCGCTCCTGCTCGACGCTGAAACCACCACCTTGCTTGAAACTGTCCATCAGACCGGCAATCGCCGCGCCGTTGCGACCGTGCAGATCGAACAGCAGGCGTTCGAAGTTCGATGACACCATGATGTCCATCGACGGCGACAGGGTGGCGTGCAGGGTTTCCTTGACGTACTGGTTGCCGCTCATGAAGCGGTGCAGGATGTCGTTGCGATTGGTGGCGACGATCAATTGATTGATCGGCAGGCCCATGTTGCGCGCCAGGTAACCGGCGAAAATGTCGCCGAAGTTCCCGGTCGGCACCGAGAACGACACCGAGCGCGCCGGGCCGCCCAACTGCAGGGCTGCGTGGAAGTAGTAAACGATCTGGGCCATGATCCGCGCCCAGTTGATCGAGTTCACCGCCACCAGGCGAGTGCCCTTGAGGAAGCTCTGGTCGGCGAAACTCGCCTTGACCATTTCCTGGCAGTCATCGAAGTTGCCTTCGATGGCGATGTTGTGGATGTTCTCACCGAAGATCGTGGTCATCTGTCGACGTTGCACTTCGGACACACGGTTGTGCGGGTGCAGGATAAAGATGTCGACGTTTTCGCAGTGCTTGCAACCTTCGATGGCGGCCGAACCGGTATCACCGGAGGTGGCACCGACGATCACCACACGCTCGCCGCGCTTTTCCAGCACGTAATCGAGCAAACGACCCAGCAGTTGCAGGGCGAAATCCTTGAACGCCAGGGTCGGGCCGTGGAACAGCTCCAGCACCCATTCGTTGCCGTTCAGCTGACGCAGCGGCGCGACGGCGCTATGGGCGAACACACCGTAGGTTTCTTCAAGAATCTTTTTGAAATCGGCATCGGGAATGCTGCCGGTGACGAACGGGCGCATGACCCGGAAAGCCAGCTCGTGATACGGCAGGCCGGCCCAGGAAGCGATTTCTTCCTGGGTAAAACGTGGCAGGTTTTCCGGGACGTACAGACCGCCGTCGGTGGCAAGACCTGCCAGCAGGACGTCTTCGAAATTCAGGGCCGGTGCCTGGCCGCGGGTACTGATGTAACGCATGACTGACTCCAATGGACAGTGTTCGCAATGCCGGGCGCCCGACACGGCGCCCGGTAAACGATAACGGCTTAGTTCAGGTGCTCGACACGGATCCGTACAACCGGACCGACCACGCCCGCCAGGGCTTCCAAAGCTGCGATGGCATCGTTGATGCGCTGTTCCACCACTCGGTGGGTCAGCAGGATCATCGGCACCAGACCGTCGTGCTCTTCGGCTTCCTTCTGCATGATCGACTCGATGTTGATCCCCCGCTCAGAGAGGATGCTTGCCACCTGGGCCAATACGCCCGGATGGTCCTTGGCCTGGATGCGCAAGTAGTAAGCGCTTTCGCAGGATTCGATCGGCAGGATCGGGTGAGCGGACAACGAGTCCGGCTGGAAAGCCAGGTGCGGTACGCGGTTTTCCGGGTCGGAGGTCATGGCGCGAACCACGTCCACCAGGTCGGCGATCACCGACGAAGCGGTCGGTTCCATGCCGGCGCCGGCGCCGTAGAACAGGGTCGAACCGGCGGCGTCTCCGTTGACCATCACCGCGTTCATTACGCCGTTGACGTTGGCGATCAGGCGATCGGCCGGGATCAGCGTCGGGTGCACGCGCAGTTCAATACCGGATGCGGTGCTGCGCGCCACCCCCAGATGCTTGATGCGATAACCCAGCGCTTCGGCGTAGTTGACGTCGGCGGTGGTCAGTTTGGTGATGCCTTCGGTGTAAGCCTTGTCGAATTGCAGCGGAATGCCGAATGCAATCGAAGCCAGAATCGTCAGCTTGTGCGCCGCATCGATGCCTTCAACGTCAAAGGTCGGGTCGGCTTCGGCATAGCCCAGGGCTTGCGCTTCGGCCAACACGTCTTCGAAGGTCCGGCCTTTCTCGCGCATCTCGGTGAGAATGAAGTTGCCGGTGCCGTTGATGATCCCGGCCACCCAGTTGATGCGGTTGGCGGACAAGCCTTCACGGATCGCTTTGATGACTGGAATGCCACCCGCCACGGCTGCTTCAAACGCAACAATCACGCCCTTCTCGCGTGCCTTGGCGAAAATTTCATTACCGTGAACGGCGATGAGCGCCTTGTTCGCGGTGACCACATGCTTGCCATTCTCGATGGCCTTGAGTACCAGCTCGCGGGCAACGGTATAGCCGCCCATCAGCTCTATCACGATGTCGATCTCAGGGTTCGTGGCCACTTCGAAGACATCGTTGGTAATCGCAATACCGGTCGTTTGGAACTGAGGCTTTGGCGTGCGCATGGCAATTTGTGCCACTTCGATCCCACGCCCGGCACGACGAGAGATTTCCTCGGCGTTGCGCTGAAGTACGTTGAAGGTACCGCCACCGACGGTCCCTAACCCACAGATGCCTACTTTGACCGGTTTCACTGTGAACTCCCCATAAAACGGCCGACTCGAGGCCGGCCGTGAAAACAGCCGCATGTTCGCGGCTCTCTATTAATGGCCCGGCGATGTTGCTGCCGGACCATGATCGTCAATGGCTGACCGTGACGATGCGAATTTACTTCGCGCCCAGCGCCAGTTTGGCGACTTGTGGCGCAGGCTGGTAGCCCGGAATGACCTGACCATCGGCCAAAACGATGGCCGGTGTACCGTTCACGCCAATCGACTGACCGAGGGCGAACTGTTTGGCAACCGGGTTATCGCACTTGGCGGCCTTGATTTCCTTGCCGTCGACCATTTTGTCCATGGCCGCTTTCTTGTCTTTGGAGCACCACACCGCCTGCAATTGCTCATCACCCGGCGAGCCCAGCCCCTGACGCGGGAACGCTACGTAACGCACTTCGATTCCGCGCTTGTTCAACTCCGGGATTTCGGCGTGCAGCTTGTGGCAGTAGGGGCAAGTGGTGTCGGTGAACACGGTGATGTGCGATTTGGTTTCGCCGATGGCCGGGTACACCACGGTTTCAGCGACCGGGATTTCATTGACCAGTTTGGAAATGCCCAGGCGTTCGGTCTTTTCGGTCAGGTTGACGGGCTTGCCGTCCTTGAGCTGGAACATGTAGCCCTGAACGACATATTGCCCGTCGGCACTGGCATACAGCACGCGGCTGCCCTTGAGTTTGACTTCATACAAACCCGGCAACGGACTGGCGGTGATGGTTTCTACCGGTACTTCGAGCTGGAGGTTTTCCAGACTTTTACGAATGGCTTTGTCGGCCGCGTCATCGGCGACGGCAAAGGTGCTGACCAACGCAATGGCTGCGGCGGCGAAAATCTGGGTCAGACGCATGAGAACTCCTGAAGGCGGACAAATGTGACGATCAGAACGCCCGTGCCGAAACACCGGGTCATAACCGCCCATCGTGCAAACCGACAAAGCCTACCACATAAGGCAACGGTGGCCGAATGCAGGTGACGCAGGACAGCCTACGATGCCTGTTTGGCAATATTCATTGTGGCGAGGGGGTTTACCCCCGTTGGGTTGCGCAGCAACCCCACAATCTGCCACGGGGTTAAATTAGTTGCTCCGTGAGTACCGGTTTCTGCGCAGCCGAACGGGGGTAAACCCCCTCGCCACAGATAAGCATTTCAGTTTCAGGAACGGTATTTAGCCGCGCGGATGGTGCTTGGCGTGCAAATCCTGCAATCGCGCCCGGGCGACGTGGGTATAAATCTGCGTTGTCGACAAATCACTGTGCCCCAGCAACATCTGGACCACACGCAAATCCGCACCATGGTTGAGCAGATGCGTGGCGAAGGCATGACGCAGGGTGTGCGGCGACAGCGATTTGCCGATCCCGGCGACTTTGGCCTGATGCTTGATGCGGTGCCAGAACGTCTGACGGGTCATCTGCTCGCCGCGCTGGCTGGGAAACAACACATCGCTGGGACGCCCGCCAAGCAATTCGCCACGGCCATCGCGCATGTAGCGCTCGACCCAGACAATCGCTTCCTCGCCCATCGGCACCAGCCGCTCCTTGCTGCCCTTGCCCATCACACGCAAGACCCCTTGGCGCAAATTGACCTGCTCCAGTGTCAGGCTGATCAGCTCCGTGACCCGCAGCCCGCAGGCGTAGAGCACTTCGAGCATGGCACGGTCACGCTGGCCGATGGCTTCGCTCAAATCAGGGGCCTTCAGCAGGGCTTCCACATCGGCTTCCGACAAGGATTTGGGCAACGGTCGCCCAAGTTGCGGCATGTCGATCCTTAATGTTGGATCGACCGCGATCAACTTTTCCCGCAGCAGATAGCGATAGAAGCCACGCACGCCAGAGAGAAACCTTGCCGTTGAACGGGGCTTGTAGTTTTGCTCCAGGCGCCAGGCCAGGTGGTCGAGGATCAACTCGCGCCCGGCGTTGATCAGCTCCAGGCCCTTTTCCTGCAACCAGCCGTTGAACAGCGCGAGGTCACTGCGATAGGCATCGCGGGTGTTATCGGAAAGACCTTTCTCCAGCCAAAGGGCGTCGAGGAACTGGTCTATCAGGGGATGATCGATGGCGGGCATAAAGGCTCAGGCAAGACCGACAGTACGGTCAGGGAAGATAAATCGCAGGCAACAAAAAAGCAGCCCGTAGGCTGCTTTTTTCTGCATCGGAAGCTGGACTTAAGCCAGTTTTTCCTTGATGCGAGCTGCTTTACCAGACAGGTCACGCAGGTAGTACAGCTTGGCTTTACGTACGTCACCGCGACGTTTAACGGCCATGCTGTCGATTTGCGGGCTGTAGGTCTGGAAAGTACGTTCTACGCCAACACCGTTGGAGATTTTACGAACGGTGAATGCACTGTTTACGCCGCGGTTACGCTTGGCGATAACAACACCTTCGAACGCTTGCAGACGCGAACGGTCGCCTTCCTTCACTTTCACCTGAACGACAATGGTGTCGCCCGGGGCAAAGGTAGGGATCTCTTTGGTCATCTGCTCTGCTTCGAGTGCAAGGATGATTTTGTTAGTCATGCTGTGCTCCTAAGGTAAATCGTCGGATCTACCATCGATACGTTGTTAACTATCGTCCCGCTCGCGGATGTATTCCTCGAGCAGCTTCTTCTCTTCTCCAGAAAGCGAGCGGCTTTCCAGAAGATCGGCGCGTCGTTCATAGGTCCGACCAAGGGACTGCTGTAAACGCCAACGCCGGATGTGCGCGTGATTGCCACTTAGCAATACGTCGGGAACACGCTGATCCGCATACACCTCCGGTCGGGTGTAGTGCGGGCAATCCAGCAAACCATCCGTAAAGGAATCTTCCTCGGCGGAGTCCGCATGCCCTAAAGCTCCAGGCAGCAGTCGTGTAACCGCATCGATCAGGACCATCGCCGGCAGCTCGCCGCCAGACAGTACATAGTCGCCAATCGACCACTCTTCATCGACATGAGCATCAATAAAACGCTCGTCAATGCCTTCATAGCGGCCGGCAATCAGGATCAATGCATCCAGATTCGCCAACTCGCGTACCGCCGACTGAGTCAGTTGACGGCCTTGGGGCGACAGGTAAATCACCTTCGCGCCCTCCCCGGCGGCTGCCTTGGCCTGAACCAGAGCATCTTCCAGGGGCTTGATCTTCATCACCATGCCCGGACCACCGCCAAATGGGCGATCATCCACAGTGTGATGTCGATCCGTCGTGTAGTCTCGCGGATTCCAACAGGTGAGCTGCAACAGCCCCTGTTTCACCGCCCGACTGGTGATGCCGTACTCGCTGATGGCGGAGAACATCTCGGGAAACAAACTGATCACTTCTACGCGCAAGTTAGCCACGCTTAGAAATCCGCGTCCCAATCCACCTTCATCTCGCCTGCTGCCAGGTCGACGGCCAACACGCATTGCTCGGTATAGGGCAACAGGCGTTCGCGATCATCCAGGCTGCCAGCGCAAGGCTTGACCACCATTACATCATTCGAGCCGGTCTCCAGCAGGTGATCGATCTTCCCGAACAGTTGCCCGAGGGTGTCGATGACCTTGAGACCTTCCAGCTGGTACCAGTAGTACTCGCCGTCGGTCAGTTCAGGGAACAGGTTGCGCGGCACGCAGATCTCATAACCGGCCAGAAGACGAGCTTCTTCACGATCATCCAGACCCTTGAGCTTTGCGACCAGGAACTTGTCGTTCCCGCGTCCGCTGACCAGCTCTACCTGCTTTACATTGCCGTCACGCTTGAGCGTCCAGGTTTTGTAATCCAGCAGGTTCTTGATCGGATCAGTAAAGGAATACACCTTCACTTCGCCGCGAACGCCGTGAACAGAATAAATCTTGCCGATAACGATCAAATCATCAGCAACAGCTGGCGTCGCGTTCATATTGCTCAGGCCGCAGCCTTGGCAGATTCCTTCAACAACTGAGCAACGCGCTCAGAAGGTTGTGCACCAACGCTCAGCCAGTAGGCTACGCGCTCTTGGTTCACGGACAGACGAACTTCTTGACCACGAGCAACAGGGTTGAAGAAACCAACCTGTTCCTTGTGCGAGCCGTCGCGCGGGTTGCGGCTGTCGGTTACGGTCAAGTGGTAAAACGGGCGCTTTTTGGAGCCGCCAAGGGCAAGACGGATTGTTAGCATGTGAACATCGTTCCTGTAGTCGGTGCTGCAAATCTAAAGGCACAGCGGGCATGGGTGCCCGAAAGGCCGCATATTCTAAGGAATATCCGGACTTTTGCAAATGACTTTTTCCGGCGGCCTATCGGACGCCATGCAGATTTGCTATAGAGCCGTCGTTGAAAACGGCCGGTCAGCTCCCGCCAAGCGCGGGTTTGCTGTAGATCCCGCTTCCGTGCGGGTCTGCGCCGGTGCGATGACCGGCGCGGATTCTGGTGCCCTGTTACGCCAATATTGAGCAGTATTGGCGTGACAGGGCACTAAATTTTCGGCATGCCGCCGCCGGGCAACATACCGCCCATGCCGCGCATCATCTTGGCCATTCCGCCTTTCGCAGAGAATTTCTTCATCATCTTCTGCATCTGCTTGTGCTGCTTGATCAAGCGTCCGATGTCCTGCACCTGGGTGCCGGAACCCATGGCGATACGGCGTTTGCGCGAACCGCTGATCAGCTCAGGGTCACGGCGCTCGGCCGGGGTCATGGAGTTGATGATGGCTTCCATCTGCTTGAATTGCTTCTCTGCCGCACTCTGGGCATTGCCCATTTGCGCCAGGTTCACACCGCCCATGTTCGGCAGTTTGTCCATGAGGCCGCCGAGGCCACCCATGTTCTTCATTTGTTGCAGCTGATCGCGGAAGTCTTCGAGGTCGAAACCCTTGCCCTTCTTCAGCTTCTTGGCCAGCTTGTCGGCCTTGTCCTTGTCGAGGGTCGCTTCCGCCTGCTCGATCAGGCTGAGCACGTCGCCCATGCCGAGGATGCGCGAAGCGATACGCTCAGGATGGAACGGATCGAGCGCTTCGCTCTTCTCGCCCATACCGATGAACTTGATCGGCTTGCCGGTGATGGCGCGAACCGACAGCGCAGCACCGCCACGGGCGTCGCCGTCGACCTTGGTCAGGATCACACCGGTCAGCGGCAGTGCATCGCCGAAGGCCTTGGCCGTGTTGGCGGCGTCCTGACCGGTCATGGCGTCGACCACGAACAGGGTTTCAACCGGGTTGATCGCGGCATGCAACGCCTTGATCTCGCCCATCATCTCTTCATCGATGTGCAGGCGACCGGCGGTATCGACGATGACCACGTCGATGAATTTGAGCTTTGCTTCCTTAATAGCCGCTTGCGCGATCTCGACCGGCTTCTGGCTCAGGTCGGACGGGAAGAAGGTCACGCCCACTTCACCGGCGAGCATTTCCAGCTGTTTGATCGCCGCTGGACGGTAAACGTCCGCAGACACGACCATGACCGACTTCTTCTTGCGCTCCTTCAGGAAGCGCGCGAGCTTGCCGGCGGTGGTGGTTTTACCCGCGCCCTGCAAACCGGCCATCAGGATGACCGCTGGCGGCACGGCGCTGAGGTTCAAATCTTCGTTGGCTGCGCCCATCAGGCTTTCGAGTTCGGCCTGGACGATTTTCACGAAGGCCTGGCCCGGCGTCAGGCTGCGCGACACCTCGGTGCCGACAGCGCGCTCCTTGACCGAATTGACGAAGTCCTTGACCACTGGCAGGGCGACGTCGGCTTCGAGCAGCGCCATGCGCACTTCGCGCAGGGTGTCTTTGATGTTGTCTTCAGTCAGCTTGGCCTTGCCGGTGACATGGCGCAGCGTCTGCGAGAGACGGTCGGTTAAGTTTTCAAACATTGCGCGATCCTTTCAGGCCCTGTGTAGACCGGGATAATGGCGGCCCGGACCGGACTAAAACTGTGCTCGGCGAGCCTGCGGCGTGGGCAGGTCGCGGATTATAGCGAAGACTGCGGTCGGCGGACACCTCGCCGTCAGCTTGTCTGGTCTTTCGTGCCGCGTGGGTTCTATGCCAAACTCAGCGCCTTTCGGGCTTGCCTAACAGGACTTATGCTCCCCTTGTCACCCAGTTTGCTTACCACCCTCGCCGCCGCCTGTTTATATGCCGCTGCGACTATCTATCAGGGCACCCGCCTGGCCAACTGCGCCAAGGCCAACAAGCGCCTGCTGGTCACGCTCGGCGTACTCGCGGTGCTGGCCCATGGCGCCAGCCTGGTGACCCACCTGCTGACGCCGATCGGCCTGGGCCTGGATTTCTTCAGTGCCGCCAGCCTGATTGCCGCCGCAGTCATCGCCCTGACTTTGCTGGCCTGCTCGCGAATCCCCGTGGAGAACCTGCTGGTCTTACTGTTTCCCCTCGGCGCGCTGACCGTGCTCCTGGCGCAGTTCGCTCCCGCCGGCACGGTACAGATCATCGACGAAGAACCGGGCATCCTTGCCCATATCCTGCTGTCGATCCTCGCCTACGGCATGTTCACTATCGCGGTATTCCAGTCGCTGTTGCTGCTGGTCCAGGACCATCAGCTCAAGCACAAGCATCCGTCCGGGCTGATCAAGAACTTCCCGCCGCTGCAGACCATGGAAAGCCTGCTGTTCGGCTTCCTCTGGGCCGGCTGGACTCTGCTGTCGATGTCGTTGATTTCCGGATGGCTGTTCGTCGACAACCTGTTCGCCCAACACCTGGTGCACAAGACCTTGCTGGCCTGCCTGGCCTGGATCGTCTTCAGCGTGCTGCTCTGGGGGCGCAATCGCCTCGGCTGGCGCGGACACAAGGCCATTCGCTGGACCCTTGCCGGATTCTGCCTGTTGATGCTGGCGTATTTCGGCAGCAAGCTGGTCCGTGAATACATCCTGCATATCTAACGGGCGGCATTAATGGACGACTTGCCCTTAGGGCCAATGCTCGCTGTAGTGGCTCTGCTGGTTTTATGGTCGGGACTGTTTTCCGCCATTGAAGCCGCACATCAATATCTGCTGGCCAAACGCATCGCTTCGCGCTCGAGCGACAAGCCACCGGCCAGGCTGAGCTTCCCGCTCGTCAGCCTGATCTTCTGCAATACCCTGTGTCGCGCGCTGGTCGTGGTCATTTGCACCTTGCTGGCGATTTTCACCTGGGCGCAGAACGGTCCATGGATCGCGTGCCTCGGTGCGGGCGCCATTCTTCTGGTGCTTGCCGACTATTTGCCCCGTGCCGTTGCCGCCCGCCATCCGGATGCCATCCTCGCCTTTGGCAACAGCTTGCTGCGCGTCCCGCTGAAAATGGTTTACCCCGCTGCCTGGTTGCTTGATGCCATCGCCAAACTGTTGATTCGTCCACTGGCCCGCAAGGTCAAGGTCGTGCAACAGAGCGAAGACGAGGCACCACACGCCCAACACGATGACCGCGAACCCGCCGTCCACCGGCCACATCCGCTGCCCGGCATCCATGCGCTGGACAACATCACGGTCAACGACATTCTGGTGCCGCGCAGCGAAGTCGACGGGATCAACCTCGATGACCCGATCGAAGAAATCATCGAACAACTGCGCAACAACACCCGCACGCGCCTGCCGGTGTTTCACAGCGACATCAATCAGGTTGAAGCCGTGCTCAACACTCGGCAAATCGGCCATCTGCTGGCCGACAACAGCCTGACACTGGACGCGCTGATGGCGGCCAGTCGCGAACCGTACTTCGTACCGGAAAGCACTCCGCTGCAACTGCAACTGCTGAATTTCCACAAGCAGCAGCGTCGGCTTGGCATGGTCGTCGACGAGTACGGCGAGGTGCTTGGCATCGTGACCCTGGAAGACATTCTCGAAGAAATCGTCGGCGAGTTCGAAAGCCAGCAAAGCCTGGACAACCCGCACATTCACCCCCAGGCCGACGGCCGCCTGGTGATCGATGGCGCCGCATCGATACGCGACCTCAACAAGAGCCTCGGCTGGCACCTGCCATGCGATGGCCCGAAAACCCTTAACGGGCTGGTGACCGAGGCGCTGGAAACCATTCCCGAGAGCGCGGTATGCCTGAAAATCGGTCGTTATCGCCTGGAAATCCTCGAGACCGAAGACAACCGCGTCACTCGGGTATTGATCTGGCATACCGGCCCGGCGCCCGTCGCGGCCACGGCAGGCTGAGCATTCTTGCCCCCTTGTTGAATCGTTAGCCACCTTCCTATAATCGAGGCGCTTACCCAAGCCCCCCGCTACGCTGTGCTACCCGCACTCTGCTGCAAACCCACATCCCTGGGTGTTCAACCATAATAATTCGCTCCACTGGGGCACATGACTGTCAGGGATAACCGCATGACGACCAGCACAACCTACGACCACGCGCCCGCGCAACCGACGAACTCCGCCACCCGCGTGGCCACCGCGAGCTTCATCGGCACCGCCATCGAGTTCTACGACTTCTACGTTTATGCCACTGCTGCCGCACTGGTGATCGGCCCGGTATTCTTTCCGCAGACGTCCGGGACGGCGCAGATGCTCTCGGCTTTCCTGACGTTCGGCATCGCGTTTCTGGCACGACCGCTGGGCTCGGCGCTGTTTGGCCACTTCGGCGACCGCATCGGACGCAAATCCACCCTGGTGGCCTCGCTGTTGCTGATGGGCGTATGTACCACGCTGATCGGCGTGCTACCCGGCTATGACAGCATCGGCGCCTGGGCGCCAATCCTGCTTTGCGTGCTGCGTTTCGGCCAGGGCCTGGGGTTGGGCGGGGAATGGGGCGGCGCGGCGCTGCTGGCCACGGAGAACGCCCCCAAGGGCAAACGCGCCTGGTTCGGCATGTTTCCGCAGCTCGGCCCTTCCATTGGCTTTCTTGCGGCCAACGGCCTGTTTCTCACCCTGGCCATGGTGCTGGACGATGAACAGTTCCGCTCCTGGGGCTGGCGGATTCCGTTCCTGCTCAGTGCCGCGCTGGTGATGGTGGGCCTGTACGTGCGCCTCAAGCTTCATGAAACGCCGGTCTTTGCCAACGCCGTGGCCCGCCAGGAACGGGTAAAAATCCCGCTGGTCGAGCTGTTCAGCCAATACTGGGTGCCTGTCTTGCTGGGTGCCGGTGCGATGGTGGTGTGTTACGCACTGTTTTATATCTCGACGGTGTTTTCCTTGAGTTATGGCGTCGCGACGCTGGGCTACAGCCGTGAAACCTTCCTCGGCTTGCTGTGCTTCGCCGTGTTATTCATGGCGGCGGCTACTCCACTGTCCGCCTGGGCCAGCGACCGCTACGGACGTAAACCGGTGCTGATCATCGGCGGCGTGCTGGCAATTTTGTCGGGCTTTTTGATGGAACCGCTGCTGACCCAAGGCTCGACCTGGGGCGTGGCACTCTTCCTGTGCATTGAGCTGTTCCTGATGGGCGTGACGTTTGCGCCGATGGGTGCACTGCTGCCGGAGCTGTTTCCAACTCACGTGCGTTATACCGGCGCCTCTGCCGCCTACAACCTGGGCGGTATTGTCGGTGCCTCGGCGGCGCCGTTCTTTGCGCAGAAACTGGTAGCTATGGGTGGCTTGAGCTATGTCGGCGGTTATGTGTCCGGCGCAGCGGTGCTGAGCTTGATCGCCGTACTGTGCCTGAAGGAAACACGGCATAACGATTTGAATCGGGTCGCCTGACGGATTGCTTTCGCGGGCAAGCCTCGCTCCTACAAGGTCAGTGTCGATCATGGAATAACGGCACGACCTATAACCCTGTAGATACTCTGTTCACGGTCAAGCTTTCGCGAGATGTTTTTCGCTAAAAA